>CAMZIY010000115.1 GCA_947307365.1 uncultured Clostridia bacterium
TCGTGATCGCCTGTAACAAGTGCTTCAAGGAATTTGCATCCGTGGATGAGCCGGACTGCGACGAATTTACACAGTTTGCCGCAGGCCTGGGCAAGACCGTCACGGGTACGGCGAAGCTGGACTTCCTCTGCAACAAAACGCAGACGGAGAAAAAGCTGAAGGACCTGATCCCCGAGGGCACCGAGAACGTCGTCGTCATCTCCTGCGGCCTGGGCATCCAGACCATGGCGGATGAGGCGGGGCTGCCTGTTGTTGCGGCTGCCAACTCCCTGAACTATCGCGGTTACCACGGCATGGCCCTCACCAAGAAGGCCTGCGACGCCTGCGCCCAGTGCTATCTGAACATGACCGGCGGCGTCTGTCCCATCGTGGACTGCGCCAAGAGCCTGGTGAACGGCCAGTGCGGCGGCGCCAAGAACGGCAAGTGCGAGGTCGATCCGGAAAAGGACTGCGCCTGGGAGAAGATCTATCAGCGCCTGAAGAAGCAGGGGCGGGTGGAGGAGTTCGAGAAGCAGCCCGTGCAGCTCCGGGATTATAACAAGGTGAACTTCAAGGTCATCAAGGAATACGTGGATTCCGTGCGGGAAAGCCGCTTCGCCGGCTATTACGGCGGCGTGCATCCCTCCGAGAATAAGGAGATGGCCGAACACACCCCGCTGGAGCGGTTCCCCGAGCCCGATACCGTGGTCATCCCCCTGTCACAGCATTCCGGCGCTCCCGCCAAGCCCATCGTGGAAGTGGGCGACTATGTGAAGGTGGGCCAGAAGATCGGCGAAGCCGCCGCATTCATCAGCGCCCCCGTCCATTCCAGCGTCAGCGGCACGGTGCTGGCCATCGAGGAGCGGGTCCATCCCGCCACCCGCGGCGGCCTCAGCGTGGTCATCAAGAACGATAAAAAGTACACGGTGGACGAGTCCGTGAAACCCCACGGCGATCTGGACAGCCTCAGCAAGGAAGATATCGTGAATATCGTCAAGGAAGCCGGTATCGCCGGTATGGGCGGCGCGGGCTTCCCCACCAGCGTGAAGCTGGCCCCCGGCAAGCCCATCGAAGCCGTCCTGCTCAACGGCTGCGAGTGCGAGCCCATGCTGACGGCGGACCATAAGCTGCTGCTGCACTACGCCGACGACGTCATTTACGGCCTGAAGGCGGTCATGAAGGCAGTGGAGGCCCCCAAGGGCGTGATCGTCATCGAGGACAACAAGCCTGACGCGGTGGAGCTGTTCCAGGCCAAGTGCGCGGCCGAGGATAACATCGAAGTGACCGTGGCAAAGACCAAGTACCCCCAGGGCGCTGAAAAGATGCTCATCAAGCGGGTCATGGGCCGGATGGTTCCCAGCGGCGGCCTCCCGGCGGACGTGGGCGCCGTGGTGTGCAACGTCAGCACCGTGAAGGCCATTTCCGACGCGATCAAGACGGGCATGCCCCTCATCGAGCGCGTGGTCACCGTCACCGGCGAACGGATCCGGAAGCCCGGCAACTACATCGTCCGGGTGGGCACCAGCGTGAAGGAGATCATCGACTACTGCGGCGGCTTCACCGGCGACGACGTCACCGTGAAGATGGGCGGCCCCATGATGGGCATCCTGCTTCCCGACGTGAACGTGTCCGTCATCAAGGGCACCAACGGCATCATCGGCATCGAGACCGACGTGAGCGAGCCCGTGGCCTGCATCAAGTGCGGCCGCTGCGTGGACGTGTGCCCCATGGAGCTGAGCCCACTGTACTTCCAGAAGTTCGCGGACGAGGAGAACTGGCAGGAATTGAAGGACAGAAACATCATGGACTGCATCGAGTGCCGCAGCTGCGAGTACATCTGCTCCTCCAAGATCCCTCTCCTCAGCAAGATCAAGGCCGGCAAAGCGGCAGTAAGGGGGCTGAAGTAAGATGCTGATCACCAAACTCAAAGCGAAAGAGGATATTGAAGCTCTGGTTACCGGCAAGGTCTTTATCGTCAACTGCCACGGCTGCAAGGAAGTGAGCTTCCCCGAGGCGGAGGCCAAGGCCCTCCAGAAGGAACTGTGCGATTCCGGAAAAGTCACCGGTATCCTCACCACCGACTACATCTGCAACCCTGAGAACATGAAGCTCCGGCTGGAAAAGCACCGGAAGGAGATCGACGCCGCGGACATGGTCCTGGTGTTCTCCTGCGGCGTGGGCGTTCAGTCCGTCGCGGAGTATTTTGAGGACAAGAAGGTCTGCGCCGGCTGCGATACCATCGCTCTCCCCGGTTTCCAGGGCGTCACCCCCCTGGAGTACAAGTGCGACCAGTGCGGCGAGTGCTACCTGAACATCACCGGCGGCATCTGCCCCCTCACCGCCTGCTCCAAGAGCCTGGTGAACGGCCAGTGCGGCGGCGCGAAGGACGGCAAGTGCGAGGTCGATCCGAACATGGAGTGCGGCTGGGAGCGCATTTACCAGCGCCTCAAGATGCTGGGCAGACTGGATCTGCTCAAGGTGCCGGTGCAGCTCCGCAACTACGCCACCGACAAAGAAGTCTGATCAGGCTACTGTAAATTTTAAGAGTTAGGAGCATTGAAGATATGAAGATCAGTGAAAAGTTTTCTCGTGGTGAGTTCGTCGTTACTACCGAGGTCGGCCCTCCGAAAGGCTTCCATGTCGAGCCCCTGATCGAGGAGGCGAAGGAATACCTCTCCAACATCACTGCCGTGAACGTCACGGATAACCAGTCCTCCGTCATGCGTCTGAGCTCTCTGGCCACCTGCAAGGCGCTGAAGGATGCGGGCCTCAACCCCATCTATCAGCTCACCTGCCGGGACCGGAACCGCATGGCTCTGGAATCCGACCTGCTTTCCGCCGCCATGTTCGGCATCGAGAACATCCTCTGTCTCACCGGCGACCACACCAAGCTGGGCGACCATCCCCAGGCCAAGCCCGTGTTCGACCTGGATTCCGTTTCCCTGCTGTACACCGTGGGTCAGCTGGAGAAGGGCGTAGACCTGGGCGGCAACGAGCTGGTGGGAGAGCCCCCGAAGTTCTGCAAGGGCGCCGTCGTCTCCCCCTGCAGCGACAGCATCGACGCGCAGCTGGCGAAGATGGAGCGCAAGGTCATGGCCGGCGCGGAGTACTTCCAGACCCAGGCCGTGTTCGATTCCGAGAGATTCATCTCCTTCATGGAGAAGGCCAAGCAGTTCGGCGTGCCCGTGCAGTTGGGCGTCATCATCCCCAAGAGCGTGGGCATGTGCCGCTACCTGAACGCCAACGTAGCCGGCGTCCATGTTCCGGACAACCTGATCGACGAACTGAAGGCTGACAAGGAGAAGACCAAGGCCGGCATCACCGGCGTGGAGATCACCGCCCGCCTCATCAAGGAGTGCCTGCCCTACTGCCAGGGCGTGCACATCATGGCCCAGGGCTGGGAATCCAAGGTGCCCGACATCCTCAAGCTGGCTGGGATCTGAAACACCCTGCATCGCTGAATCGTATAACTGGGGGAACTGCTTGCGGTTCCCCCAGTTATTGTAAATACCGGCACTTGACCCGGGTATTCGTCATGCTCCCGGGAGATTACAGGAAAGGAAGCGCGTTGGACCATGGAGCAAATGTCCGGTCCGGACACGGCCATCCGCAGGATGACCGAAGAGATCTGTGCCATCCTGGGGGAGGATATCCCCCGCTCCATCTATCTCCACGGCTCCGCTGCGATCGGAGATTTTCGACCGGGATGGAGCGATATCGACCTGCTGGTCCTGACCGGGGAACCCATCCCCGAAGACCGGGCACTGGGATTAAGGGGGCTTCGCCAGGCTCTGGGCGATCCCGTATACCGGGCTTTTGAGGGAGGGATGCTCTCCCTGGATGCGTTCCTGACGGAGATACCGGACCGGGTGGTGTACTGGGGGACCAGCGGCGAGCGGATCGCGGAGAAATACGACTTCAATAGTCTCTCCCGGATGGATTTGCTTGATCACGGTATCCTGCTGTGCGGCAGGGAGGTGAGAGACCGGATCTCCAGGCCGACGGAAGCGGAGCGGCAGCGGGATATCGCCGCCCACCTGGAGACGATCCGAAAGTACGCCCGCTTCACCGGAAGGAGCCTGTATTCTTTCGGCTGGCTTCTGGATATCTCCCGCTGTCTGTTTACCCTCCGTACAGGAAGGATCATCGGCAAAACAGCAGCGGGGGAGTGGGCGCTGGAATCCGGACTCTGCCCTGAGCCGGAGGCACTGGGATACGCCCTGACTGTCCGCCGTTCGCCCATCGAATACCGGGATCGGGCGGAGACCCTGGACCGGGCTGAGGCGCTCGACCCGGCGGTCCAACGATATGCCGACGTGCTGGAGCAGGAGCTGCAGGTAATGCAATTACCAAAGGCTCCGTCTTGACGGCCTGCCTCTTATCCATTACAATTTTGTGTATGAACAGAATGAATCAAAAAAGGAGGACGACATATGGGAACCTGGTATGAATACCTGAAATCCACGGGGACGCCGCCTCAGTGGCCTTATCCCGTGAAGTTCGGAGAGGAGAGGGAAGAGGAAGCGGACGTATTGGTCCTGGGGGGCGGCATCGCCGGCTGCTGGGCGGCCATCGGCGCGGCTCGCACCGGGGCGAAGGTCATCCTCATGGAGAAGGGCGACGTGAAGCGCAGCGGCGCAGGCGGCCCGGGCTGCGACCACTGGTGCAACGTTCCGGCAAACCCCTGCTCCCGGGTGGACCCGGATGAATGGGCCATCGAGGAGATGAACTCCCTGGGCAAATACTCCAACGGCATCGGCATCGAGATCCAGTGCCGGGAGGACTGGGACACCCTGCTGGAAATGGAGCAGATGGGCGGCAAGATCCGGGACGACAAGGACGAATTCCTGGGGGTGGAAGGCCGGGACGACAAGACGAAGCTCATGTTCTCCCCCCGGTACAGCGCCAGCGCCGGGCTGAGCCTGCCGGATACCTACGGCCAGCCGGGCTTCAATCCTCCGGAGAAGCGGAACAATACCGTCATCCGCATCTGGGGCAGCACCTTCAAGCCCATCCTGAAGAAGGAATGCCTGCGCCTGGGGGTGAAGGTCCTGGACCGGATCATGGCCACCGGCCTGCTGAACGAGAACGGGAAGCAGGGGGCCAGAGTGGTGGGCGCCACGGGCGTCAACGTCCGTACCGGCGAATTCGTCATCGTGAAGGCCAAGGCGGTGATCCTGGCCACCTCCGGCGCGGGCCAGATGTGGCATATGGACATGGAGCACGGCGGCTATTCCACCATGTACTCCCGGAACGAGAGCGGAGACGGCACCGCCATGGCCTGGCGGGCCGGGGCGGAAGTCACCATGATGGAGGGCAGCGCCCCCTATCGCATCGCCAGCGGACTGAAGCACAAGTGGTACACCGGCGGCGGCGACGCCAGCTATGAGAACGTGCCCATCGTGGACGCCAAAGGTGAGCAGCTTCCCGCCCCCACCCAGGGGTGGGCGGACGGCGGCGCCATGTTCAGCACCTCCGCCCAGATCATCAACGCCATCCGGGACGGGGTGAAGAGCGGCAAATACAAATTGCCCTTCTACGGGGACTTCGCCGGCATGAAGCCGGAGGAGGCCAACGCCACCTGGAACCTGATGCTGAACGAGGAATCCACCACCAAGATCATGGTGAAGACCATGACCGAGGGCGGCTTCGACTATAAGCGGGACCAGATCATGAACTACACCCTGATCGAGTTCCAGCCCTCCCAGCAGTACCGGGACACCACCCGGGG
>CAMZIY010000116.1 GCA_947307365.1 uncultured Clostridia bacterium
CTGGAGGCCCAGGAGACCCTGCTGGATTACGGGGTGAACTGCAGCCTCTCCACCGGGGAGGAGGAGGACGTGCGGGAAGGGGACACCCACGTGGCTGCCACGGCGGAAAAGCTGGAGATGAAGCGCCGCTTCGACGTGGCGGTGATCGACGAATGTCAGATGATCGCGGACTCCGAGCGGGGCTACGCCTGGACCCGGGCCATCCTGGGCGTCCTGGCCCCGGAGATCCATCTCTGCGCCGCCCCCCAGGCCAAAGACCTGCTCCTGCGCCTCATCCGCAGCTGCGGGGACCAGGTGGAGGTGGTGGAACACACCAGAAAGACGCCCCTCCTGTGCATGAACAAGGTGGTGAACTACCTGGATATCCAGCCCGGGGACGCCCTCATCACCTTTTCCAAAATGAACGTGCTGAGCATCGCGGAGGACCTGCGGCAGCACGGGAAGGAGCCCGCCATCATCTACGGCGCCCTGCCCTACGCCACCCGGCGGAAGCAGGTGGAGGGCTTCCTGAACGGGGACCGGCAGTACGTGGTCTCCACCGACGCCATCGGCATGGGGCTGAACCTGCCCATCCGCCGGATCATTTTCATGGATACGGAGAAGTTTGACGGCAAGGAGCGCCGCCCTCTGAAGCCGGAGGAGATCCAGCAGATCGCCGGACGGGCGGGACGGTACGGCATCTATGACAAGGGCTACGTGGGGGCGACGGAGAACCTCTCCTCCATCCAGGCGGGGATGGAGACCGTGGTCCCGCCCCTCCAGTACGCCGTGGCGGGCTTCTCCGACCTGGTGCTCATGGTGGACTTCGACCTGCTGGAGGTCCTGAGCGTGTGGAACCGGATGCCCACGGCGGAGCCCTACCGGAAGCTGGATATCACCCGGTATATCACCATGATCACCCAGATGCGGGAGCGGGGCTTCCGGCTGGACAAGGAGATGGAGCTTCGGGCAGCCAACATCCCCTTCGACGAGACGGACGACGAGCTGAGCATGCTCTTCTTCCGCTTCCTCCGGATCTGGAACGGAGGCGGGGAGCCGGAACAGCCGGTGCTGCCGGAAAAACGCACCGCCTATACCCTGCCGGAGCTGGAGCTGTACTACCGGGAGCTGGACCTGTATTTCTCCTTCTCCAAGGCCTTCGGCTGCCATGTGGAGGAGGAAAAGCTCCGGGAGGAGCGGGAGAAGACCGCAGACCTTATCAACCAGATCCTGCTCCATAACCTGAAGAACAACATCCGCTTCTGCGCCCGCTGCGGCGCCCCCATGCCCCTGTACCACTCTGGCCGCCTGTGCAACGACTGCTACAGCCGCATCCGCCGGGGATACACCGCCGGAAAAGGGAAGCGGAAGAGCGGATGACGTTGCCAACGGAAAAGCCCCTCCCCGCAGCAGCTGCCTGCTCAGGAGCGCCGCGGGGGAGAATTGCTTTGCGGGGCCGTGGCCGCAGGCGCGGAAGCTCCCTCCGCCCCTCATCCGTCAGCCGCCTTGCGGGAGGCGGCGGCTGACACCTTCCCCCAAGGGAAGGCAGACCGCGCGGCGGGGACGAGGGAAACGAAAAATGCCGCGCCAGCAGGCGCAGGAGCATCAAGAGGAAAACAGACGGGGACAGAGGTCAGACCTCTGTCCCCGAGCCATAGGTACGGTGAAATTTATTGGGGATAATACGGACATCTTTCCCCGATGCACTCCCTGTTCTTCCCCATGTACCCGCAGACAGGCTGCGTCTCCGGCATGGTCGGGCCCAGACGCTCTGTGGTGTAACGCACGGCCTCCCGCACGGCGAGGCGGGCGGTGCGCTTGCAGCACCGGGGACCGCCGGCGTCCGCGATGGCGTTCAGACAGCGGGCGGCAAGGCGCTGGGGCAGGTCCCAGACCTCCCCGGCCAGGGGAGTGGAACGGGTCAGGATGCTGAAATAGATCCCCGCCCCGGCGGCGGCGCCGCAGACGCCCCAGTACCCGCAGGTGCCCCCGGGGACCTGACGGCCCCGCTTCAGGGCCTCCCCCAGGGCGGAGCGCAGGTCCAGCTCCCCGCCGCAGTTCCTGTATGCGGCCAGGAGGACGCAGGGGACGATGGCGTGATGCTCCGGTCCGTGCATATGCACGCCGGGGAGGGCAAACACTTCCTCCAGCAGCTTCTGGGGATCCTTCTCCCGGCTCCGGAGCAGCAGGGGGATGAACTCCGCCTCCAGCCCCGCGGCGTGGCAGCGGTCGCAGACGTAGTGCCCCTTTTCGCAGGCGCAGTTGGACAGATGCTTCTCCCCGCAGACGGCGCAGACGCGCTCCTCCGCAGCGGCGGAATAGACCAGGGGGCTGCCGCAGAGGAGACAGCCGGAATCATGCCGCCCCTCCGGAGGGTTCTTCCGGATGCGGATAACGGCCATGGCTTCGCTCAGTCTTCCGGATGCCAGGCCGGGACCTGGGTCTGCTTGTTGTAGATGGGGGCGGCCACGTTCCGGGGGAAGACCTTGATGAAATCCGGGTTGGGCTCCTCGTCGGGAATGGCCCGGGTGATGGCGTCCGCGTGCTCCTGCCAGCCCTTCTTCCACTCCGCATGGGTGAAGATGAACAGGTCTCCCCGCATGATGCCCCGGACGACCCGTTCCCCGGCTTCCTCGGGATCCCGCTCCATCTTGCTCATGTCCAGGCCGCTCAGATCGGCCTTCTTGACGCCCTTGTTGGGGCTGACCCGCTTGGCGAAGGGGGAGCCCAGATGCATCTCCCGGATCTTGTCCGTGGTGACGTTCAGGTTGGTTTTGAAGGGACCGGGGCAGAAGACGCTGGCGCCTACGTTGGTCTCCTGCAGGTCCAGGGCCAGGGTCTCCATGACGGCCATCACCGCCCGCTTGGTGGAGTTGTACAGCACCATGCCCGGCAGGGGGATGATCCCGTTCTTGGAGGAGGTGCTCACCACCCAGCCCTCCTCCCCGTGCTTCAGGATCCGGGGAAGAATGGTCTTGATGCCGTTGAGGACGGACTTGAAGTTGATGTCGATGGCAAAATCCATGTCCTCATAGCTGGCCTCCCAGATGGGGCCCTCCATGAGGCCGATGCCCGCGTTGTTCACCAGGATGTGGATCTTGCCGAAGGCGGCTTCCGCTTCGTCCGCCGCCCGGACGAAGGCCTCCCGGTCCATCACGTCCAGCAGAACGGGATGGCAGGGCCAGCCCTTCTCCCGGAAGATGGGCAGAGCGGCGTCCAGCGCCTCCTGCCGGAAGTCTGCGATGACGATGTTCGCGCCCCGTTTGGCCAGGGCCTTGGCGATGCCCAGCCCCAGTCCGCTGGCGCCGCCGGTGACGAATGCGGTCTTGCCGTGAAAATCCTGAATACCCATTACGACTCCTCCTGTATATGTTATTTCTCCTGCACATTTTTCAGCCGGTTCCGCAGCAGCAGGGCCACCCCCGCCGCGTCCGCAAGACCGAATGCGGGCACCCCGGGAAGCCGGACCTCCGTATCTGTCACCAGGGCCAGCAGGGCGGCGGGATCGCACACCGGTTCCCGGGAAACGGCCCCCCGGAGGATCTCGATCTTGGGCCAGGGGGAATGCTTGAAGCCCTCCAGCAGGATCAGATCCGCCTCGGGAAACAGGGCGGAGAGCTCATTTTCCGATACCCGGGCGTATTTCACCGCCTGGAATTTCTCCCCGTCGAACACGGCGGTCCCCATGGCTCCCGCCTCCAGGAGGCGGAAGGTATCCGTCCCCTCCCGGTCCGGCAGGAAGGAATGCCCGTCGTGCTTGATGACGGCCACGCGCAGCCCCAGGGCCTTCAGCTCCGGGATCAGGGCGGCAAGAAAGGTGGTCTTGCCGGAATTCTTCACCCCGGAGACCGCGACCAGCTCAGCCATGCTCCCGACCTCCTTCCGACCCCTGATCCGGGGGCTGCCAGAGATACAGTCCCTCTCCCACAGCCAGGACCCGGAGCAGCTCCAGCAGCTTTTCCTCCGGGGCATAGACCGTCAGCCAGGTCTCGTCCGGCTGGGAAACGATCATGGAGTCCTCCAGGAGGATGGAGAGGTATCCCCCCCGCATCGCCTCCGCGATCTGCTCCGGCGGGGGGTTGAGGGGCCCGTCTTCCCCCAGGGAAAGGTCCCGGTAGCAGTTCAGCTTGAGAACGAGGTCGATGTGTTTCTGCTTCACCGCGGCCAGGCGCGTCGGTTCGAGATAGTATGCTTCGACGGCAAAATACTGCCCGGGGCTGTTCTTCGGGACCTGCTCCGGCAGGATATCGATGATCCAGTAAGATGCCCGGAGCAATTCGTCGATCGTCTTCTTCATCCGGCCCGGCTTCCTTTCCATGGGATATATTCACTCTATCATACCCCGCCCTCCTCCGCAAGCCATGGGCGCAGAAAAGACGGGGAGAAAGCGGCCTGTCTCCCTTGATTGACAGGGTCAGACAGGGCGTGTACAATAAGCCGGAAGGAAGGTGAGGGAATTGAACGGTCGAGCCTGGTTCGTCCGCCGCCCCAGGGATCTGGAGGCGCTGCGGGCTCTGCATCCCCTGGACGGGGAGCGGCCCTTCCGGGTGGCTGCGGAGCTCTTTCTGGAGGAGATGGAGTTCGGAAATTTCCTCACCGATCTGCTGGCGGATCGGGATTTTCTGGAGCGGTACGCCTCCCTCTGCTCCGGGGATGAGCCCATGACCTGCCTGCTGGTGCGCTGTGAAGGGGACCGGAACGGGATCCTGGCGGTACCGGGGAAGGGCGGTTTTATCGAGTGGGCCGCCTGGACGGAGACGGAGGCGTGAGGCCCTCGTCCACCCGGATCCCCGGAATGAAGGACAGTTTGCCCCGGGTCTCCCGGCGGTTGATCGGACCAGAGAACGAAGAAAGGAATGGACGACCATGAGCGAATTCAAGTACCCCCATCTTTTCGAACCCATCCGACTGGGGAACACCCTGTTCCGCAACCGGATCTTTGCCTCCCCGACCGGGTATGTGAACATGACCGGGGACAATATCCTGCCTCCCGGCGCCGCCGCCTACTATGCCCGGAAGGCCCTGGGCGGCGCGGCCAGCGTCGCCACCTGCGAGCTCATCACGGACGGGGAGCTGGGCCGGGGCGGCGCGGACCACGTGGCCATCGAGGATCCCCGGGCCTTTCATCCCCTGTGCCGTCTGGCGGAGGAGGTCACCCGTCACGGGGCGGTGGCCACGGCAGAGCTGCAGCACGCGGGCATGTTCGCCAACCGGGTCCCCGCCTTCATGGGGGCAAAGAACATGGGCTTCGCCTACGGCCCCGTGGAGATGCAGGTGGGGGACCGGGTGGTGCCGGAGATGCCGGAGGAGATCATCGAGCGCACCATTCAGAAATACGCCCAGGCCGCTCTCATCGCCAAGCGGGCGGGCTTCGGCATGGTCCTGGTCCACGCGGGCCACGGCTGGCTGCTGCATCAGTTCGTCTCTCCCATCACCAACACCCGGAAGGATAAGTGGGGCGGGGCTCCCATCGAGAATCGGGCCCGGTTCACGGTGGAGATCGTGAAGGCCATCAAGAAGGCCTGCGGCGCCTCCTTCCCCGTGGAGGTGCGCATCAGCGGCAGCGAATGCTACGACGGAGGCTACGGCATCGAGGAGGGCATCGCCTTTGCCAGGCAGCTGGACGGCCTCTGCGACCTGATCCACGTCTCCGCCGGGAACCA
>CAMZIY010000117.1 GCA_947307365.1 uncultured Clostridia bacterium
ATACATTTCCTGCATCTTCAGGCTCGATTCTTCTGATAATCATTGCATCACATCCGCACAAAAACCGATTTGTTTTGGTCATTAATACTATTGTTGACCGACGTAGTCAATTACCTTGCACTTGAGGCAGAAGGAGGCGCTTCCTTACGAAGTGCCTCCTTCGGGCAGCTCTCTTTCTTTCCTCTCATTCTGTTTTCGCCGGAGCTTTCGCCGCCGCATCCTGCGCCCGGTCGTACTCCCGCCAAAGGTCCGTCAGGGTCCGGCGGTAGCCCTCCCCATCCGTGAACCAGCAGCCCACGTGGTCCGCTCCCGGGACGAAGAAGAGCCTTCTGGGACCTCCGCAGGCCCGGTAGTTCTCGAAGGCCATGTCCGGGGGAACGAAGCGGTCCTTTCCTCCGTGGACCAGGAGCACGGGGACGCGGCATTGCTTCAGGGCGTCCACGGTGCTGCAGGAATCCGCCGCCGCGCCCACCTTCCGCCGGAAGGCGGCCTCCGCCGCCCGGGCCGTGAGCCCGAAGGGCAGATGGAGGTTGCTCCGGGCAACGTGCTCCAGGATGGCCTTGGGGGTGGTGAAGGCGGAATCCGCCACGATGCCCCGGAGGGTTTCCGGCAGGGGCTCCCCCGCCGCCATCAGCACGGAGGTCCCCCCCATGGACATGCCCATCATGTAAAGAGGCAGGCCGGGGCAGCGCTCCGCCAGCCAGTTCAGCCAGTCCGCGCAGTCCAGCCGTTCCAGCAGGCCGAAGCCGATATATTCTCCCTCGCTGCCGTTGGTGCCCCGCTGGTCGACGTACAGGACGCTGCAGCCCTGTTCCTCCAGAAAATCCGCCATCATGCCGAAGGCCTGGGTCCAGTCTCCCCGCCAGCCGTGGACCGCCAGGACGGCCCGCTTCGGCATCTTCGCCGGGGCCCAGTGGCCCGCCAGGCGGGTACCGTCCCGGGCGGTGATCGTCACCGGCTCCATGACCCGCTTTTTCTGGGCGGCCATGGCCTCCTCCAGGGCGGCGGCGTAGTCCGATCCGCCCCGGGCCCCGCTGATGCGGGTCTCCATGCCCTTGAGCAGCTTCGGCTCCTCCCGGTCCATCCCCGTTCTGACCAGCAGATCCAGGAGCGCATAGCCCGTCAGGCCCACGAAGCTGCCCAGCACCAGGCCCGCTCCGGCGGCCAGGAAACCCTTGCCCCGTCCTTTCATGCTTCTCTCCTTTTTATGACTGCCCGGGCATTCCGATGCCCGGGCAGTATTCATCAGCCGACACTTTTCATTTTTCCGATGACGTATTCGCAGACCACGACCCGGTCCTCCGCAGAGAACACCGCAGGAAAGTTATCCGAAAACAGGATCTGGGCGGAGGCGGGAAATTCCTCGTCCCCCTCCCACAGGAAGAAGCGGAGCCAGAGGCCCGGAAGGAATTCCAGGGCGTAGCCCAGGCCGCTGCTCTCCGTCTCCAGCCCTCCCAGGGCCAGGCAGGCGGCGGAAAACCGCTCCGGCGACGCGCCGTACATCCGACACAGGCGGCTGAGGCAGCGTCCCTTGAAATTCGTATCGTATACCTCCCCCCAGGGCATCTCCCGATAGGTGAGGTAGGCGTTGGACCGGGGGGCCTTCACCCCCTCCAGCAGATACCGGAGGAAAAGGATGCGCTGGGTATCCGTCCAGCCCGGATCGGAAAAATCCGGCCAGGTGACGGTCTTCTCCTCCCCGCAGATCCGCAGGGTGAACTTCTCCCCGTCCCAGGCGGCGCCGGTGCGGGCGGACATCTCCTCCGGCTCCCCCGCCCGGAACCGCTCCAGGTAGTGGTTCAGGGGGAGCTCGGTCTTGTTGTTGGGGTTATAGGGCGTCTTCTTTTCCATGTCAGCTCAGTTCCTTTTCCACGGAGGGGAAGAGGGAATGGTCCGTATGGGGCAGGAAGCAGGCGGAAACGAATTCGTCCATATACCGGGGCTCGTTGGAGAGCTCCACGTACATCATGCACCGGCCCAGCTCCTCCGTCTTGGCCCAGGCGCTGCTGCTCAGGAGAACGGCGTAGGCCCCGGAGAGGGAGGAATTGCCGATATAATGGAAGAGTTCATGGGGGAGATCCGGGAACATGCCGATGGTGATGGCATTGTGGAAATCGATGCCGCCGCCGATGCCGCCGGCGATCCAGAAGCGGCTGATATCCTCCGGGCTGACCCCCACCTGCTCCATCAGCAGATGGGCGGCGGAGAAGATGGCTCCCTTGGCCCGGATGAAGTTATCCAGATCCACCTCGTTGATGGTCACGTCCCGGCCGTCCGCGGCGTCCGCCGCCCAGGCCAGCACATAGCGGCCCATGCCGTCCTCATCCCGCAGGACCCGGTCCCCGTTCCGGGCGAATTTGCCCCGGGCGTCGATGATCCCCGCCCGGAAGAGCTCCGCCACGGTATCGATGATGCCGCTGCCGCAGAGGCCCCGGGGCTTCTGCCCCGGATCGCCGATCACCTCCAGGGTGGGCTCCATGGTGGCCTTGTCGATCTTCACTGCCTCGATGGCCCCGTCCGTCGCCCGCATGCCGCAGGAGATATCCCCGCCCTCGAAGGCGGGACCTGCGGAGCAGGCGCAGCAGAGCATGTATTCCCCGTTGCCCAGCACCAGCTCGCCGTTGGTGCCCAGGTCGATGAAGAGGCTCAGCTCATCGGATTCCCACAGGGTGCTGGCCAGGACGCCGGCGGTGATGTCCCCTCCCACGTAGCTGCCCACGTTGGGGGCGATCACCAGCTCCGCGGCGGGGCTGAGACCGGGGATGACCTCCGCCGCCCGCAGGGTCTCGCAGCGGAAATAGGTGGGGACAAAGGGCTCCATGCGGATCGGATCCGCATACAGGCCCAAAAGCAGATGGTTCATGGTGGTGTTCCCTGCGATGCTCACCCGGTAGATCCGGTCCAGGGGAACGCCGGAATCCCGGCACATGGCAGCGATCAAAGGCACCAGGGTCTCCTCCACAACGGCCTTTTTCAGCCGCTGAGAGCCGCCGGGGCGGGTGGATTCGATGATCCGGCTGATCACGTCCGCGCCGAAGCGGATCTGCCCGTTGCCCGCAGAGGCGCGGGCCAGAAGGGCCCCGTCCTCCATATCCGCCAGGGCGGCGGAAACGGTGGTGGTGCCGATATCGATGGCCAGGCCGCAGGCGGGATGGGGGATCCCGGGGGCGTGGATATCTGCCACCTGGATCGCGCCGCCGTGCTTCCGCAGGATGCAGACGAGGCGGAAATCATTCTCCCGCAGGAGGGCGGACAGCTTCTTCAGGGCGGTGAGGGAGAGGGTGATCCGTTCCGCTCCCAGCTCGGCTGCCAGGGCCCGCTCCAGCCGCTCGTTATCCGGCATAGTGTCCTCCAGAGTGGGGGGATCCAGGGCGATCTCCCGTACCTGCAGGGCGGGCTCCTCCATGATCCCGGCGGCCTTCAGATCCTGCTGCACCGCCTCAAAGGCCCCCCGGACCGTGGGGTCCGAAAGGTCGGCGGTGCGGATGCCGGTGCGGTAGGCGGAGGCGGTCTCCGGCACTTCCACCCCGGTGTCCCCCGTCACCCGGCTGCAGCAGGCCAGCCGCCACCCGGCAGCGTAATCCTCCCGGCTCAGGTGGGGATTGGCTTCCATCTCCGGGTCGCCGGTCAGGAGCCGGACCCGGCATTTGCCGCAGGTGCCGCTGCCGCCGCAGGGAGCGTCGATGGCAACGCCGGCTTGTTTCGCGGCCTCCAGCAGGGTCAGGCCCGCCGGGACCTCGGTACGGATCTCTTCGCCGCCGATATGGCGGAAGGTGACAATCGGCATGGTCGTCCTCCTTCAGAACGTCAGCTTGTCCAGCGCCGCAAACAGGGTCTTCTTGAAGGGGTCGTCCCCCGGCAGGTTCACCGTGGGGATCCCATCGGAATCGTATTCATAGATGGTATCGTCGTGGGGCAGCACGCACAGCAGGTCCATCCCCGCCTTCCGCACTTCCTCCAGCACGCCCTCGGAGGCGACGCCCCCGGGGGCCCGGTTGATGATGAGCTTGATCTCCTTCGCCCCGATATCCAGGGACTTCGTCAGCTCAAAGATCCGGGCGGCGGCCTGGACGCCCCGGCGGGAACAGTCGCTCACCAGGATGACCGTGTCCACCTTGGGCAGGATGCCCCGGCTGATGTGCTCCATGCCAGCCTCGTTGTCCACCACCACGTAGCGGTAGTTCCCGGCGTACTTCGCCACCTGGGCGGTGAGGATGCCGTTGACGTAGCAGTAGCAGCCCCGGCCCTGGGTACGGCCCATCACCAGCATATCGAAGTCGTCCCCCTCCACCAGGGCGTCCGCGAATTTCATCTCCGCGAACTCCTGCTTGGTCATGCCCACAGGCACGGGACTGGGATCGGCGATATCGGAACGGGCCACGTCCTCCCGGATGTCTCCCAGGGTGAGCTCCACCTCCACCCCCAGCACCTCGTTGAGGTTGGAGTTGGCGTCCGCGTCCACCGCCAGGACGGGGCCCTGGTCCTTGGCGCAGAGGTATTGGATCAGCAGGCCGCAGACGGTGGTCTTTCCCACGCCGCCCTTCCCTGCCAGCGCAATGGTCTGAGTCATGTTCCTTCCTCCCTTTTTCGGAAAGTCCTCCGCCGACGGCGGAGGACAGGCAGACAGCCCCCGGTCAATCCGCGGGGGTCAGCTCGTATACGGTCAGCAGATTGGCGGAGACCACCCGGTACCGGATGCCCCCGGGAATATCCTCCCGGTCGTAGATATCCGCATTGGGCGCCTTCTGCCGGATCCACTGATCCGGGTCCGTCATTTCCGCTTCCTCGAAGAAAACATCCCGCATCTGGTTCGCCTTGCAGGTGTTTTCGATCTTATACACGACCTCGTACAGCATCAGGCCACCCGGATGATGACCGTGCCGCCGGTCAGGTCGATGAAGGTCAGGGCGCCGGGGACCTCCGTCTCCGTTCCCATCACGTCCGTGAGGATCACCGAATCCCCCTTCACGTCGATCTTAGAGACATAACGGGCAATGACGGAATCCTCATCCTTGCTGTTCTTGTAAGCGGTGGAAAGACACACGTTCGATTCCTCCTTATCGACAAAGGACAAAAGGAGCGGACCGGTTTGCGGTCCGCTCCCCGGTTGGTTCGCGTGGAATGCTGCAGCTCCGGCTTACAGCATGGGCTCCATGGCCAGAGCGGGATGGCCCTTCTCCGCCAGGAAGTCGATCATCTTATCCAGGTCGTCCGCGCTGGCGGCGATGGTCTCGTCGCAGATCATGTCCGTGAAGTTCTCGATGCCGTAGAGCTCCTCAGCGGCCTTGTTCACCCGGGACGCCACCTTTTCCTTCAGGGCGGCGGGCATCCATACGATGCGCTGGATGCCGCCCTCGGCCCGCATGAACTTCTTGGAGCCGATGAACTGGACGCCGTGGCCCATGAAGCCGGGGGTCTGCTCACCGCCGCCGGTCATGGAGGCCAGCTCGGCGAAGGTCATGCCGATGGGGGTGGAGCCGGCGTATTCCCGGTTCACGATGACCACGCCGTTGGAGGCGGGCTCCAGGCCGCAGATGCACTCGAAGCAGCCGCAGGAGGTCATGGGGTCCTGGATGATGGAG
>CAMZIY010000118.1 GCA_947307365.1 uncultured Clostridia bacterium
AGGCCTACGCCGCCGGGGAACTGAAGCACGGCACCATCAGCCTGGTGGAGAACGGCACCCTGGTGATCGGCGTCCTCACCCAGAACGCCCTGCTGGAGAAGACCGTCAGCAATATGGCGGAGTGCAGGGCCAGGGGGGCCTATCTCATGGGCCTTACCAGCTATGGGAATTACAGCGTGGAGGACGAGGTGAACTTCACCATCTACGTCCCCCGGGCGGACGAACATTTCGTGGGCAGCCTGGTGGTGGTGCCCCTGCAGCTGCTGGGGTACTATATCAGCGTGGCCCGGGGCTTGGACGTGGATAAGCCCAGGAACCTGGCCAAGTCCGTCACGGTGGAATGAGGGGAGGATACACTGCATGAAGCTACTGGTCACCGGCGGTGCCGGATATATCGGTTCCCATACCCAGGTGGAGCTGCTGCAGGCGGGACATGAGGTGGTCTGCCTGGACAATCTCTCCAACGCCAGCCCGAAGGTCCAGGATCGGGTGGAGCGGCTGACGGGGAAGAAGGTCCCCTTTTACCGGGCGGACATTCGGGACCGGGCCGCCCTGGAGCGGGTGTTCGCAGAGCACCGCTTCGACTGCGTCATCCATTTTGCGGGATTGAAGGCCGTGGGGGAATCCGTGGCGAAGCCCTGGGAGTACTATGAGAACAACGTGGGCGGCATCCTGACCCTGACGGACGTGATGCGCCGCAGCGGCTGCAAGAGCATCATTTTCTCCTCCTCCGCCACGGTGTACGGAGATCCGGCGGAGATCCCCATCACGGAGGAATGTCCCAAGGGCCGGTGCACCAATCCCTACGGCTGGACCAAGTGGATGCAGGAGGAGATCCTCCGGGACCTGCATACCGCAGATGTGAAGAACGGAGATCAGAACCCCTGGCGGGTGGTGCTGCTCCGGTATTTCAATCCCATCGGAGCCCACCCCTCGGGCCTGCTGGGGGAAGCCCCCAACGGGATCCCCAATAACCTGATGCCCTATATCACCCAGGTGGCGGTGGGAAAACTGGAGAAGCTCCATGTTTTCGGCAACGATTACGATACGCCGGACGGCACCGGGGTGCGGGATTACATCCATGTGATGGACCTGGCCCGGGGCCACGCGGCGGCCCTGAAGGCCATCGAGTCCGGCGGCGTGGAGGTGTTCAACCTGGGCACCGGCCGGGGATACAGCGTGCTGGAGATCGTACATGCCTTTGAGGCCGCCAGCGGGGTGGAGATCCCCTATGTGATCGACCCCCGCCGCCCCGGAGACATCGCCGCCTGCTATGCCGATCCCGGCAAGGCGGAGCGGGTCCTGGGCTGGCACGCGGAGAAGAGCATCGAGGATATGTGCCGGGACAGCTGGAACTGGCAGCGGAACAATCCCAACGGATACCTGGACTGACCGGCGTGATATAAGGAGGAATGCTCCATGGCGAACAAGGTAGGACCCCTCATCAAGGAAGCCCGCACCGGCGCGAAGCTCACCCAGGAACAGCTGGCGAAGAAGATCGCCGGTCTCACCGCGGCGGACATCAGCAAGGCGGAACGGGGCGAGATCGAGCTGAGCCAGGCCCAGCTGAAGGCCATCGCCAAGGCCACCGGCGTGACCCAGGCCTCTCTGCTGAACGCGGCGAAGGAGGGAAGCAAGCCCTCCGCGGCCAAGAAGCCGGCAGCCAAGAAGCCCGCGGCGAAGCAGGAAGAGGAACTGAAGCTCACCGCGGCGGAAAAGAAGCTGGTGGAGCTGTACCGGGCGGCGGACAAGAACACCAAAGAAACGGCGCTGAAGGTGCTGAAGGGGGAGAAGACCGCGGCGGACGGGATCCTGGGCACCATCCTGGGCGGCGCGGTGGACCTGCTTTCCGGCAAGAAATAAACAGGCAAGGCACCGGGCGAAGCCCGGATGAAACCCAGGGACGCTTCTCGCTCCTCCGTCCCCGCCGCGCAGGCTGCCTTCCCCCGGGGGAAGGTGTCGCGGCGCGTCTCACGGAAGCGGCGTGACGGATGAGGGGGATAACGAGAGAGGACGTTTTCATGGTTCTGGATATCTCCCAGGAGTTGTTTTCCTGCCGTGTATTCCCCGGGGATCCCGCCCCGAAGCGGGAGCGGATCAGCAGTATGGCGGAGGGGGCTCTGTACAACCTCACCGCCCTGAGCCTGTGCGCCCATAACGGCACCCATGCGGACGCCCCCTTCCATTTCCTCCGGGATGGGAAGACCATCGGGGAGCTGGACCCGGAGATCTTCCTGGGTCCCGCCTTTGTGTATACCTGCCCCGGAGAGCTGACCGGGGAGCGGGCGGCGGCAGTCCTGCGCCTGGCGGAAAAGGCCGGGGCGGGGGAGCGGCTCCTCCTCCGGGGAGACTGCGTGGTCACCGCCGAAGCGGCCCGGGTCTTTGCGGCGTCCTCTCTGCGCCTCATCGGGGTGGAGAGCCAGACTGTGGGACCGGAGGAGGCTCCCATGGAAGTGCATCTGATCCTGCTGGGGGCGGAAAAGGTCCTGCTGGAGGGGCTGCGCCTGATGCGGGTGCCGGACGGGCGGTATTTCCTCAGCGCCCTGCCCCTGAACCTGGGGGATTCGGACGGAGCCCCCTGCCGGGCGGTTCTGATGACCTGAGAAAACAGATATGACGGAAACGGCAAAACACCCCGGATCATGCGATCCGGGGTGTCCTTTATCTCTGCTCAGCCGACGGGCCCGAAGCGGGGCATGCCGAAGGTGACGGCGGTGTATTTGCCCGAGGAGAGCTTGTCCCAGAAATACCGGTATTTTTCCTGCTGCTCCGGGGTGAACATATGGGAGTCGTTCCCCAGCTCGCACACGTCGAAGGTCTCCCGGTACGGCTTCCATTCCGGACGGCCCTCTCCATTGGGATCGCCCTTGGCGCAGAAGGTCTGCCAGTACCCCTGGATCAGCTCCATGAAGTCGTAGTCCGCCCCCACCCAGTGGTAGTCGAAGAAGGGGTTCCGCTCTCCCTTGTCCACCCGGCCGAAGACGTAGGGCATCTCGGCGCAGTGGGGGCTCCCGGCGGCATGGCCCCGGGGCGTTTCGTTCTCCTTGGTCATGAGCCAGACGAAGGCCCGGCGGCCGTATCTGGCGCAGAGCTCCCCGATCTTTACGCTGCCCATGAGCATCATATCCGAGCTGATGGTGGAGATCTGTTTGGCGGCCATGACCCCGTCTGCGGCGGGGTACCATCTCTTCATGTCCTCCAGCCGGTCCGGGAAGGCTTCCGCCAGGTACTTCTCAAAATCCTCCACCGTGAATTTCTCCGGGTCCGCGGCGGGGAACTCCTGGGCGCAGGAGCCGATCATCACGTCAAAATCGTTGAATTCCCCGGCCTCCATGATCTCCCCGTAGGGCTTGGGCAGGAACTGCCCGTCCACGCAGAAGCTGAAGCCCCCCATCATGCCGGGGCTCCATTTGCTGTATTCGTCAAAGAGCTCCCAGGCGTCCCGCTGCCGAAGCTCCTCGATGCTTTTGCAGCCGATGCGCTCCATGAACTCCACGCCCTTTGCTTCGTAGACGCTCCGGTCCTGGGGCTGCATGAAGCCGTAGAAGATGGGGCCGCTCTCGATGGAAAGACGCCGGATCAGCCCCTTCATCAGGGGGGAGGCATGGAGAGCGCCGCAGGCCGCCGCCCCGCCGCTCTGTCCGGCGACGGTGATCCGATCCGGGTCCCCGCCGAAGGCTGCGATGTTGTTTTTCACCCACTGGCAGGCCTTGCGGATATCGAAGAGGGCGTAATTGCCGGAGCTGCCCCCCGCCTCCGCCGTCAGATCCGGATGGGCGAAGAAGCCGAAGAAGCCCAGCCGGTAGTTGATGGTCACCACGATCACGTCCCGCCGGGAGGCGAAGCCGCTGCCGTCGCACACCACCTCGCAGCCGCTGCCGGCCACCATGCCGCCGCCGTGGACCCAGATGAACACCGGCAGCTTGTCCTCCGCCGTCTTCGCGGGGCTCCATACGTTGAGGTACAGGCAGTCCTCCTCGTACTGGGAGGGGGCCAGCATCTGGGGCACGCCGTGGACGTTGGCGGGCAGATCCTCCTGCTCCATCACCTGCTGGATCGCCGCGGCGGAATACTGCACCGCCTTCCGCACCCCCCGCCAGCGGCCGGGATCCCGGGGCTGACGGAAGCGCAGGGCTCCCACCGGCGGCGCGGCATAGGGGATGCCTTTGAAGATCTTCAGGCTGCCCTGGGTATAGCCCTGGAGCCAGCCCTCCCGTACTTTGACCTTCGCGTTTTCAAAATTGCCCATATGTTCCACTCCTTCCCGTTATTCTCCTGCTCCTGATTGTATCGGCGTCCGCCCTCCGCGTCAAGCGCAGTTTAAGGCCCCCGGATCGTGCGATCCGGGGGCCTTGGTCTGCCTTACGCAGGATTTACTTGGTGAATTCGTCGATGAACTCGTTGTACACCTCGGGTAGGATGGCCGCCAGGTTGGTGAACTCCTTGATGTTGTGCTTCAGGAGGGCCTGCACGGGGGCGAGAGGCATGTTGATGCCGTCGGGCAGCATCTTATGGGGCTTGCCGTCCACCACGTTGTAGCCCATGAAGAAGCGGGAACGGAGCTCGCAGCCGCCGGGCACCCGCCGGATGCAGTGGACCATGATGGTGGGGGAATTCTCGTTGCCGGCGCAGACCACGGTGCCGTCGAAGTTCTTCAGCTTCTCGGGATCGAAGCCGATGTCCGCGGGGTTCCGGAAGTTGATCTGGATGTGCTGCTTGCCCATGTTGCAGTCTTCTTCGATATCGTGGGTGGTATCCCAGTACCGCTCCCTGAGGCTCAGGCTCTTGTCCAGGGCCTTGTCCATGTTCATGGTCTGGCAGTAGTAATGGTCGTCATGGTTCCAGATCTTGTAGCGCATGGGGGCGACGCCGTGCCATGCGAACCAGAAGTCGAACATCTCCGGGGTGACGCCGGGCATGGGAGTCAGGTTGGCCAGCATGGCGCAGCCGTTGGGCAGGTTGCAGAAGCCCACCTCGATGGGGAGGTAGCCGGGATCCAGCAGCTTGTTCATGTCCTCGGCCAGCAGGCCCATGGAGGGATCGGAGGGCAGCTCGGCCATGTTGTACCGCTCCTGGGGAGCGGGGACCATGGGCCGGATGTAGTACTTATACAGCGGGCCGGCCTTCTCCTCTTCGGTGACGGGGACCAGGGGATGGGGCTTGAATTCCCACTTGTCCAGAGGCAGATCCTCGGTGCGGATGGTCATCTCGCCGTCCACGTTCTTCACGATGATCCACTTCATCCAGTCCGCGTTGTTCTCGAAGGGGTAGTCCTCCCGCAGGAACCAGCCGCGGGATTCCTTCCGGACCAGGCTGGTGCGGTAGTGCAGCTCGGCGGAAAGGACCATGGCCTCCGCCTCCAGGCACTTCATGGCCTCGTGCATATCCGCGGCCTTCATCTTGGGCAGCATGGCCTTGGCCTGCTCCACCAAATCCAGAGCCTTCAGCATCCGGTCTTCCTTCATGAAGACGCTCTGCTCCATGGGGACCATGGCGTCCTGCACCACGGCGATGACGTCCTC
>CAMZIY010000119.1 GCA_947307365.1 uncultured Clostridia bacterium
CGGCGAAGGGGACGAAGGTGATCAGGGCCACGTCGTTGGTGATGAGCAGGGAGGAAAAGAAGCTCAGGAGCACCAGCGCCAGGCCCAGACGGCGGACGCTCCCCGCCCGGGCGCAGAGGGATCCCGCCAGCCGGGCGAAAAGCCCCGCCCGGTTCAGGCCCGCCACCACGGTCATGAGGCAGTACAGCAGGGCCAGAGTCCGCAGATCGAAATAGTCCAGATATCCCCGATCCGGGGGCACGAAGCAGCAGCTCACCGCCGCCGCCAGGGCGGCGATCACCAGCACCGGCTCCCGGCGGAAAAAGCCCTTGATCCCGCTCATGCTTCCGCCTCCCCCAGAGAAAAGATCCGTTCCGCCAGCGCCAGGGTCTGGGCCGGGGTCCGGCTCTCCTCCCGGAGCAGCACGGGAAACCCGGAACGGAGGAAGCGTTCGTAATTGGCCCGGGAGTTGATCCGGCCGAGACATTCCCGGAAGTTGGCCAGGGCCGCCTCCGGGTCCGGCTCCTCCAGGAGCAGACGGTACAGGAACTGCTTTTCCCGGTCCTCCCGCTCAAAAAAACGGCGGACGGAGATCTCCGGGTCCGCCAGCATGATGAGGACGTGCCTCTCGTCGGAGATCCTGTGCAGGGTCTCCGGGCAGATGTTGGTATCCGCGAAGACCGGTCTGCCCTGCTTCGCCAGCTCCTCCAGGATCCGCAGCTCCAGCGTTTCGCATTCCTTCGTCACCCCGTCGATCCAGGCCTCGTATTCCTCCGGAGTCCGGCGGACGAAGACGCGCCAGTCCTCCAGGTCCCGGCTCCAGCACAGATTGGGGAATTCCTCTCTGTTCAGCTCCGGAAGGAGGGCGTCGTGATAGTTTTCCCCGCAGAGGATCCCGCCATATTTCTCCGCCAGGGCCTTCACCAGGGTGGACTTCCCCGCATAGCCCGTGCCGCTGACGAAATAGACGTTTTCAAATCGCATATTCTTTCCGCTCCAGACCTTTGATGAAGATCAGCTCCAGGGGCTGCTCATGGCCGGGGATATCCACGGTAAAGCCGCCGCTGTCCTTATATCCCAGCTTTCGGTAGAAATGCTGGGCCGTCTCGTCCGACTGGGTGGAGGTCATCACCATGTCGTGGCCCTGCGCAGCCATCTCCCGCTCCCATCGGGCCATAAGCAGACTCCCGTTCCCCTGTCCCCGCCGGTCCTCCGCGATGTACAGGAGATTGCAGAAGGGCGCTTCGTCCCAGAACAGGTTCCATCGGAGGATCCCGATGATCCGGCCCTCTTCCGTCAGCACCAGCCCCCGGCGGTCCCGCACCTTGCGGTCAAACTCCGGCTTGGGAAGATGCCCGTCCAGGGCATACCAGCCCTTTTCGTCCTGGTTTTCCACAAAACGGATGTGCACGCTCATTTGTTTTCCGTCCTGCCCCTTTCGACTTTTTCCGCTGTTTCCCGGCGGAGCACTTCCCGCAGCCCGGTCAGCCAAGGAGAGAAGCCGACGGTTTCCGCCCCGTAGGTCTGATTCAGGGTATATTCCAACGCCGTCCAGGTTTTCAGCGGGGCCTCGTTATGCTGGATTACCGCCTCCAGCTTATCCAGCGCCTTGTACAGCTTTGCTTCGATGGTCTCCTGAGCCTCCATCTCCCTGTACAGGTCGGCAAAATCCCGGCTGAGCTCCGGAGGGAGGGCGGCGACCCATTCCGCCAGCAAACGGTCCTCCCGGGCCTGGTCTCCCTGCGTCTTTTCAAAGGCGGGGATATCCCCCGTAAAACATTCCCCAAGATCGTGGATCAGGCACATTCGGACGACCCGATCCATATCCGCACCGGGAAACTCGTGCCGGAGCAAAAGGGCCATGAGGGAGACCCGCCAGCTGTGCTCCGCCACGCTCTCTGGTCTGCCCCCGGAGGTGGTGCTGTGGCGAAGGGTGTCCTTCAGCCGTTCTGCCGTATGCAAAATGTCCAAAAACGTGTGTTCATCCATGAATCCTTCATCCCCCATGCTCCCGCGTCCACGCCTCCGCCTCCTCGGCGGTCAGCTCCGTTTCCGTGATCCGGGTATACTCCCGCAGGGGATACAGCCCGTCGTGGGCTTCCCCGCATACCGCCCGGGACATGTTCCCGGGCCCGGTGATCCGGCAGACGCCCGCGTCCGCCAGGATCCTGCGGATCTCCCGGCGCTTCTCCGGGTCCTGGGCCAGAACGGCGGCGGTCTGGAGATGCCCCTTGTACCGCCGCAGCTCGTACAGCCGCCCCAGAGGCAGCCGCTTCACCCACAGGTCCCGGTACAGCCAGGAGAGCTCCAGGTCCTCCCCCTCCAGGAGCCGGAGGGTGACCCCGTCCCCGGAATACAGGCCTGTGCGGCCCTCCAGCCGCTCCGTGTACAGGCTCACGGCGTTCTTTGCCCGCATGCCGAAATCCGGCAGACCGGCCCGGCGGCTCGCCTCCCGGAAGATGGGGAAGAACCGCTCCCCGAAGGCCCGCTGGACCTCCGGATCCTCCGTATCCAAAAAGATCCCCTGGCAGGAGGAGCACAGGAGCTGCTCCGTCTGACACACGCTTCGGGCCAGGGCGGAAAGGGCCACGTCCTCCGCGTCCGGCTCCGCATAGGCGAAAGAGAGCTTGTGTCCCCAGAGGATGAGCTTGGTGTCCGCCTCCGCCAGACGCCGCGCCGCCTCCGCCGCCGCGTCCCCGCCCCAGACCGCCACGCCGTCCGCCAGCTTCGCCAACCGCCGCAGGGTCTCCGTCTCAAGGGAAGGCACGTCGAAAACATAGATGTAGTCCCCCAGGCGGGGCTCCGTCCGCACCAGCTCATGGAGCAGGCGGACGCTGAGACCGGAATCCCCCATGGGCAGCTTCAGGATGTTCACGTTTCCCGCCAGGAGTCCCTCCGCCACGCTGTAGGCGGGGAGGGCGTCCACGTTCCCGGCGGCGATGTGCAGCAGCACCCCCAGGGGCCGCCGCTCCCGGAGCACGTTCCCCTCCAGCAGGATCGGCGGATCGCTCAGCTCCAGGGCGCACTTCCGCTCCAGCCCCTCCCGGCAGAACAGACGGGCCATCTCCCGGAACGGTTCGTCCCCGATGCCGAAGGTCTCCAGCAGAGGGCGGACGATCCCGTCGAACTGCCCCTCCAGGACCCGCCGGGCCAGGTCGTCAAAGGCCCGGATCACCGTCTCCTGCTCCAGACGGTCTCCCCGGCGGAGAGGCGCATACAGATCCGTCTCCAGGGACGCCAGCAGCGCCTCCTGCCGGCTGTCCTCCATGAGCTCTCCGCGGTAGAGGATCATGAGACCGCCTCCTTCTCTCCCTTCAGGTATTCCTCCGCGCCTGCTGCGCAGGTGACGATGTCGCTGATCCCCACCCGGCCCAGGATCTCCAGCCAGGGGGATCCCGCCCCGCAGGGACAGGGCTCCCGGTGCAGGATCCCCAGGTCATCCGTCATGACGCTGCTCAGGGGCACGCTCTGCATCATGGGGGTGAGGAGGTTCACCAGCCCCGGCTGTCCGTCCGGGACCGGGGAAAAGTCCTCCGGGCTGCGGATGATCACCCGGCTGTATACCGGCACATGGAAGTGGTGGCAGGGGCAGTCCGCATACAGCACCGGATGTTCCACCGCCCCGAAGAACTCCACGATCCGGCTTTCGTCAATATCCAGCACGTCCTTCACCAGGGCGTAAAAATCTTTCTTTTCCACCTTTTCCGCGTAAAACTGTTTCCAGCCGCCCCCCAGGGCCACCATGCTCCCCCTGGGCATGGGACAGCGGATCCCCCGGTCCTTCAGCTCCCGGAGCAGAAAATAGGTATAGGCGGGGAAGCCCATGGTGCGGAGGGGAAAGGTTGAGCGGGAGCAGCGCTGCAGCTCCCGGATGACCTTGTCCCAGGACAGGGCATAGCCCCCGTCCCCGGTGCGCTCCAGGGCGTAGGTCCGCCGCAGCGCCGGCGCGAACCAGGTGAAGCCGTAGGCGGTCTTGCTGGCTCCGGTATTCCCGGGGGGATAACCGAAAATGACGTAGTTCGCGGGCTTCAGGGACCAGAGCTTCCGCTGCCGCCCCACCCGGATCACCATCAGCAGCCCCAGCCAGAGAGACCGCAGGTCGAAGCCGATCCGGGAGCGCGTTCCCCCGGTGCCGGAGGAGTCCGCCCGGACCAGGAGTTTCCGCTCCGGCACGCTCAGCAGGATGTGCCGCTTCAGATACAGGGTGGTGAGGAAGGGGAGCTTCGCCAGGTCCTCCCGGCGGAGCAGCTCCTTCGGGGAAAACCCGGCGGAATCCAGGATGGCCCGGTATTCCGGGCAGCGGGCATAGTGGCGCTTTACGTTCTCTCCCATGGCCCGGAGGAACAATTCTTCCGTTCCCGCCTCGTCGTATACCCGTCGGCGGCGGAACAGTCTGCCCGCAGCGTCCATGCTGTCACCCCCTGTGCGTATCTGTATCTGCATCTACTATAATGTGCCGCTCATCCGCCGTCAACGGGAACATCTCCCCTTGACGGCAGCCGGATAAGGGGTAAAATGTCTGTCAGAAGTCTGCGGCGGAGGGTATATGAAGGGTGAATGATGCGAATCTCCCGGAAGGGATCCGGCGGCTGATCGCCGGAAAACCGTACAGGATGGATGATATGGGCATGTCCGGGTCCCGGATCATGCTTTTCGACGACTGCGTGCTGAAAATCGTCCGGTATGGGGAGCGTAACGCAGAGACGGTCCGGGTGATGCGCTGGCTGGAGGGAAAGCTGCCCGTCCCGAAGGTCCTGTGCTTTGAGCAGGACGCGGAGCATCAATACCTTCTGATGAGCCGGGTGCCCGGGATGATGGCCTGCGACCCATACTGGCTGGAGCGCCCCCGGGAGCTGGCGGCGCTGCTGGCCGAGGGGCTGGAGCGCCTGTGGCGCGTCGACGTCTCCGACTGTCCCCGCAGCAGAGATCCGGACGCGGAACTCCGGGAAGCCGCATCCCGGGTCAGGAACCATCTGGTGGATGTGAGCCGCGCGGAACCCTCCGCCTTCGGCCCCGGGGGATTCCGGGACCCGGAGGAACTGCTGGGGTGGTTGGAGGACCACCGGCCTTCCTTTGAGCCGGTGCTGTCCCATGGGGACTTCTGCCTGCCGAACATCTTCCTCCATGACGGCGGGATCAGCGGCTTCATCGACCTGGGAGACGCGGGGATCGGGGACAAATGGAGAGACGTCGCCTTGTGCTGCCGCAGCCTGAAACACAATTTCGACGGCTCCTACGGCGGCAAGGTCTATCCCGATTTCGACCCGAACCTGCTTTTCGACGCCCTTGGGATCGAGCCGGATCGGGAAAAACTGAGGTACTATACCCTGCTGGATGAACTGTTCTGAACCGCTCAGAGACGAAAACCCCCGCCGTACGGCGGGGGTACAGCGTGTCGACAAAGTCTTGTCGCCCCGCTGAAACAAGTTTTTCGAACAAGGAATAGGGTAGAGATCGTTCGAAAAACTTATGATTGAACGCGAAAGACACCCCTGATGGGTTTCTTTCAC
>CAMZIY010000120.1 GCA_947307365.1 uncultured Clostridia bacterium
GGGATATAATAGGTGAA
The DNA here is from genome assembly GCA_947307365.1 of uncultured Clostridia bacterium. Taxonomy (GTDB): domain Bacteria; phylum Bacillota; class Clostridia; order Oscillospirales; family Oscillospiraceae; genus UBA1774. The sequence goes on from CAMZIY010000120.1 coordinate 18, forward strand.
GCCCTTGTCGATCATAAAATCCCGGGCGTAGGAAAGCACGGCGCTGTGGAGCCGGGCGATATCTCCCTTCAGATAATAGAAGCCGTTCCCCGCCACCCGGCGGGCGGCGTCCAGATCGATGCCGTCCAGGGATTCCATGATCTCCGTATGATAGGGCACGGGGAAATCCGGCACCAGGGGCTCCCCGAAGCGCTGCACCTCCACGTTGTGGCTGTCGTCCGGGCCGATGGGCACGCTGGGATCGATCATCTGGGGGATCGACATCATCCGCTTGGTGAGCTCCTCCTCCAGTCCCGGCTCCTTCCCTTCCAGCTCCGCCAGCCGGGCTGCCTGCTCCGCCACCTGGGCCTTCACTGCCTCCGCCTCCTGAGCCTTGGCGGGATCCTTCTTCGCCTGGCCCATGAGGACGCCGATTTGCTTGGACAGGCTGTTTCGCCTGGCCCGGAGGCTGTCCGCCTCCGTTTTTACCGCCCGGAGCTCCGCATCCAGGGCCAGCACCTCGTCCACCAGGGGCAGCTTCTGCTCCTGAAACTTTTTGCGGATATTCTCCCGGACCTCATCGGGATGCTCCCGCACGAATCTGATATCCAGCATTTACGAACTCTCCTCAATCCGGCAGAGAGGCGTTCATGGCCGCCAGCAGACGGTCCAGGTCCTCGTTGCCGTAATATTCGATCTCCAGTTTTCCCCGGCGCTTCCCTTCCGTGATGCGCACCTTCCGGTTCCAGTGGCTGCCCAGCCGCTCCTCCAGATCGCGCACGTAGATGCTGCGGGGGGATTCTTTCTTTTTCTTCGGGGCCGCCTTCCTGCGTTTGATCAGCTCTTCCGTCTGACGAACGCTCAGCTCCTCCTTCACCACCAGCTCCGCCGCCCGGCAGATGGACTCCTCATCCCCCAGGGCCAGCAGCGCCCGGGCGTGGCCGGAGGTCAGACTGCCCTCCTCCAGCATGGCCAGCACCGGCTCCGGCAAACTCAGCAGCCGCAGGGCGTTGGCCACGGCAGGCCGGGAAAAGCCCACCTGTTCCGCCGCGGCCTCCTGGGTCAGGCCGAAATCCCTCATCAGGCTGTTCAGGCCCTTGGCCTGCTCCACGGGGTTCAAGGCCTGCCGCTGGAGGTTTTCCACCAGGGCCAGCACCTTGGCCGACCGGTCGTCCGCCTCCATCACCCGGGCGGGGATGGTGTCCAGTCCCGCTTCCCGGGCGGCCCGCCAACGGCGTTCTCCGGCGATGATCTGGTAATATCCGCCGCCCAGGGCCCGGACTGCGATGGGCTGCAGCACGCCGTGCTGCCGGATGGAATCCGTCAGCTCTTCCAGGGCTTCGGGATCGAAACGTTCCCTGGGCTGATCCGCAGCCGGTTCCACTTTGCTGATGGGCAGATTCAGCAGGCCCGCGTCCTCTTTCAGCTCCGCGCCGCTGCCGAACAGGGCGTCCAGGCCGCTGCCCAGTCCTTTCTTTGCCATATCAGCCTCCTCCCTTCGAATTCCGCGCGACAAACTCCCTGGCCAGTTCCCGATAGGCTTCCGCGCCCCGGGAGCTCCTGTCGTAACGGAGAACGGGCATCCCGTGGCTTGGGGCCTCGCTGAGCCGCACGTTCCGGGGGATCGCCGTCTTGTAAACCGATTGTTTCATGTGCTTTTTGACGGCGTTCGCCACCTGCAGGCTGAGATTCGTTCTGCCGTCGAACATGGTGAGGACGACGCCCTCCAGCTCAAGGGTCGGATTCAGGGTGCGCCGCACCATTTTTATGGTCCCCATGAGCTCGCTGAGCCCCTCCAGCGCCAGGTATTCGCACTGCACCGGAACCAGGATGGAATCCGCGGCGCACAGGGCGTTCAGGGTGAGCAGCTCCAGCAGAGCCGGGCAATCCACGAAGATATAGTCGTAGGCGGACTTCACCGGCGCCAGAGCGTCCCGGAGCACGAATTCCCTGCGTTCCTTCTCTCCCAAAAGAAGACCGGAACCGAAAAGATCCTTGTTGCAGGGGATCACGTCGCCGTAAGACGTCTTGTGGATGGCTTTTTCCGCCGGAACGCCCTCCAGCAGCATCTGATAGGTGTTCGGCGCCGCGTTTGCCTTATTGATGCCCATGCCGGAGGTACTGTGACCCTGAGGATCACAGTCCACGATCAGCACGCGCAGGCCCTGATCATGCAGGGCGCAGCACAGATTCACGCAGGTGGTGGTCTTACCCACCCCGCCTTTCTGGTTAAATAAAGCGATCGTTTTTCCCATAGTGAAATCAGTATATCCCATTGTTCTGCGGATTTCAACGGGCGCCGGAAAAAAACCACTGTTTCACGTGAAACATTTTCACACCGCCGTTTTTCTTTCTGTCCATTGTTTCACGTGAAACAATCTCCGGTTTCCGCCTTGCAATTCCCCCCGCGCCTTGGTATACTGCGATCAGAACAACAGATCGTTAAGGAGGTATTTCCATGAATCCCACCCAAAAGGACATTCTTGAACGGCGGAGCATCCGCAAATACAAGACCGACCCGGTTCCGGAGGAACTGGTGCAGGCGGTGGCGGATGCGGGTCTCTGGGCCCCCACGGCCCGGAACGAACAGGAGATCCGGATCGTCTGTCTCCGGGATCCCGCCCTGCGGCAGCAGCTGCGGGAGGACTTCACCGCCTCCGGCGGCCGCACCATCCGTCCTCTGCCCTTCGACTATGAAGCCCCCGTGTTCTTCTTCCTCTATGGCCCCAAGGATTTCCCCTATACGGAGATGGATTCCGGCATCGTGGCGGAGAACATGTGCCTGGCCGCCCAGTCCCTTGGCCTGGGCACGGTGATGATCGGCTGCATCCGGGACTTCATGCGTTCCCCCGCCGGCGCGCCCTGGCGGGAGAAGCTGGGGATCGGCGAAGGGGAGATCTTCACCCTGGGCCTCTGTCTGGGCTGGCCGGACGGGGAAGCCAAAGCCCCCGCCAGGAAAGAGGGCAGATATACGGAGCTGAAGGGATAATCATCAGAATACAAATGGAAAAGGGCGGCCGGGGAAACTCCCGGCCGCCCTCAATATATTGCTTATTCTTCTGTATGTGTTTGATTTTTCAGCATTTCCTGGTATGCTTTTATCATTTCCGTGCGCACGGTCACGTTGTAATCCGGCGGGATGTTCTCGTCCTTCCCCTGGACGAACTGCAGATACCTGGGGCCCAGGATGTTGTTGGCAAAGATATACTCCTTGCTGCGGCGGTTCACGGTGCAGATGAACATGATGGCGTTCAGGTGCAGCCAGGTCATCTGGACCTTGCCGCTTTCGATCTGGGAGATCGTTACCCGGCTCAGCCCGGTAAGGTTGCCTAAATCCGCCTGGGTGAGGCTCAGCAGCTTGCGGATCTTGGGCAGATGCGTGGTCATCTCCTCACACATCGCCTTTTTTTCGGCAGCGGAAAGTTCGACCATTTCCATTCTCCTTTCGCATTCCATACGCCTCAGCCCAGGTGGACATGGGTATATCTCCGGGAGTCCTCGTATGTTAATCCTCTTGCGTTAATTCGTTAAAACACGAAATTCGTGCTTGTTGGAGCATTATATCAAGGGTCTCTCTATATTGCAAGCGATTTTTCGAAAAATTATGCATTATTTGCCATACAAATGTGAACTTTTTGCAAACTTATCGCTTGCGACCTATTTACTTCGGTTTCCCATCCCTTCCGCGGCCTCAGTCCTTATCCGGATCCAGAAATTTCCGGCTCTCCGCCACCGCCAGGGCGTCGCAGCGGGCGTTCATGGGGTCGTCTGCGTGGCCTTTCACCCAGCGGATCTCCGTCTGGTGCCGGTCCAGAAGCTCCAGCAGCTCCTGCCAGAGCTCCGGGTTTTTGGCGGGTTCCTTTTTCGTCCGCATCCAGCCCCGTTCCCGCCAGCCCCGGGCCCAGCCAAGGTTCACCGCGTCCACCAGATAGCGGGAATCGCTGTACAGGGTGACTGCGCAGGGCTCCCGGAGGGCCTTCAGGCCCCGGATGGCGGCGGTGAGCTCCATCCGGTTGTTGGTGGTCTCCGCTTCGCCGCCGGAGAGGATCCTTTCCCGGCTGCCGTAACGCAGGATCGCCGCCCAGCCCCCCGGGCCGGGATTGCCGCTGCAGGCGCCGTCCGTGTAGATCTCGACCGCCTTCATTTCAGGTTTCCGTTTCGGTCTCCGGCGTTTCCGGGCTTTCCGCGCCGTCCTCCTCCTGCTCCGGCGCGGCGACGGTGAGGCCGATGATCCTGGCCCCCTCGGGGATGCGCATGACCCGCACGCCCTGGGCGGCGCGGCTGTATACGTTCACGTCGTCCGCGTTCATGCGGATGACCACTCCGTCGCTGCTCATGAGCAGCAGGTGATCCTCCGGGGATACCAGGGCGATGCCCGCCACCTTGCCGGTCTTCTCCGTGATGGGGCAGTTCTTCAGACCCATGCCGCCCCGGTGCTGGGGCTCGCTCCCCAGGCGGCAGTATTCGCTCACCGGGGTCTTCTTTCCGCAGCCGTTCTCCGTCACGGTCAGAAGCATGTCCTCCTCGCCGCAGCAAACGGCGCCTACGCACCAGTCCCCCTCCCGCAGGCGGATGCCCCGGACGCCGGCGGCGGTGCGGCCCATGGTGCGGATATCCGTCTCCCGGAAGCAGATGGCTTTGCCGTCGTGGGTGGCGATGAGGATATAATCCTCCCCGGAGGTATTCAGGACCTTGATCAGCTCGTCCTCCTCATCCAGGGTGAGGGCCCGGATGCCCACGTTTTTCAGGTTTTTCAGCTCCTCGAAGCGCATACGCTTCACCGTGCCCTTCCGGGTGACGAAGGTGAGGAAGCGATCCGGAGGCATGGCCGCCATATGCAGGACGGCGGAGAGGGTCTCTCCCGGCTCCGCGGGGATGATGTTCACGATATTGGTGCCCTTGGCGGTCCTGCCCGCCTCGGGGATGACGTAGCCCTTGCGCATGTATACCCGGCCCCGGCTGGTGAAGAGCAGGAGCAGATCATGGGTGGAGGCGGTGAAGATGGAGTCTACGCTGTCCTCCTCCTTGGTGGTCATGCCTGTGACGCCCTTGCCGCCCCGCTTCTGCACCCGGTAGGTCTCCGCGGGGATGCGCTTGATGTAGCCCGCCCGGGAGATGGTGAAGACGCAGAGCTCCTCGTCGATCAGGTCTTCGATGTCGATCTCATCCTCCACGTCCTGGATCTCGGTGCGCCGGTCGTCTCCGTATTTGTCCCGGATGGCGCTGAGCTCGTCCTTCAGCACGTCCCGCAGCATTTCCTTGCTGTCCAGGAGACGGCGGTAATAGTCGATGCGCTCCTCCAGCTCCTTGTACTCCGCCGCCAGCTTTTCCCGATCCAGGCCCTGGAGCTGCTTCAGACGCATATCCAGGATGGCCTGAGCCTGTACGTCGTCCAGGCCGAAGCGTTCCATGAGCTTCTCCTTCGCGTCGTCATAGGCGGTGCGGATGATGTGGATGACCTCGTCGATATTGTCCTGGGCGATGAGCAGGCC
>CAMZIY010000121.1 GCA_947307365.1 uncultured Clostridia bacterium
ACGACGACGGGACCTTTACCTGGCATGAGGATCAGTCCGCGTACGGGACGGATATGGTGTTCGAGCGCGTCCCGGTGAAACCGGAAAGGCAGGACGGCGAGCGCTTCGAGGCGGTCATCATCCTCGAAGGCATGGAGGAGACGGTCAAATACGAACATATCCGGAACGAGGCGCTTGGTTTCGAAATGGATTACGACTATGAATCCTTTGCGCGGCACAGCGAATCGGATCGGGAACGGATCGTCTCGGTCTGGGACGACCCCGAAAACCCCGAGAACTATCTCGAGGTGACGTACAGCGCGGAGGACGCCGATACCGTTGCCGCGGCTGTCAGAGAGAACCTTTCCCAGACCTATGACCTGCTGGAGGAGACACGCGAGCTCGAATGCGCAGGCGAATGCCTCTACATCGAGGCATCCGTGCTGAAGGGCACCGAAACGATGGCGGATCAGCTTCAGTCGGTGTTTATCATCCCGTCGTCCGACGGCTGTTTCGTTGCCGCGGCGCACTTCGCCGCCGAGGCCGCCGAAGGCTTCGGAAGGCGCTTCAGCTATATGCTGCAGACCTTCTCAGCCATAGATTAGGTCCCGGTGACGGAAGGAATCAATAACGATAAATCTTGATAGAGGCGAGGAATGAGGATCCATATGAAACGGTATGTGAGTCTGCTTTTGGCGATCGTGATGGTCCTTTCCCTGGCGATCGCGCTGCCGGTATCCGCGGCTGAGAATGCCGGGGAGACGCTGGATTACGGGGATATGGGAAACTGGGCCTATTTTGCTCTGGGGGAGGATAAGGACGTGGACGTGTTCCTGATCTGCCCCACAGTGGATACCCGGAGCGAAACGAATTCCTTTGACCTGAACGATAAGCTGAAGGGAAAGTTCGTGAGCGCTCTGGATATGGAAAAGGGCATCTATGAGGAGACGGGGCGGTTGTTCTCCCCCTATTACCGGCAGATGTCCATGAACGCCTACAAGCTCCCGCAGACGGAACGGGAAGAGGCGCTGGCGGTCGCCTATGGGGACGTCTCCGCGGCCTTCCGCTGGTATCTGGATCATGAGAACGACGGGCACGGCCTCATCCTGGCCGGATTCTCCCAGGGCTCCCAGATGTGCCTGGAGCTGCTGAAGGAGTATTACGGCGGCGACAGCGCCGAAGCCCGGGCCCTGCGGGAAAACCTCATCGCGGTCTACGCCATCGGCTGGTCCGTGACGGAGGAAATGGCGGCAGCCTGGCCGCAGATCGCCCCCGCCAGGGGGGAGACGGATACCGGCGTGGTCGTCTCCTTCGACTGTGAGGACGGCAGCCTGACGGATACCCTGGTGATCCCCGCAGGAACGGTGGCCCTGTCCATCAACCCCCTGAACTGGAAGACCGACGGCACGGCAGCGGACGCGTCCCTCTGCTCCGGCGCGGTGATGTCCACGGGCGCGGAGCCCATCCCCGGCCTCTGCGGCGCGTATATCGGAGCGCGGGGCGAGCTGGTGGTGACGGGGGTCAGCCCGACGGACTACCCTGCGGTGATCGACATCTTCCCCGAGGGCGCATATCATATTTACGACTATATGTTCTTCTTCACGAATCTGAAGGACAACGTGGCGGCCCGGGCCGCCGCCTGGGAAACGCCGCTGACCCGCGCCCGGTTCCTTGAGAGCCTCTGGCGGGCGGCGGGCGAGCCGGTGGTGAACGGCATCCTGCCCTTTGAGGACGTTCAGGAAAGCGCGGAGTATGCCGACGCCGTCCGATGGGCGGTGGACAGCGGGATCGTCAACGGATACGGAAACGGCCGCTTCGGCCCCGACGATCCCGTGACCCGGGAGCAGATGGCCGCCGTGCTTTACCGCAGCGCCCAGGCGCTGGGGCAGGGCTTCCGGGGTATGTGGTATTTCCTGCTGGATTACCCGGATGCGGACCAGATCTCCGACTGGGCGGACGAGGCCATGCACTGGTGCGTGATGAACGGGATCATCGTCGGCACGGACAGGGGACTGGATCCAAAGGCGCCGGTCACAAAAGGCCAGCTCACGCAGGTCCTGCAGCTCTGGCAGGAAGCGGTGGCTCCGGCGCCTGAAGAAGCCCCTGCGCTCACCGACGCCCGGATCCTGCACGAAGAAGAGTTCGGCGGCGTATACATCTGCTGCACCATTGAGGACTTCAACGCCCTGGGCTTCACCTATGGGGACAGCGTCACCGTCACGTTCTCCAACGGTTATGTGCTGGAGGATCTTCCGTATTACAACGGCTACTATACGGTCACCGGGCAGCCCCTTCTGATCGCCTATCCGGGCTATCCCTACATGAAAGCGGTCATCAACAACGGCGACGACCTCTTTGCCGCGGCAGACCTGCAGGAAGGCGACACCGCATCGGTCACTCTGCGGGAAAAGGGAAAATACGCGGCGATCCAGGACGCGAGGGACATCCACTATACCGATAAGCGGGAGGACTATGCCAGCGACGCGGTGTTCGCCAATTTCAGAAGCGTCCAGGCGGGCAGCCTCTGCCATAACGCCCTGTATCGCTCCGCATCGCCCTGCGATGATCAGCATGCCCGCGCCGCCTATGTGGACGCGCTGATTTCCGAGGCAGGCGTGGCTTTCATCCTGAATCTTGCCGATAACGAACAGAAGATACAGGGTTATCTGGAAAACCCCGGATTTTCGTCTCCATATTTCCTCTCCCTGTATCAGGATGGGATGGTGGAGCCGATCGCCCTGAATATGAACTTCGGTTCGCAGGAATTCAAGACCAAGGTGGCAAACGGCCTCGCCGTCATGGCTGAGAAGGAAGGACCGTATCTGGTCCACTGCACGGAGGGAAAGGACAGGACGGGCTTCGTCTGCATGCTGCTGGAAGCCCTCTGCGGCGCGAGCTATGAGGAGATCGTCAGCGACTACATGATCACCTACGACAATTACTACGGCATCACCGAGGAAACGGAAAAAGAGCGGTATGACGTGATTGTGGAAAACGTGCTGGTCCCGATGATCCAGTGCCTCGCCGGGAGCGAAGACGCGGACGTCCGGACCGCGGACCTCACCGGATGCGCGGAGAGCTATCTCCTGGACGGGGGAATGAGCGCGGAGCAGATCGAGCTTCTGAGAGAGCGGCTGACCGGAGGATGACACGTCCGGGCGCCCAAGGAATCTGTTTCCGGAGGACTCATGATGATCCGATTTGACACCAGAGATAAAAAACCCAAACTGCGCGCTCTGCAGGCGTTGACCGCCGCCGCGGCAATCCTGGTCGGCATATTCCAATGGAGCGGCAAGCTGCGCGGCACACCGGCGACCTGCATCGTGATGGCCGTCTATGCCCTGGGCATGATCCTGGCGCTGCTGTGGGCGTTCCGGGAGCAAATCCGGTACAATCCCTATTCCTACAATACGATCTTCTACTTCGGATTCGCGCTGTTTGCCGTCTCGGTCATGCTCACCTATATCCTGCTTGCGGTGCGGATGGTGATGGATCCGGAGATCTATACGGCCATTGTGGTCATCCATGCGCTGCTGGGCTCGGCCAAGAACTATATGCTGCTCTCCTCACCGTTCCTGCTGGTGTTTTCGGCCGCCCTCTGCATCTCCAATCTGTCCCTCATCCGGCATGAAGGGAAGCGGCCGGTCAATCTGCTGGGCATCCTCCTCTCGTTTCTCATCCTTGCGGGGCTGGCATTCCTGTTCTGGTTTGACTATGCCGTGTCCGGCAGCCAGCGGGAGGTCATGATCCACGATCTGTTTGCCAACCTCTTTGCGGCCCTGTATCTCTATTTTGAATGCATGCTCATCGGCATCATCGCGGCAGCCGCGATCGCAGCCCGGTATGAACCGGAGAAGGACAAGGACTACCTGATCGTTCTGGGCTGCGGACTGAAAGAGAACGGAACGCCGACGCCCCTGCTGCGGGGACGGCTTGACCGGGCGCTTGCTTTTGCGGAAAGGCAAAGGGAGGAGACAGGCAGAGAGCCGGTCTTTATTGTATCCGGCGGGCAGGGACCCGATGAACCGATCCCGGAAAGCGCCTCCATGAAGCGATACCTCATGAGCCGCGGCGTCCCGGAGGATCGGATCCTTGAGGAAGCCCGCTCCACAGACACGCTGGAGAACATGAAATTCTCAAAGGAGATCATCTGGACGCAGGATCCCAAGGCAAAGATCGCCTTTTCCACCACCAACTATCATGTGTTCCGCAGCGGCCTCTGCGCCCGGCGCGTGAAGATGCGGGCGGTGGGCATGGGCGCACGGACAAAGTGGTATTTCTGGCCGAATGCGGCGGTGCGGGAATTCGCCGGGCTTTTGACGAAGCACCGGGGCAAGCAGGCTCTGATCCTGGGCGTCATGACGGCGATCTACGTGGCGCTGACGCTGCTGGCGTACCGATAAAGAGAGGCAGAACTCCGTGAAAAAGAAACTGTTTTCGGAAATCCCGGATCTGCAGGGAAAGAGGCTGAGGCTTGGGCGGCTCACCCCGGAACATGCGGATGGGCTGCAGGAGCTTGTGAACAGCGAGAACGTGTACCGGTATCTCCCCACGTTCCTCTTCGAAAAACAATACCCGGATGTCCGGGATGTGATCGATCGCCTGTATGACGAATGCTGGAAGGAATCCATCATCCTGGGCATTTTTCTTAACGGCGGCTTCTGCGGCCTGGCGGAGATGTACGGGTATCGGGATCCCATCCATAAGATCAGCGTGGGCTATCGCCTTCTGGAGCGCTGCTGGGGGAAGGGGATCGCGACCGAGGCGCTGGGGATCATGATCGACTATCTGTATAACGAGACGGATATCGAGATCATCACAGCCAGCACGATGATCGAGAACCGGGCGTCCGCCAGGGTCCTGAACAGGAACGGATTCGATCTGGTGGTTCATGCTGCAGAAGAGGACTGGGGCTATGACCGACCGACCGCGGCGGACAAGTGGATACGCTGAGAAGACTGACGTTTAAGAAGCATGGCAGGATCATGCCGATCTGAATATGCACGTCCGGAGAGAAAAATAGGATCGATCCGACCTCTTTGCCCTTCCGGAAAAATACCGAGGTGAAGCAGCATGCCTGAAAATCGGAAAAAGAGACAAACGATGATGCACGGAGGATGCCTCCGGGGGCTTGTCTGCCTGATGCTGGCCCTTCTCCTTGTAACGGCGGCGGTCTCCGCCGCCTCTGCCGGAACCTTCGGGCGGGGGGTGAACGCCTCCGGCAGCCTCAACGGGGAAGCCGCCGTGGACCCCATCGGCCACAGCGAGGGCTTCTCGGCGGTGCTGTATGACAACGAAAGCGGTCTGCCCACCTCGGAATCCAACGCCATCGCGCAGACCGGAGAGGGCTTTATTTGGATCGGGAGTTACTCCGGACTCATCCGGTACGACGGAAGTTCCTTTGAGCGGGTGGACCCCTCCACAGGGATCGCCGGCGTGAAATGCCTCTTCGTGGACCACCTGGACCGCCTCTGGATCGGCACCAC
>CAMZIY010000122.1 GCA_947307365.1 uncultured Clostridia bacterium
TCGCAGCCGATCACCGGGTGGATCCCCGCCGCCTTGGCGGCCTTATAGAAGGTCACAGCCCCGTACATCACCCCGTGGTCCGTCACCGCCACCGCGGTCTGGCCCAGGTCCCGGACCCGCTGCACCAGCCGCTCGATGCGGCAGGCTCCGTCCAGCAGGCTGTATTCGCTGTGTACATGCAGATGAGCAAAGGCCATGACGCGATCCTCCGAAAATGGAACATTTGTTCTATCTATTATACTGCTATTTCCCTCCCTCTGCAAGCAAAAATCCCCCGCCGGAAAAACGGCGGGGGAGAGATCACGCGATCACGGCCGGATCGGCACAGGGAACCAAAACCGGCGTGTCCCCGTCTCCCCGCAGGATCACCGTATCTCCTGCGCGGAGACGGCCCTCCAGGAGCAGCTGAGCCGCCGGATCCTCCAGAGCGGCGCGGATCGCCCGGCGCAGGGGCCTCGCGCCGAAGGCGGGATCCCAGCCCTGCCGTGCCAGAAGGTCCAGGGCCCCGTCCTCGATCTCCAGGGTGATCCCCAGGGCCTTCAGGCGATGGGAAACCTCCCCGGTCATCTTCACTGCGATCCGGCGGATATCCTCCGGTCCCAGAGAACGAAAGACCAGGGTCTCGTCCACCCGGTTCAGGAATTCCGGGCGAAAGGTCTGACGCAGTTCCCGGAGCGCCTCCGCCTCCCGAAGTCCTGCCCAAGCCGTATCCCCGGGAGCGAAGCCCAGACCGGGTCCGGCTGCCGTAAGCCCCCGTGCGCCCAGATTGGAGGTCATGACGATCACGGTGTTCCGGAAGTCCGCCTGACGGCCCCGGGAATCCGTGAGCACCCCATCCTCCATGATCTGCAGCAGCAGGTCCCAGATATCCTCGTGGGCCTTTTCCAGCTCGTCGAAAAGGATGAGGGACCAGGGCCTGCGCCGGACCCGGTCCGTGAGCCGGCCTCCGTCCTCGCAGCCGATATAGCCCGGCGGGGAGCCCAGGAGGGTACTGATCCGATGCTTTTCCTTGTACTCGGACATATCCAGCTTGAAAAGGGCTTTCTCCTCCCCGAATACCGTTTCCGCCAGAGCGCGGCAGAGCTCCGTTTTTCCCACTCCCGTAGGCCCCAGGAAAAGAAATACCCCCATGGGACGCCGGGGATCCCGGAGACCGGCGCGGCTTCGGCGGATGGCCCTGGCTACGGCGGATACGGCCTCATCCTGGCCGATCACCCGCTGCCGCAGCGTCTCCTCCAGCCGGAGGCAGCGCAGGCTCTCTTCCTGTGTCAGGGAACGGACGGGGATGCCGGTCCAGGCGGCGAGCACCTCCGCCACGTCTTCCCGGTCCACCTGCGTTTTCCCGGGTTCCTCCATCCGCACCCGGGCAAAAGCCTCGTCCATCAGGTCGATGGCCTTGTCCGGCAGGTACCGCTCCGGCAGATACCGGATGCTCAGATCCACCGCGGCCAGCAGGGCCTCCTCCGTGAGCTTCAGCCGGTGGTGGGTCTCATAGCGTTTCCGAAGCCCCCGGAGGATATCCGCCGCCGCGTCCCGTCCCGGCTCCTCCACGGCCACGGGCTGGAACCTCCGGGCCAGGGCTGCGTCCTTCTCCACGTGCCGCCGATACTCCTCCGCGGTGGTGGCCCCCAGGACCTGGAGCTCTCCCCGGCCCAGTGCGGGCTTCAGCAGGCCGGCGGCGTCGATGGCTCCCTCCGCCGCCCCCGCTCCCAGCAGGGTATGGAGCTCGTCGATAAAGAGGATCACGTTCTTCGCTCCCCGGAGTTCCTCCAGCGCCTCCTTCAGCCGTTCCTCAAAGTCGCCCCGGTATTTGGTCCCCGCCACCATGCTGCCCAGATCCAGGGAGAGGATCCGCCGGGACCGCAGTTCCTCAGGCACTTCCCCGGCAACGATCCGAAGAGCCAGTCCCTCCGCCACGGCGGTCTTGCCCACCCCCGGTTCGCCGATGAGCAGGGGGTTGTTCTTGCTCCGGCGGCAGAGGATGCGGATCACCCGCTCCAGCTCCGCTTCCCTGCCGATCACCGGGTCCAGACCATCCCGGCGGGCCGCCTCCGTCAGATCCCGGGCATACTGCTCCAGGGTGCGGGTGTCCCGGCGGCTCCGGCAGCCGGGCTGGGGGGAGGGGGAGGGAGAAGCGTTCTCCCGGCTCAGGGTTTCCAGTACCCGGGTGAGCAGACGGTTCGTATCCGCTCCGGCGCTTCGCAGCAGACGGAGGGCGGCGCTGTCCTCGTCCCGCAGGAGGCCCAGGAGCAGATGCTCCGCGGCGATCTCCCGCTTCCCCAGCCGGGCGGCTTCCAGGGTGGCCAGCCGGATGCATCGCCGGGCTTCCGGGGTGAAGCCCTGGGCGGGGACGGAGCAGGGGACTCCCGTTCCCACGGTTTCCGTCACCAGCTGCCGCAGACGTTGATAATCGCAGCCGCAGCTCCGGAGACCTGCGGCCGCGCCGGTGTCCTCCCGGGCCAGACCCAGAAGGATGTGCTCCGTGCCCACATAGCTGTGCCCCAGCTCCGCCGCCGCCGAAGCGGCCAGATTCAGGACCTGCCGGGAACCCCAGCCCAGCTTTTCTTCCTTTCCCATGGATGCCGCCTTTCTCCTTCGTACGAGTTGTCCGAGGAAATTTTTGAAATAATGGTTGCTTTTTCGGGAGGATATGATAAGATTATTTTCGGCGATACCGCCAATGGCGGAATCAGCCCCATTCTGTAATTGGAGGTGTCTGTCATGGCCTACAAAATCAACCCCGATGTCTGTGTCAGCTGTGGCGTCTGCAAGGAGAACTGCCCTGTGGAGTGCATCAAGGAAGTGGATGGCAAGATGACCATCAATCCCGATGAGTGCGTGGACTGCGGCACCTGCGCGGCGAACTGCCCCGTGAATGCCATCGATCCTGCCTGAGCAGACTAGGAAACGACCCGGGGCTTCGGCCCCGGGTTTTCCACTTCTATGGACGAACGTTTCCCGGGGGCAGAGGAATTGTGGCCCGGCGGCCCCCGTTATATACAGGAACCGGGACTTTTTCCACTCAGCTCGGATACCGCCTGGCTGGGGGATTTTCTGCGCTTCGGCGGCGTCAGACGGGCTCTGGATCTGGGCTGCGGCGGCGGAGCCCTGGCCCTGCAGATGCTGGGCCGCCGCCCGGGGCTGCGGGTGACCGGGGTGGATATCCTGCCCGCGGCGGCGGAGCGCACCCGGCTGAACGGCGCCCTGAACGGCTGGGAGATCGAAACCGTCTGCGGAGATATCCGTGAACTGGATCGCCTCTTCCCGGCGGAGAGCTTCGATCTGGCGGCAGGGAATCTGCCTTACTGGCCTGCCCGATTTCCAGGATCGCCGGATGGGGAGCGGGATCTTGCCCGGCGGGAGAGCTGTCCTCCCCGGGACCTGTGCCGCGCCGCCGCCCGGGTGCTGCGGAGGGGAGGCCGTCTTGCCTTGGTGTACCCGCCGGAACGGCTGACGGATCTGATGACGGAGATGCGCGCCGCGGGCCTGGAGCCCAAGCGTCTGCGGCTGGTGCAGAAACGGGAAAAGCCCCCCTGCGCCGTCCTGCTGGAGGGGCGCAAGGGGGCCGGGCCCGGATTGGAGATCGAGCCCACCCTGCCGGTGGGGGAGGAATGAAGCATGGCTGGAATACTGTATCTGGTGGGCACCCCCATCGGGAACCTGGGGGATATCTCCCTGCGCTGCCGGGAGGTGCTGGAGGAAGCGGACTTCATCGCCGCGGAGGACACCCGGGTCACCCTGAAGCTGCTGAACCATCTGGATCTGCATAAGCCCCTGGTGAGCTACTATGCCCATAATTCCCGGGGCAGCGGAGATCGGATCCTGGAGCGCATCCGGGCAGGGGAGACCTGCGCCCTGGTGACGGACGCGGGCATGCCCGCCATCAGCGACCCGGGAGAGGATCTGGTTCGTCTGTGTGCCGGAGCGGGGGTAGAGGTCCGGGCCGTGCCCGGCCCCTGCGCCGCGGTCACCGCCCTGGCCCTGTCCGGTCTGCCCACCCAGCGCTTCACCTTTGAAGGGTTCCTCTCCGTTACCCGGAAGAGCCGCATGGAGCACCTGGAGAGCCTGCGGGGGGAGAAGCGCACGATGATCTTCTACGAGGCGCCCCATAAGCTGGTGAGCACCCTGGAGGATCTGGCGGCGTATTTCGGGGAAGACCGGCCTGTGGCCCTGTGCCGGGAACTGACCAAGCTCCATGAGGAGGTCGTCCGCACCGTCCTGGGGGAAGCCCTGGCCCGATACCGGGCGGAGCAGCCCAGGGGAGAATTCGTCCTGGTGGTAGCCGGGGCGCCGGAGGAGAGCGGCGAGCCCGACGAGGCCGCCGCCCTGGAGCGGGTCCGCACCCTGCGGGAGGCGGGAGCCTCCCTCCGGGACGCAGTGCGGCAGGCCTCCCAGGAGACAGGGATGAACAAAAACGCCCTGTACAAGCTGGCGACGCAGAACAGCGGATCGGAATAAGACTGCCGGAACAAGACCACGGGGCCGCTTCTCACGAAGCGGCCCCGGCTGCATTAGATATGGATTTGTCAGGATCTGTCCGTCTTGCTCAGGATCCGGCAGCCCAGCAGGGCCAGGAGCAGCACGAACAGGACGCAGCCCGCGTACACCGCCAGCATGGCGGGGAGCAGAGCCAGGAGCCAGGTGCCGAACGCAGAAAAAACGCCGTTCATGCCGCGCCTCCGGCGCTCTCCCACAGAGCGGGAGCGGCTTCCTTCACCAGGCCTTTCAGCAGGCTGGCGGGGAAACGGTTCAGCACTTTGCCGGTGAACTCCCGGATGGCGTTATTGTACCCGCTGACGTCGATGACCTTCTGGGCCTCGTCCATGGCGTTCTGGAATTCTCCCAGGGCTTTGTGGGCCTTGCCCTCCGTCAGGGGTTCCAGGGCTTCCCGGCAGGCGATGAAGTTTTTGCTCAGGGTCTCGTTCAGGTCGTACATCCTGCCCAAGTCGCCGGAGCCGGAATTCAGCAGTTCCCGCAGCTCATTGTGGGTGCTGCGGAGGGCGGAATATTCATCATATACCTGGTCGTACTTGGCGGCGATGTTCTGCAGACCGTCCGCCGCCTCCAGCCGCGCCTTCAACTCCTCCGAGATCCCGGGCTGGCCCCCGGTGCCCTTGTCGAACAAAGCGGCGGCGTCCGCGATCTTCTTGCCCAGCGTGCTTTCCACCACCCCACTCAGGATGAGGAAGAGGATGAGCAGAACGACGATGACGACCAGAATCTTCAGGAGGGTCTTCTTGATCTTCATGGGAATCCTCCGTTATTTGCTCAGATCCAGCAGCTTCTGCCGCAGCTCGCCCTCGATGCGGGTGAGCTCCACCTCGGCCTCCCGCCGCCGGGCGGCGCCGTCCACCTGGATCTGACGGACCTCTTCCAGGGTGCTGATGAGGTTCTCGTTGGTCTGCTTCAGGGTCTCCAGCTCCACGATGCCCCGCTCGGACTCC
>CAMZIY010000123.1 GCA_947307365.1 uncultured Clostridia bacterium
ACCATGTCCAACGCGGGCAAGAGCCTGCTGGCGGCGGGCCTCTGCCGCATTTTCCGGCAGGATGGGCTGCGGGTTGCCCCTTTCAAGAGCCAGAACATGGCCCTGAACTCCTTCATCACCAAGGCCGGCGGCGAAATGGGCCGGGCCCAGGTGGTCCAGGCGGAGGCGGCGGGGATCGATCCGGACGTGCGCATGAATCCCATCCTCCTGAAGCCCACCACGGACGTGGGGAGCCAGGTGATCGTCAACGGCGTCGCCCAGGGGAACATGCGGGCCATGGAGTATTACCGCCGGAAGCCGGAGTTCATCCCCGCCATCATGGAGGCCTACAACAGCCTGGCCGCGGACTTCGACGTGATCGTCATCGAAGGGGCGGGCAGCCCGGCGGAGATCAACCTGAAGAAGGACGATATCGTGAACATGGGCATGGCCAAGCTGGCGGACGCCCCGGTGTTCCTGGTGGGGGACATCGACCGGGGCGGGGTCTTCGCCCAGCTCTACGGCACCGTGGCCCTGCTGGAGCCGGAGGAACGGGCCCGGATCAAGGGCACCATCGTGAACAAGTTCCGGGGGGATCGGGCCATCCTGGAGCCGGGGATCAAGATCCTGGAGGACCTGTGCAGCGTGCCCGTAGCAGGGGTCATCCCCTACGTCCACCTGGATATCGACGATGAGGACAGCCTATCCGAACGCTTCGAGCGGAAAGAGGGGCGGCGGCTTCTGGACGTGGCGGTGATCCGCCTTCCCCGCATCTCCAACTTCACGGATTTCAGTCCTTTTGAGCGGTATGAGAACGTCTCTCTCCGGTACGTGGAAAAGGTAGCGGATCTGGAAAACCCGGATATGATCCTTCTCCCGGGCACCAAGAGCACCATCGCGGATCTGAAATGGCTGCGGCAGTGCGGCCTGGAGGCGGCGGTACAGAAGGCGGCGGACGCCGGGACCCTGGTCTTCGGGGTCTGCGGCGGGTATCAGATGCTGGGCCGCAGCGTATCCGACCCGGAGCAGGTGGAGGCCGCCGGGGAAACGGAGATCCGGGGCATGGGCCTCCTGCCTCTGGACACCATTTTCCGGGGCCAGAAGGTGCAGACCCAGACGGAAGGGGTCTTCTCCGGCGTGGAGGGCATGCTCCGGGAGCTGAACGGCATGGCCTATCAGGGCTATGAGATCCACATGGGCCGCAGCGACGAGGCCCTGCCTCCCCTGGTGGGGAACGGCAACGTATACGGCAGCTACGTCCACGGGGTCTTCGACGCCCCGGGGATCTGCGATACGATCCTCAAAGCCCTGTGCCGCAGGAAGGGCATCGATTTCTCCGCCCTGGGCACCTTCGATATGACGGAGTACAAGGAGCGGCAGTACGACCTGCTGGCGGATACGGTGCGGAGCAATCTGGACATGGACCTGGTGTACAGGGTCCTGAACCGGGAGGTCTGACCATGGGTCTCATCCATCTCTACTGCGGGGACGGGAAGGGCAAGACCACTGCGTCCATCGGTCTGGCGGTGCGCTGCGCCGGAGCCGGGGGCCGGGTGATCTTCACCCAGTTCTTCAAGGACGGGTCCTCCTCCGAGCTGCGGATCCTGGAGACCCTGCCGGGGGTCCGGGTGCTGATATGTCCCAGGAAATACGGCTTTTTCAAACGCATGAGCGAGGAGCAGAAGGCCGCCGCCCGGGAGGATTTCACCGCCCTGCTGCGGGACGCCCTTTCCGCCGCCCGGGAGGGAACGGAGCTGCTGGTGCTGGACGAGGCGGTGTCCGCCTGCAATCACGGGGTCATCCCGGAGGCGGAGCTGCTGGATTTCCTTCGGCATAAGCCGGAGGGGCTGGAGGTGGCCGTCACCGGCCGGAACCCCTCGGAAGCCCTGATGGCCGAAGCGGACTACATCACGGAGATGGTCAAGCGCCGCCACCCCTTCGACCGGGGCATCGCCGCCCGGAAAGGCGTGGAGTTTTAAACCGGAGATCAACCGGGAGGAGAAAGAGATATGCGCTTTCAGGAGTTACTGGATCGGGAGATGGAACGGCTGGGCAGGACCAACGCGGAACTGGCCGCCGCCTCCGGCCTGGGCAAAAGCACCCTGAGCCGATACCGCCGAGGGGAACGGGAACCCCGCTGGGGCAGTCCCCAGCTCTGGCAGCTGGCCAAAGGACTCACCGCCCTGGGGGGCGGGGACGACGCGGAGCTGGACGCGCTGCACACCGCCCTGGGGGAATGTCTCAGCACCGGTCTGCGCCTGGACCATGCCACCTATATCACCCGGCTGAGCTCCCTCTGCCGCTGTCTGAATATCCGCAGCAGCGCCCTGGCCCGGGCGCTGGCCTACGACCCCTCCTATATCTCCCGCATCCTGGCGGGCACCCGGAGACCCGGCGACGCGGCGGGCTTCACCGCCCAGGTGGCGGCCTATGCCGCCCGGCTCGCCTTCTCCCCGGACCGGCGGAAGGAGCTCCAGGCCCTGCTGAACTGCTCCCCCGCGGTCCTGGAGACCCGGGAAAAGGCCATGTCCGCCATCCGCCGCTGGCTGAGCGAATACTGACGGCTCCGGGGCGGACCCCCGGTTTTGCCGAGGCGATTTTCTTGTTTTTCCCTCTTGCAATTTCCCGGCATATGTGTTATTCTCGCAAAAGATAATCCCATATGGTCGTTTCCGATCCATCCGGCCTAAAGGCGCGAGCCCATGGCCCCCTGGACAGCCGCGCCGGGCTTCCGGCGCGCAAGAGTGGGAAGGGAAACATTCCCGCTTTCCGTGTTTGAGAAGGAAACCCTCTGCCGCATCCCGGCGCCTCTGCGCCTGCGGGATGCCTGAGCCTGCACATTCGCGGGGGCGGTCTGTTTTCCTGGAAGAGGACGGACCGCCCCCGTTTCCGTTCTCCCCATCGCCCCGGGGATGTGACGCTCCGTCTCCTCCCCGGCTGAATCAGCTGTGTCATCTCATTCATACAAGTTTCTTCCTTCTCTTCTCCGTTGGAAAGAGCTCCGGCATTCCGCGCCGGAGCTTTTTCCTGTTTTCCCCTTCCGGCTTGACAAATCGTAAACCGCGATCCTATAATTGGTTTACGATTTGAAGGGGGAGGGATATCATGGCAGCCATGGACGAAGTCCTGCGGATCCTGGAAGCCCGCCGGGGCGAAGCGGTATCCGGGGAACAGATGGCCGCGGACCTGGGGCTCAGCCGGGCGGCGGTGTGGAAAGCGGTCTCGGGGCTGAAGGACCGGGGTTTCCGGATCACCGCCGGACCCAACCGGGGCTATACCCTGGAGTCCGACGGGGGGATCCTCCATCCGGAGACCATCCGTCGCCATCTCCGGGCAGCCGGAGATTATCGGCTCCGGGTATACGACCGGGTAGAGGGCAGCACCAACGACCTGGCCCGGGAGGCTGCGGTCCGGGGGGAGGCGGAAGGCCTCGTGGTGATCGCGGATACCCAGACCGCCGGTCGGGGACGGCAGGGCCGCGCCTTTGTCTCCCCTCCCGGCACAGGGACCTATCTCAGCCTGCTCCTGCGGCCGAAGCTCCCGGCGGCGGAGGCCGTGGCCATCACGGGGATCGCCGCGGTGGCGGTGGCCCGGGCTCTGGGGGATCTCGGCGTCGGCGGCGCCGGGATCAAATGGGTGAACGATATCTTCCTCGAGGGCCGGAAGGTCTGCGGCATCCTCACGGAAGCGACCCTGGATATGGAGAGCGGCGGCCTGGACTACTCCGTGCTGGGGATCGGGGTGAACCTGTTTTCACCCCCCGGAGGATTTCCTCCGGAGCTGGCGGAGATCGCCGGAGCGGTGTTTCCCGGGAAGCCCGAGGACGACGAGCGCAGCCGCCTCATCGCCGCCATCCTGGACCGGTTCCTTCCCCTGTACCGGGCCCTGCCGGACAAGGGCTGGCTGGAGGAATACCGCGCCCGCAGCATCCTCACGGGGCGGGAGGTCCGCTTCCTCCGGGAAGGGCGGGAGCAGCGGGGCCTGGTGCTGGGGGTGGACGACTCCGCCCGGCTGCTGCTCCGGCTTTCCGACGGGGAGGAGACCGCCCTCTCCTCCGGGGAAGTCCAGCTGGTCCGTCCCCTGGAGGACAAAGGATGAAAAGCCGGTTTTCCGCGGCGGACCTGGCCCGCACCGGGCTTTTCGCAGCCCTGATCATCGTCTGCACTTTTGTCACCGTCCCCCTGCCCACCGGGGTGCCCCTCACCCTCCAGACCTTCGCCGTCGCCCTGGGGGCCTTCCTCCTGGGGCCGACGTACGGGACCCTGGCGGTGGGGGTGTACCTGCTGCTGGGGGCTGCGGGGCTGCCGGTGTTTTCCGGCTTCACCGGGGGGATCGGCCGCTTCGCCGGCCCTACGGGGGGCTTCCTCCTGGGCTTTCTCCTCCTGGCCGCGGGCTGCGGCCAGGGCAGGGGCCGGTCCCTCCCCCTCCGCTTCCTGCCGGGGCTGGCGGGCCTGCTGCTCTGCCACTTTCTCGGGGTTTGGTGGTATTCCCGCACCGCCGGGCCGGCCTTCCCCGCCGCCGCGCTGTCGGTGAGCCTCCCCTTTCTGCCCAAGGACGTCGCTTCCCTGGTTTTCGCCCTGGCCTTCGCCCGGCTGCTGGAAAAGCGGGGGATCCTGCGGTGAGCCGCAGCGGAACAAAAACGGAAAGATCCCCCGCAGGCGGCTTTCTGCTCCTGCGGGGGATCCTGCATCTCCGGGCGTCAGCGGGTCATTTCCCGATGTCCATGGCCACGTTGAAGCCCAGGCGGTTGGCTTCGTATACGTTCTTCGCCGCCAGACAGTCCCCGATGGGATAGAACACCGGGGCGGCGAGGCCGAAGGCGGCGGCCTCCTCCTGCAGGGGCGCGCGGCCCAGGGCGTTGACGATGCTGTCCGCCTCCAGGGTGATCTCCCCCTCCGGGGTCTCGCACAGCACCCTGTTCCCGTCGATGGCCTTCACCCGGGTCTGGGTGCGGGCCTCGATCCCCCGCTTCCGCAGCTGTTCCAGGACCGCGCTGCGGTGGCAGGAGTTGTTGACAAAGTTCAGGGTCTTCTCCGCTTCGATCACCACGGCCTCCCGGCCCAGGCTCTGGAGGTAGACGGCCAGTTCCGTGCCTG
This sequence comes from uncultured Clostridia bacterium, assembly GCA_947307365.1. GTDB lineage: Bacteria > Bacillota > Clostridia > Oscillospirales > Oscillospiraceae > UBA1774. The sequence continues at coordinate 5,076 of CAMZIY010000123.1, forward strand.
CCATGCCGCCGCCCAGGATCAGGACCTTCTTCCCCAGGGCTTCCGGGTCCGAATAGGCCTTCGTCACCTCCACGGTCCGCTCCAGGCCGGGGATATCCGGCATGGCGGCCTTGGATCCGATGGCGGCGATGATCACGTCGGCCCCCAGGGCCTCCGCCTCCTCCGGGGTGAGGGCGCGGTTCAGATGGACCTCCACCCCCGCGTCGTACAGCCGCCGGGCCTGCCGGGCCAGGTATTCCGCCAGGTGCTTCTTGAAGGGGACCTTCTCCTCGCACAGGAGGACGCCCCCCAGCCGGTC
>CAMZIY010000124.1 GCA_947307365.1 uncultured Clostridia bacterium
ATACCGCAACCCTTCCCCTCCTGCCGGTGACGGATTTCTGGCCCGTCACCATCGCTTCCAGCGTGGCGGAAGCCCGGCGGCGGATGGTGAGCGCCTCCTTTGACCTGGTGCTGGTCAATTCCCCCCTGCCCGACGACGTGGGGGTGGACTTCGCGGAGGAGGCCTGCGCCGGTTCCGACGCGGGGGTGCTGCTCCTCATCCGCACGGAGCTTTACGAGGAAACGTATTACAAGGTGCTGCCCGCCGGGGTGATCGCCCTGCCCAAGCCCACGAACCGGCAGATGCTTTCCCAGAGCCTGCGGGTCCTCTGCGCCATCCGGGAGCGGCTGCGGGGCATGCGCAGGCAGCAGGCCACGGTGGAGGAGAAGATCGAGGAGCTCAGGCTGGTGAACCGGGCCAAGTGGCTGCTCATCGAATGTCTCCATATGACGGAGGCGGACGCCCAGCGCTACATCACCCGCCAGGCCATGGAGCAGCGCACCGGCAAGCGGGAGATCGCGGAGAGCGTCATCCGGACATACCAGTGAACAGCATAAAGCGGGAGCGCCGCAGCCCGAAGGGCGGCGTTCCCGCTGTTTCTCTGCCGTTGCCATATCCGGATTTCTGTGTTACCATTATTTTATTATCAGGAAAATGCGAAGGGAGGATTGCGGCGTGAAAAAATTCCGGAAGCTCACCATCGGCGGGATCGAAAGCAAGGTATTCAACCTGATCCTGCTCACCGGCGTGCTGATCTCTCTGGCCTTCATCGCCGTGATCGGGTATCAGAGCCGGATGCTCGCCGCGCTGAAGGTGGAGACCAGCACCCGCCAGCAGGAATCCATCTCCCAGATCACGGACGCCGTGATGGACCAGGTGGTGCAGGAGAATATCGCCCGCATCACCCAGCTGCAGGCGACGGAGACGGATGAAGTGTTCCAGCGGCTGGAGCTGCGGGTCCGCCTGGTGTCCGCCTATGTGGAAAAGCTCTTTGCCGAGCCGGAGAACTATGCGCCCGCCCCCTATGCGCCGCCCCGGGCGGAGCTGGACGGGACCCTCTCCGTCCAGGCCACCTATGCCGCCGGGGTTGACCCCGACGATCCCGCGGTGAAAGCCCGCATGGGCCTGGTCGCCAACGCTTCGGATCTGATGCTCTCCCTTCTGAATGCCTATGAGACGGACAATATCTGCATCGGCCTGGAGGAAGGGGCCATGCTTTCGGTGAACTCCCTGTCCGGCGGCTGGGTCTGGGAGGATGGAACGCCCGTCCGCTTCGACCCCCGGGGCCGGTACTGGTACAAGGCGGCCCAGGATGCCGGGGAGCTGACCTTCACCGATGTGGAGATCGACCGGGCCACCGGCGACCTCTGCGTCACCTGCACCCAGCCCATCTACGGGCCCGGGGGAGAACTGGTGGCGGTGGTCAGCGGCGACCTTTTCCTGGACCAGATGCAGCAGATCGTCCGGGATTCCGCAGCCGACGGCGGCTTCCTGGCGGTCGTCAACCAGAGCGGGCATGTGATCCTCTCCCCCGAGGAGGAGGGCGTCTTCCAGGTGCAGAACAGCGCCAGGGCTTCAGACCTGCGGGAATCGGAGAACAGCGAGCTGGCCGCCCTGGTGTCCGACGCCCTCCGGGGCAACACGGATGTGCGCCGCTTGACGATAGACGGGCAGAGCTGCTATGCCGTGGGCGCTCCCATGGAGACCGTGGGCTGGACCCTGATCGCCGTTTTCAGCGAGGAAGCGGCCTCCCAGCCGACCCGTATGCTGCGGGAGAGCTATGTGGAGATCGAAGGGGAGGCCACGGCCCTCTACCGGGACAAGAGCGCCGCCGCCAAGCAGACGATCATCCTGATCCTCCTCTGCCTGATGGCCGTTTTCTGCACCGCCGCCCTCATCCTGAGCAAGCGCATCGTCCGGCCCCTGAACGACATCACCCGGCGCATCTCGGAGCTGCGGGAGGGGGACCTGGAATTCCGGATGGACAACGCCTACCGCACCGGGGACGAGATCCAGGTCCTGGCGGAATCCTTTGCCGCCATCTCCCACAAGACGCTGCAATATGTGGACCAGGTGCGCCAAGTCACCGCGGAGAAGGAGCGCATCGGCACGGAGCTGGCCCTTGCCACCCGCATCCAGGCGGACATGCTGCCCAATATCTACCCCGCCTTCCCGGACCGCAGGGATTTCGACATCTATGCCGTCATGGACCCGGCCAAGGAGGTGGGCGGGGACTTCTATGATTTCTTCCTCATCGACGACGACCATCTGTGCATGGTGATCGCGGACGTGTCCGGCAAGGGCGTTCCCGCGGCCCTGTTCATGATGGCCTCCCGCATCATCCTGGCCAACAACGCCAAGAGCGGGAAATCTCCCGCCCAGATCCTCACGGAGACCAACGCCACCATCTGCGCCAACAACCGGGAGGAGATGTTCGTCACCGTCTGGCTGGGCATCCTGGAGCTGTCCACCGGCCTTCTCACGGCGGCCAACGCGGGCCACGAATACCCCGTGCTGAAGACGCCCGAGGGGAAATTCGAGCTGTATAAGGACAAGCACGGTTTTGTCATCGGCGGCATGGACGGCGTGAAGTACCGGGAATACACCCTCACCCTGGAGCCCGGCGCGAAGCTCTTCGTCTATACCGACGGGGTGCCCGAGGCCACGGACGACATGGACGGCCTCTTCGGCACGGACCGCATGCTGGCCGCCCTGAACAGCGCGCCCGCCGCCTCCCCGGAGGGCGTACTGAAAAACATGCGGAAGGCCGTGGATGAATTTGTGGGCGGGGCCGAGCAGTTCGACGATCTCACCATGCTCTGCCTCTACTACATGGGGCCGGACAAGGAAAAGGGGAGCGCCGGCGGTAAGGAATGATGCAGCCCCTTCCGGCTATAAAACAATGCCCCCGGTCCCGTCTCTTTCGGACGGGATCGGGGGCATAACTGACTTTTCAGCGGAATGATGCGATCCGGCGTCCAGCCGGGTGAGCAGGGGGCCGGGGGAAGGAGCAAAGTCCCCGTAAAGGAGCTTCCGTCAGCCCTCCATGACGATGCGGCCGCTTTTCAGGAGGCCGAGCATGATGTCCGCCATTTTGGGGTCGAACTGGAGGCCCTTGTTGTTTTCCAGTTCGCTGAGGATGCGCTCCTTTGTGAGCATCTTCCGGTATACCCGGTTGGTGTTCATGGCGTCGAAGGAATCCGCGACGCAGATCATCCGGGCGATCAGGGGGATGTCCTCCCCGGCCCTGCCCTCGGGATAGCCCTTCCCGTCGTAGCGCTCGTGGTGGTAAAGGGCCCCTTCGTCCGCGTCCTCCAGGCTCTTGAAGCTGCTGAGTATCTCGCCGCCCCGGACCGCATGGGATTTGATGATCTCAAATTCCTCATTGGTGAGCTTGCCGGGCTTGCCCAGGATGCTGTCGGGCACGCCGATCTTCCCGCAGTCGTGGAGCAGCGCCATGTAATAGATGCGGTCCAGCTCCTCCCCCGTATAGCCGCATTCCTTTGCGATCATCCGGGTGTATTCCGCGACCCGCTTGGAGTGGCCGTTGGTGTAGGGATCCTTGGCGTCGATGAAGCCCGTGAAGGTCTCGATGGACTCCCGGATGATCTTGTTGTCCCGCTCGTGCCGCTCGTTGTATTTCCGGATCTGCACGGAGGTGATGATATAGATGATGAGGGCGATCAGCCAGACCGCGAAGCCCCCCAGGGCGATCCAGAACAGAGGCTCGCTGGTCAGCAGCCGGTGGAAGGTGTAGTCCATTTCCAGGGAAGAACCGCCCAGGTCCCCGCCGATGGGCAAATACATGATGATGCCCGGCGTCGTTCCCTCCAGGGGCTTGATGGGCATTTCCAGGGCGTTCATGGTGGCGCTGGGGTGGTAGATGAGATAATCCCCGGGCTTCATGTCGATCAGGGTCTCCCCATCCACGGTAAAGGTCCGGAAATCGTGGTCCTCCGGGACGAAGACCCGGAGATCGGGGACGGTGGACACGTATTCCCCGCCGTTCATGAGCTGGTGGACCTCCAGGGCGCCGTTCCAGGCGGAGGACAGGAAGGCCTCCGTGCCGAAGTTCAGCTTGAAGGAGAAGGAGGAAACCTCGTCCCTGGTGTTGTTTTTGATGGTGAAATCATAAGTAAAGGCCTGGTAGTTGTGCTCCGTGATGCCCTCGTTGTTGAAATCGAAGGCCTTCGTCCAGGTGCTGCTCCTGGGAACGGCATTCACGGTCACGTCCCTGGCCTGGGAGGATTCCGAGGAAAAGAGGGCCGGTCCGGCAAAGAGCGTATGGTGCTTCGCCCTGTTGTATGCGGTGGTCTTGATCACGCTCAGGATCATACATGCCGCCGCGATCAGCAGCGTGACCAAAAACCGTGTTCTCGCTCTGTTCCCGTTTTCTGTTTTCAAGTTCACCACTCCTGCCATGCCGGGATGCGTGAATGCGAGCGGGGCTCGGCCCGGGCCCGGCGGACCATCCAAGTTTTGGAAATGCTATATTATGATACCACTATTGCTTCCTTTTTTCTACCCCGGGAGGAGGAAAATATACAGCGGAGCGTAAAAAACACCCTTGGCGGCTGTCCGCCAAGGGTGTTCTCGGTTGATCCTTTTGCCCCGGGTCATGCAGTCGGCGGCGGCCTCGGTGTGCGGGCCGGGCATGACCGCCGGGTCTATACCAAAAATCAGTGGATGGTGACGTTAAGGCCGTAAGAGGCCACAATGCTCTTCAGCTCGGCCATCTTCTCGTCGGAGGGCGGCGTGGCCTCCATGGGCTTCCCGTCGCTGATGCGGAGGTACTTCATCACGCCCATGTTGTGGTAGGGCAGCAGCTGCACCACCTCCACCGCGTCCCCCAGCTCTGCGCAGAACGCCGCCGTGGCCCGGATGTTTTCCTCGTCCCAGTTGAACATGGGGATCACCGGGATGCGGACCTGGAGCTTTTTGCCCGCCGCGGCCAGCTTCCGGGCGTTGTCGTGGATGGGCTCGTTGGGCACCCCCACCGTGGCCTTGTGCTTGGCGGAGTCCATGTGCTTCAGGTCATAGAGGTAAAGGTCCACATAGGGGACCGTCCGTTCCAGGGCCTCCCAGGGAGCGAAGCCCGTGGTGTCCAGGGCCGTGTGGATGCCGTTGGCCTTCAGCCCCTTCAGCACCTCTTCCACGAAGTCGATCTGGCTGAGCGGCTCGCCGCCGGAGATGGTCACGCCGCCGCCGGAGGTATCGAAAAAGTTCTTGTCCTGGAGGAGCCGGTCCACCAGCGCCTGGGAGGTGTAGTCCTTCCCGCAGAGGGTCAGGGCTTCCGCATAGCACTTGTCCGCGCAGGCCCCGCAGTTGTCGCAGAGGTCCCGCTTGACGT
>CAMZIY010000125.1 GCA_947307365.1 uncultured Clostridia bacterium
ACAACGCCGCCCGGATCGACGGCACCTCCTCCCTGCGCACCTTCACCCGCATCACTCTGCCCATGATCTCCCCCATGATCTCCTACCTGATCATCACGGGCTTCATCGGCGCTTTCAAAGCCTACAGCGACGCCGTCGCCCTCTTCGGCACGGACCTGAACGCGGCGGAGATGAACACCATCGTGGGCTATGTTTACGACATGCTCTACGGCAACAGCGGCGGCTGGCCCTCCTACGCCTCGGCGGCGGCAGTCATCCTCTTTGCCATCGTGCTCACCATCACCTGCGTGAACCTCCTGGTGAGCAAGAAGCACGTGTATTACTGAGGAGGCGGAGAAGATGTCCCATCAATCGGAACTTCAGTCCATCGAACGCGCCGCCCGAAACCGGCGGATCCTGAAAAAGAGCTTCACCTATCTGATGCTCACCCTCTGGGCGGCGCTGGTGCTCTTTCCCTTCTATTGGATGGTCCTCAGCTCCCTGAAGAGCTACAGCGCCTACAACGCGGAATATGTGCCCAAGTTCTTCACCCTTTCCCCCACCCTGCAGAACTACGCGGACGCCTTCACCACAGTCTCCCTGGGGCGGTATTTTCTGAACACCCTGATCTTCACGGTGGTCACCACCGCTCTGATGCTGATCGTCATCACCCTGGCGGCATTCGCTTTTGCCCGACTCTCCTTCCGGGGGCGGGATCTGGTGTTCTCCCTTTTCCTGGCCCTGATGATGATCCCCAATGAGCTGGTGATCATCACGAACTTCGTCACCATCACGGATTGGGGCCTTCGGAACACCTTTGCCGGTCTGATCCTCCCCAGCGTCACCTCCGTGTTTTACATCTATCTGCTGCGGGAGAACTTCGCCCAGGTGCCGGATGAGCTGTACTACGCCGCCAAGGTGGACGGGACCTCGGATTTCAAATACCTGTGGAAGGTGCTCATCCCCATCTGCCGTCCCACCCTCATCACCGTGGTCATCCTGAAGGTCATCGAATGCTGGAACAGCTACGTATGGCCCCGGCTCATCACAGACCGGGAGGCCCGCTTCCTGGTCTCCAACGGCATCCAGGAGATCCGGGAAAACGGCTTTGGACGGGAAAACATCCCTGCCATGATGGCTGCCGTGGTGGCCATCTCCCTGCCCCTGATCATTCTGTTTCTGATCTTCCGGAAAAAGGTCATGGAAGGGGTGTCGAGAGGAGGGACCAAGGGATGAAACGCTTCTTCTCCCTGCTCCTTTGCCTGCTGATGATCCCGGGGATGCTGCTTCTGACGGGCTGTCACGGATCCCGGAGCCTGCCGGACTTCGTGCCGCCCGAGGAGTTCGACGAAAGCCGCAGCTACACCGTTACCTTCTGGGCCAAGAACGACACCAACAAGACCCAGACCCGGATCTATGAGAAAGCCATCGAGGATTTCCAGGCGCTTTATCCCAATATCACCGTGAACCTTCGGCTGTATACGGATTACAGCAAGATCTATAACGACGTCATCACCAATATTTCCACCAATACCACCCCCAACGTATGCATCACCTATCCGGACCATATCGCCACCTACCTTACAGGCAGCGGCACGGTGGTCCCGCTGGATGAGCTCTTCGCGGATCCGGACTATGGTCTGGGAGGCGCCAGGCTGCGCTTTCCTTCCCCGAAGGAGGATGAGGTCGTGCCCCAGTTCCTGGGGGAATGCGCCTTTGCCGAGCATCACTACGCCATCCCCTTCATGCGTTCCACTGAGGCATGTTATGTAAACAAAACCTTTGTGGAGGCTTTGGGCTATACCCTACCGGAAACCCTTACCTGGGATTTCGTGTGGGAGGTGTCCGAGGCGGCTCTGGCCAAGGACAGCCAGGGGAACTATCTGGTGAACGGTCAGAAGGTAATGATCCCCTTCATCTACAAATCCACGGACAACATGATGATCCAGATGCTTCGGCAGAAGGGCGCGGACTACTCTACGCCGGAGGGGGATATCCTCCTGTTCAACGATACCACCCGGGAACTGCTGTATACCGTAGCGGAGCATGCCGCCACGGGAGCCTTTTCCACCTTCAAGATCTCCAGCTATCCCGGGAACTTTCTGAACGCAGGCCAGTGCATCTTTGCCGTAGACTCCACCGCCGGGGCCACCTGGATGGGATCCCGGGCTCCTCTGATGGACATCAGCGCCGATCGGGTGGTGGACTTTGAAACGGCGGTGCTGCCCATCCCCCAGTTCGATCCCCAAACGCCGCGCATGATCTCCCAGGGGCCTTCCATCTGCGTTTTCAACAAGGCGGATCCCCAGGAGGTGCTGGCCTCCTGGCTCTTCGCCCAGTATCTGCTCACCGACGAGGTGCAGACCGCTTATGCGGAAACGGAGGGCTACGTGCCCGTCACCCGCACTGCCCAGGCCTCCGCGGAATACCGGGATTACCTGGACCGCTGCGGGGAGGATGATCTGGAGCATTATGAGGTAAAGATCCGGGCCTCCCGGCTTCTTCTGGACCACGTGGGGGACACCTTCGTCACACCCGTGTTCAACGGCTCCGCCTCCCTTCGGGACGCGGCGGGGCAGCTCATTGAGAACACCGCAAAATCCGTGCGCCGGAAGGAAACGGTGGACGACGCCTATATGGACGAGCTCTTCCGGGATGTGAACTCGCTCTATCGTCTGGGCAGCGGCTCCACCGGCGGTCGGAAGGACCTGGGTCCCCTGCCCGGCACGGCCGTCTTTCTCCTCAGCGCCCTTGTCGTTGTATGGATCCTGCTCCTGGCCTACTGGCTCTTTGATCTCCTGCGGAAACGGAAGCGGGAAAACGGCACTTGATTTCCTGCCTGTATTCGTATACAATGCGTTAGCTGCCGGAAAAAACCGGCAGCCACAAAAGGAAAGGATGGAGAACATGAAAAAGACTATCGCTTTGCTGCTCTGCCTGCTGCTGATCCTGGCCCTGGCGGCCGGCTGCTCCGGCGGCGGCGACAAGAAGTCCGCCGGCGTCATGACCTATGCGGAATATGCTGCCGCCGCCCTGGATACCAAGGTCGTCATTGAGACCTACGTGCAGGCCAAGCAGTCCTGGTGGGATGATAAGGCCACCGTGTACACCCAGGATAAGGACGGCGCCTATTTCCTGTACAACATGGCCTGCTCCGAGGCCGACTACGCCAAGCTGGTGCCCGGCACCAAGATCAAGGTCACCGGCTACAAGTCCGAGTGGTCCGGCGAGGTGGAGGTCGTCGACGCCACCTTTGAGATCGAGAGCGGCAAGTACATCGCCAAGGCGCTGGACGTGACCAAGCTCCTGGGCACCGACGATCTCATCAAGCATCAGAACGAGTTCGTTTCCTTCAAGGGTATGACCGTGGAGCCCATCCAGGACGCCGACGGGAAAGACGCCGCCTTCCTGTACAAGTGGAACGGCACCGGCAGCGAGGGCGACGACCTGTACTTCAACGTCTCCCTGAACGGCAAGACCTACAACTTCACCGTGGAGTCCTACCTGTGCGACAAGGATTCCGACGTGTACAAGGCCGTGAAGGCCCTGCAGATCGGGGACAAGATCGATCTGGAAGGCTTCCTGTACTGGTACGAGGGTGTGAACCCCCACATCACCAGCGTCAAGACCGCGAAATAAAACCCTCCGCAGTCCGCCGGGACCGCTTGAAGCAAGCGGTCCCGGTTTGATTTTCCATTCCTGCTCATCCTCTCGTAAAATAACCGTAAATTTTGGTGAAAATCGCTCTTCTCATTTCCCCTCGGATTTGTTATAATTTCGCAGATGTAATTGAGTATCGAAAGGAGCGGATCTGCCATGGGACAGTATGACTGGCTGTTCTACAAGTACCCCAAGGAAGAAACCCCCGCCGACGGCCTTCTGGCGCCTGTTCAAGCCTATTTCCGGGGCGAGTTCTCCGTCCCCGGCTCTCAGGTCTACCTGCCCTACCGGGCTTACGTGAAGCCCGGCATCATCTCCGGGGAAGCGCACTTCCACCGGGATGAGGAATACCTGGCCATCGTGGGCCACGATCTCCGGGACGCCTTCGAGTCCTTCGACGCGGAGGTCGTCCTGTACATGGGCGAGAGCCCGGACGCCATGGAAAAGATCGTGATCGACCGGCCCGCCATGGTCCGTGTGCCCAAGTATTACTGGCACGGCCCCATTGAGATCACCCGCCTGGGGAAGCCCCTGTTCTTCCAGCCGGTGCTGAAGGCCCCCCGGTATTACGCCATTTACCGCCGCTTCGGTCAGGACGGCAGGCCCTATTACTCCGCCGTGGTGGAGGGGACCACGCCCAATGAACTGGATCCGGACAAGGTCTGCGTCAACGGCGTACCGTGCGCCGGGCAGGAGGTGAAATAAGATGGGTAAGTACGATCATCTCGTCCATTTCTTCGACCGCAACAAGAACAACTGGGGCGAGTTCATGCCCGCCTACCAGGCCTATTTCCGGGGCGAGGACTGCATGGACGGCGCGGACTTCTATTCCCCCTACCGCTGCTACATGAAGGAAGCCTTCATCGACCGGGTCTCCAACTTCCATTCCGAGGAAGAATACCTTTCCTTCGTGGGCTACGATATGTGCGATCCCTGGGGCTCCTTTGATGCGGAGATCCATTTCAGCATCGGCAAGGATCTGGACCACATGGAGGAATTCGTCATCACCGAGCCCACCATCGTCCGCATCCCCGCCTTCTGGTGGCACTGCCCCCTGGAGTTCCGCCGGGTAACGAAGCCCGTGTACTTCCAGGTCATCTGCATGCGCGGCCGCTTCGCCACCTTCGACTTCAAGGAGAAGGATGGGGAAAAGCCCCTGATCTACACCGCCATCGGCGGACCCCGGCCCTGCGTGGAGGATCCCACCAAGAAGTGCACCCTGTGCGGCAAGTGCTGGGCCAAGCGTGCCGCGGCCGAGGAGGCCAAGAAGGCCGCCGAAGGCAAATAAACCGTTTATCCCCGATCGGATCATCATATTTGGAAGGAGAAAACTTATGAAACGCGCACTCACCCTGCTGCTGGCGGTTCTGTTCGTCGTCGCTCTCTTCAGCGGCTGCAACGGGAACTCCGGCAACACTCCGGCTACCCAGGCTCCGGCCACTCAGGCCCCTGCCACCCAGGCTCCGGCTACCCAGGCCCCGGCCACCCAGGCCCCTGCCACCGAAGCTCCTGAGGCTACCCCCGCGGCCCCCCCCCCCCCCCCCCCCCACCCCCCAACACCCGGCCCCCAAAACGTATGCCCCGGCCAGGTGGCCGCGGCCCCCCACCGGGAG
>CAMZIY010000126.1 GCA_947307365.1 uncultured Clostridia bacterium
TCCGGGTGATCGCCGGGGCGGGCTCCGGCAAGACCCGGGCCCTCACCCACCGCTTCGCCTATCTGGTGAACGACCTGGGGATCCTCCCCGGAAACATCCTCTGCGTCACCTTCACCAACAAGGCCGCGAACGAGATGCGCCAGCGCATCCACAACCTCACCGGGGACAACGACACGGGGTATATCAACACCTTCCACGGTTTCTGCGTCTCCGTCCTCCAGGAGGACGTGAGCGCGGTGCAGTACCCCAAGCGCTTCCTGGTGCTGGACAATTCGGATATCGACTCCATGCTCCGGATCATCTACGACGAGCGGGGCCTCACCCTGCGGGACATGACCTTTGCCGCCGCCCGGGACATGATCGAGATCCAGAAGCTCTTCAAAAAGCCGGAGTACTACCTGGACCTGATCAACCTCTCTCCGGAGGCCCTGCAGGAGAAATACCGCATGGCCGCCGCCACCCAGGACATCATCTTCTACGGCTACCTCTGCCAGCAGAAAAAGTGCTTCGGCCTGGATTACAACGATCTGATCAAGTTCACCCTGTACATCTTCCGGGAGAACGAGGAGATCCGCCTGAAGTGGCAGCGGCGGCTGGAATACATCATGATCGACGAGTTCCAGGATATCGACCAGCTGCAGTATGAGCTGATGGAGGTCCTGTGCGGCTACCACAAGAACCTGTTCATCGTGGGGGACCCGGACCAGACCATCTACACCTGGCGGGGCGCGGACGTGCGCTTCCTGCTGGATTTCGACAAACACCATCCCGGCACCCGCACCATTCTGATGATGGAGAACTTCCGCTCCACCCCCCAGATCATCGCCGCGGCCAACTCCCTCATCGGCAAAAACGCCACCCGGATCAAAAAGGACCTGATCCCCACCCTGCCGGACGGGGAGAGCGTCCTCTGCCACCACGGGAAGAACGCCGACCAGGAGGCGGAATGGATCGCCGCCCGGATCCTGGAGCTGTCTGACGCCGGGGAAAAGCTGGGGGACGCGGCGGTGCTCTACCGGGCCCACTACGTCACCCGGAGCCTGGAGGAGGCCTTCCGCCGCCGGAAGCTCCCCTATACCATCTACAGCGGGGTGCAGTTCTACGGCCGGGCGGAGATCAAGGACGCCCTGAGCTATCTGCGTCTTCTGGCCTACCGGGATGATCTTTCTTTCCGCCGGGTGGTGAACACGCCCCGGCGGAACATCGGCGTGAGCCGCATGAAGATCCTGGAGGAATACGCGGCGGAGGAGAACTGCTCCCTGTATACCGCCCTTGCCCGGCTCCAGGACGACGAGCGCTTCAAAGGCACCGGAGCCCGGAAGTTCATCCGTCTGGTGGAGGAGCTGAGCGAGAACGCGGAGGGCCGGGCGGTGTCCGAGCTTCTGGGGGACGTGCTGCACCGCAGCGGCTATGAGGCCGCCCTCCGCACCGAGGGGAGCCAGGAACGGCTGGATAACCTGGCGGAGCTCCGGCAGAGCGTCTACGAATATGAGACGGGCTGCGGGGAGGAGGCCACCCTGGAGCACTACCTGGCCCACATTGCCCTGTTCACCAACGCCGACACCCCGGAGAACGCGGGGAAAGTGAAGCTCATGACCGTCCACGCCGCCAAGGGCCTGGAATTTCCCTATGTCTTTCTCTGCGGCATGAACGAGGGCATTTTCCCCTCCCGGAAGATCCGCACTCTCCCCGCCATGGAGGAGGAGCGGCGGCTGGCCTTCGTGGCCTTCACCCGGGCGCAGAAGCGGCTCTTCCTCTCCGAGGGGGAGGGCCGGGGGCTGGACGGCTCCCCCCGCTACCCCTCCCGGTTCATCCTGGACGTGGATCCGGAGCTCATCGAGTACACCCAGCCTCCCCGGGAGGAGCTCATCCGGGAGGCCCGGAGCTATATCGCCGCCAACCAGTCCGCCCTGCCCACGGAGGAAGGACCCAGGACGCTGCCCTCCGGGACCCGGGTCCGCCACCCCATCCTGGGCCCCGGCACGGTGCTGGAGGCGGATACGGAACGGGGCGCCCATCTGGTGAAGTTCGACGCCATGGACACCCCACGGGCCATCGCCTTCCGGGCGAAGCTGGAAATATTGGAGGAATGAAGATGGAACTGAACTGCGGCAGCCGGTATATCCTGCTCCCCGCCAGCTGGAACGCGAAGCCCAAGCGGCTGATCTTCCGCGACGGGGAAAAGCCGGTGCTGGACCTGGTGGTATCCCTGGACCCGGATGAGCCGGATTTTCTCTTCCCCGTGGACGTTGCCCGGTTCCGGGGCAAGACCCTGGAGCTCACCTGCGAGCCGGAGGCGCGCTTCCCTGTGGAACAGACGGACGATCCGCCCCTGGACTATGCCGGGAAATACCGCCCCTGGGCCCACTTCACCGCCCGGCGGGGCTGGATCAACGATCCCAACGGCCTGGTGTGGTACCGGGGAAAGTACCGGATGTATTTCCAGCATAATCCCGCCGCCACCACCTGGGAGAACATGCACTGGGGCTCCGCGGAGAGCCCGGACCTGGTCCACTGGCGGGAGCTGGGGGACGTGCTGTTTCCCGATGAAGCCGGGACCATCTTTTCCGGCAGCGGCATCGTGGACCGGGAGAACGTCTCCGGCCTGAAGCAGGGGGAGGAGGATCCCATCCTCTTCTTCTACACCGCCGCGGGGGGCACCTCCGAAACCTCCAAAGGCAGCCCCTTCACCCAGAACCTGGCTTACAGCGTCGACGGGGGGAAGACCCTGGTGAAATGGCCGGGGAACCCGGTGATCTCCCAGTTGGCCCCGGGGAACCGGGATCCCAAGGTGATCCGGTACGAGCCGGAGAACTGCTATATCCTGGCCCTGTATCTGGAGGCCCATGATTTTGCCCTGTTCCGCTCCGACGATCTGCTCCATTGGACGGAGCTCCAGCGTCTGACCCTGCCGGAGGACTGGGAGTGTCCGGATTTCTACCCTCTCCCGGCGGACGGGGATCCGGATAAGCTCCTGTGGGTCTTCTCCGCCGCCTCGGACCGGTATCTCATCGGGACCTTCGACGGCCGCCGCTTCACCCCCCTGGGGGAGGCGGGCCGGCTGAACTACGGGGACGTGTCCTACGCCGCCCAGTCCTGGTCCGATGAGCCCCGGGGAAAACGGATCCGCTCCGCCTTCATCAAACAGGTGGTGCCGGGTCAGCCCTTCGGCTGCTGCATGGACCTGCCCCAGGAGATGCGTCTGAAGACCGTGAACGGCGCGCTGCGCCTCTGCGCCTGGCCCGCCCCGGAGATCGAAGGTCTGTACCGGAGCGCGCAGGCGCTGGAAGACCTGCCCCTGGACCCGGCGGAGCCGGTGAAGCTTCCGGTAAAGAGCAAGGCCTGCGACCTGGAGCTGGAATTCCCGGCGGATACCGCCCTCTCCCTCTCCCTCTTCGGTCTGGAGCTGGGGTACGATCCCGCCGCCGGGACCCTGACCTGCGGAGAAAAGGCCGCCCCCGTGACGGGGGAAAACGGCCTCGTCCGCCTGCGGATCCTGTTGGATACCCTCAGTGCGGAGATCTTCGCGGATTCCGGCAGCGTGTTCCTGGGCATGGGGTACATCCAGGACCGGAGCCTGGATACCCTCCGCCTTACGGGGACCGGAACCGTCCGCCGATTGACGCTCCGGGAGCTGGGTCCGTTCTGGGAGGCATAAACCCCTCTGCGGCTGACCAGGGAAGGTCTCTCTTGTTTTGCGCCGTAGGCAGCACCACGGGGCTATTCCTCTGCAAAGAACGCCCCTCATCCGTCAGCCGCCTTGCGGGAGACGGCGTCTGCCACCTTCCCCCAGGGGAAGGCTGACCGAGCGGCGGGGACGGGAGTACGATGAATGGGGCAAATCCGCGAAAAGCACCCCTGGTTTCCCTCGGGGCTGCAAAGCAGAGGTGCGGTTCGCTACCCCGTCCCCTTCGTTTCTCCCCTGTCCCCTTCACCGCCCTCCGCTCTTCGTCCCCGCCGCGCGGATTGGCTTCCCTCGGGGGAAGCTGGCGCGAAGCGCCTGATGAGGGGCGTTTGCAAAGCAAACAATGGGCCGCAAGGCCCATCAAAAGGAAAGAACCCGAACAGAAGGGATATAAAATATGCGTCACCTGAGTAACGGAAGCCTAACCGGCAATTCCCAGATCTTGCGCGGGAACATGACCCGGGCGGAGCGGAAGCTTTGGTATCACTTTCTGAAGCATCTCCCGATCACCGTAAACCGGCAGAAGGTCATCGGCAATTACATCGTCGATTTCTATATTGACGCTTTCAGGCTCGTCATTGAGCTGGACGGAGACCAGCACGGGGAGTCCGCAGAACTTGCAAAGGATCAGGTTCGGGATACGTGGCTCCGCGAACAGGGTATGACCGTGCTCCGGTATCCCAATTCGGCAGTGAACAGCAGCCTTGAGGGAGTCTGTCAGGATATTCTGGACCACCTGCCGGGGATACAGGCTCCGGTGATCGAATAAGGTCCGCCGCAAGCCCCTCATCCGTCAGCCGCCTTGCGGGAGACGGCGTCTGCCACCTTCCCCCAGGGGAAGGCTGACCGAGCGGCGGGGACGGGAGTACGATGAATGGGGCAAATCCGCGAAAAGCACCCCTGGTTTCCCTCGGGGCTGCAAAGCAGAGGCGCGGTATTGTCTGACGTGCCAGTGGCACGTCAGACCCGCGCCTGACCGAGCCGCAGCGAGACAGCTGTCGCCGCAGGCGACTGATGAGGGGTACACACGCCCCGCTTGCGGCGGGACCTCTCGTGCAGTTTGATGGGCTGCTGCGCCAAAAAGCAGCAGCCCAATCATTTATTTATATGCCTATTTATATACCGAATTAAAGTTTACAGTTTCTTTTCATTTCCCGTATTTCCCCCTTGCGAGGCTTGCAAAACCCATCATTTTCCGGTATAACACGAAAGGTTTGGCCTTTGCCCGCTCTCCCAATGGCGGGCGGCTCCCCGCCGGGTCCCAATACCGGCGGGGGGAACGGCCAGAGCTCCGCTGCGGCGGAAGGGCTGCGTTGGCCCTTCTCCCGCATGTCCCGCGCCCGGGTACCACCTCTCCCCCGGGTCTGTCCACCCCTCGGAAAGGAGGGAACTGTTTTGCGCAAGCTGTTATCCTATCTCAAGCCCTATCGGGGCAGGATCGCCCTGGCCACCCTTCTGATGGCTGTCTCGGCGGTCTGCGACCTGCTGCTGCCCACGCTCATGTCCGACGTGCTGGACAAGGG
>CAMZIY010000127.1 GCA_947307365.1 uncultured Clostridia bacterium
GCCCCAGGTCGAATCCTCGCTCTCCCCGTCGATCACCCAGGTCACCGTGTAATCCTGCCGGATCTCCTCGAACTCCGCCGTATACGTCGTATCCCCGGTGACGGCCGGCAGCTCCTCCTGCGGGCCGTAGACTCTGGAGCCGTCGTACCATCCCGTAAAGACGAGGGAGTCCATGGAGGGGATCTCATGGCTCGGCGTATCGCCGATCGCATACTCCACGCGCTCTTCTTCACCGTTGATGATCCAGGTGATGATGCCGATCTCCGCCTGGGGATCGATCTCTTCAAAGACAGCCGTGTAAACGGCGTCTTCTGTTGCCTCCGTTACCGTCGGCTCCCAGCCGACAAAACGGTACCCTTCCTTCGCCGGCTGCTCTTCGCCCGGATAGTTGGGCCGTTCGCCCGGAGATACCTCAGACGTCTCCAGAACGACCCCCTCTTCAAGCTGCCAGGTTATCGTATAGACCGTCTGGATCTCTTCATAGACCGCCGTATAGGTGGCGTCTCCCGTTACCTTCCGGATCTCGGGCTCCCAGCCGATGAATTCATACCCGTCCTTGATGGGGGCGGCACGGGTGGGGAGTACCCCTTTGACGTAACGGCTCGTGTAGCTGACCCCGTCGACGACCCAGGTGATGGTATACTGCTCGTCCTGCGGTTTCGGCTCGGGCTCGACGTAGGTGGGATCGATCGGCGCGTAGACCGCCGTATAGACCGCGTCGGTTTTGGCCGGCGCCAGTTCCGGATCCCAGCAGACAAAGATATAGCCTTCCTTCGCCGGCGCGGCATGACTCGGCATCTCATTGGCTTTACAGGTGGTGGTGTCCATATGCCCATCGATGTTCCAGGTGATCGTATAGCCGTCGGAATCACCGCCGCCCTGTTCGCCTTCCCACAGACGATCCTTGGAGATGATCTCTTTCTCTTTCAGCTCTTCGATCTCCTCCAGCTTCCGCCTGGTCTCAGCCTGCTTTTTCAGCAGATCATCCATCGCGTCCGCCAGAGTCTTCTGGAGATCTTTGGGTACTCTTTCCCGGGCTGCGGGATCCTGGGCGATCTCCACCTGTACAAAGGGCGGAACATCGTCGGCCTTCATGCCCAGGAGCCAGGCGTCCGCCCCTTCCCCGGCCTGATCTGCGTCAAAGATCTGGAAGACCCCGATCTGACCCTGCCGGACCATCAGAGCGCGGGTGGCGCCGGTGATGGGATTGATCGCCACGCCCTGGGCGTGGCCCTCCAGGACTCCCAGGTGGGTCTCATCGTCGCTGATCTTCTGGATATAGACGATGGTGCCCCGGACGCCGGTGACCATGGTGGAGGTGCGGATATTCAGCTTTTCGTCCTCTTTCAGCGGAGCGGTGACGTCGCAGTACATCTCGCCGCTTTTCAGCAGCAGCTCCAGGCTCTTGCCGCTGCGCCGGACTTCCAGGCTGCTGCACTCGTCCAGCTTCACCGCCTTCTCGGCATCCAGGGTGATCCAGGCATAGCTGGCCTCCTCCGTGGAGACTATATAGCCGTTGTACAGGCGCATATCCTCCCTGGTGCTGTAGGTCTTGCCGCTGGTGCTGGAGACGTTCACCGTTCCCTCCGTCTGGAGCAGACGGATCTCGGTGCCGGTATTGTCCGCCGCCAGCGCCGGGACCGCCAGGCCCAGGCACAGGCTGAGACACAGCAGCCAGACGAAGCACCTTCTCAGGGTTCCGCGGAAGGTCATGTTTCAGCTCCCCTTTCCGATTTTTGCGTGCTTTTTTTCCATGATACATTAGAGTAACAAATTTCGACGGGGATTGCAACGGAAATCTCGTTTTTCCCCGCCCACAACGAAACTTTTTTCTTCTTCCGCCGTCTGAAGAAGCAGGATCAAAAATCATCTTTCATCCGCAAGGAGGGTTATCCATGTACCGCTTGATCGCCTGTCTTCTGCTTTTGGCCCTGTCTCTGTCCCTCTGTGCCTGCGGCGAAGCCCCGGTCTCGGTGCGGCCCGATCAGGGGGAAACGGAGCAGGCCGCCGACACCCCCGCCCCAGCGGGCAAGCCGGATCCTTCGGAAAATACGGATCTTCCAGTGGAAAACGCCGCTTACGCTGCCCTGGCCCGGGCGATCTACCCGGAGATGGCCCCTTACCCCGACCCCGAAAGCTCGCAGGAAGCGTGGACCGCCTGGCAGACGGGCGTCCGGGCCCAGCGGGATCAGCCGGCGGGCTACGCGGACGGGCTGGAGGCTTATCTTCGTGCCAGTCTGGCGGAGTTCCTCTCCGGCGCGGGGAAGGAAAACCGGGTCTGCGCTCCGCTGAACATCTATATGGCTCTGGCCATGCTGGCGGAGGTGACGGACGGGGAGAGCCGGGCCCAGATCCTCTCCCTCCTGGGGGAGAAGGATACCGGAGCGCTCCGGAGCCGGGTCAAGGCCCTGTGGAACGCCTTTTACCGGGATGACGGCGCCGTGACCAGCCTGCTGGCCGCCTCCCTCTGGCTCAGCGACCGGATCGGCTACGTGCAGGAGACCATGGACGTGCTGGCACGGGACTACTATGCCTCCAGCTTCCGGGGGACCATGGGCTCCCCGGAGTACGACCAGGCCCTGCGGAACTGGCTGAACGAGCAGACCGGAGACCTGCTGAAGGACCAGACATCCGGGCTCAGCATGGACGCCCGCACCGTCTTGGCCCTGGCGACCACCATCTATTTCAAGGCCGCCTGGAGCGATAAGTTCTCCGAGGCGCAGACCGCGCCCCAGGCCTTCCATTCCCCCGCGGGGGAGCAGGAGTCGGACTTCCTCCACTCCTCCTTCGTCGGCAGTTACTATTGGGGCGACGGTTTCTCCGCCGTGTCGCTCTCTCTGGAAAACGGCGGGGCCATGTGGTTCATCCTGCCGGACGAGGGCGTTTCCCCGGAGGAGCTGTTGGGCCGGGAGGAGGCCATGGGCTTTATCCTCAGCCGGGAGAAATACGACTGGGAACAGCAGAAACGGCTCACCGTCCATTTCGCCGCCCCCCGCTTCGACGTCTCCTCCGACCTGGACCTGGTGGACGGACTGAAGGACCTGGGGGTGCGGAACGTGTTCGATTCCGCCGTTTCCGATTTCACTCCCCTGACCACGGACGTGGAGGATCCCATCTACGTGTCCCAGGCGAAGCACGCCGCCCGGGTGATGATCGACGAGGAGGGCTGCACCGGCGCCGCCTACACGGTATTCATGATGGCCTGCGGAGAAGCCATGCCTCCGGAGGAGAGCGTGGACTTCACGGCGGACCGCCCCTTCCTCTTCCTGGTCACCAACTTCGATGGTCTCCCCCTGTTCACGGGGATCGTGAATACCGTGGAATGATCCATACGCAGAAATTCCCGGGGCGCAGCAGCGCCCCGGGTTTGTTTTCTCTGTTATTCGGTCTTTTCCTCCGCGGCCGCCTCTTCCGCTTCTTCCGCTGCCGCTTCCTCCCCGGTCTCCTCCGTTTCCTCCCCGGCGGTCTCCGCCCAGTGGTAGGGCCAGGGTACGTCCTCGTAGGCCAGCTTCCAGAAATGGTACTGGCCCTTCTTGGCCATTTCCAGCTCCGTGTCGAAGATGTAGGGCACCCCGTCGAATTCGATCTCCACCCAGCCGTGGGGCCGGGGATTCCAGTTCACGCCGCCGCTGACGGCCGCCGCATCGTAGCCCAGCTGACGGGCCAGGAGGCAGAAGACCGCGGCGTAAGAGTAGCAGTTGCCCCTGCGGGTGCGGAGCATGGTGAGAGCCTCCTCCGCTTCCCATCCCGTGAAGCCCCATTCATAGGACGCCGTGCGCCGGAGATAGGAGAAGCTCTTCACGGTATAGTCGAAAGCTGCCCGGAGCAGTTCCTCCCGGGTGAGGGCCGGATCGTACAGACCGGCGAGGATCTCCTTGATGAGGCTGTCCGTCTCCGCGTCCCCGCAGGTATAGCGGCCGTCGGGTCCGAAATACAGGTTCCCCACCCGGGTGTCCCGGAGGATGATCCCGTCCTCCCCGGCCCAGTAGACCTCGCCTCCCGAAAGGACGAGGCCGGGAGGATAGTGCAGACGGCTGTCCTCCGCCGAGGTCCAGATCTCCCGTCCCTCACGGTATCCCGCGGTGTGGTTGATCACCGCCTCCATCAGGGTGTAATAGGCCCAGTGGTCGGGACTCAGATCCGTGAAGACGGGGATGACCGCCTGCTCCGTCAGCAGAGCCTCGTCCGCCTGGCGGCCCATCACCCGGTTCAGCACCGCCGCAGCCTGGGCTCGGGTCAGAGGATCCATGGGGCGGAACGTTCCGTCCTCAAAGCCGTTGATCCAGCCCATGGCCGTAGCCTTCGCCACCGCCTCATACCAGGGGCTTGAGCGGGGCACGTCGGGATAGGTGCAGGTCCCCTCCTCCAGTTCCGGATAGAAGCGGGTGAGCATCAGGATGAACTGGCCCCGGCTCATGGCCGCATCCGGCAGGAGATTTCCGTCCCGCCGAAGATCCAGGATGCCCCCGGCGGCCAGGAGAGACATGGCGTCGTAGTACCACTTCCCCTTGTCTACCCCGGGGATCTCCGCCCGGTCCGCGGGCTGGTACCGGAGAAGTCCGTAATAGAGCTGGCAGCCCTCCGCCACGGTCAGGTAGACGTCGGGCCGGACGGTCCCGTCCCCGTATCCCCGGATATAGGGGGCATGGGGTTCCGCCCCGGTGAGAAGGGTCAGAACCGGCGGGACGTCCATTCCCTTTTCCGCTTCCTCTTCCCCCTCCGCGGCGAAAACGGCTGTACCGCACAGCAGCACCAGACACAGGAGCAGGGAGATCAGGCGTTTACTCCACATAGCTTACGGTCTCCTCTCCGTCTTCCCGGTAGGTATAGACGGTGAATCCGTCATAGTACAGGTTCCCGTCCTCCCCGTCTCCCAGGCAGCTGGGGGCATAGTCCGAGCTTTGGGGCCGGCCGATGGCCTTGAACAGCTCTTCCACCGGCTCGTCGATATACCGCTCCGCGATGGCCTTGAGCTCCTCCGGGCTCATGGTGGGCTCCGGCGTGGGTTCCGGCGTAGGCTCGGGCGTGGGCTCCGGCGTAGGCGCGGGAGTCGGTTCCGGCGTAGGCGCGGGAGTCGGTTCCGGCGTGGGCGCGGGGG
>CAMZIY010000128.1 GCA_947307365.1 uncultured Clostridia bacterium
GCCCGCAGCGGCATGATGCTGGCCCCCTGGAAGAAGGACAAGACCCTGGGCAACCGCGTGGGCGGAGGCGCCGCCTGCTCCGGTCTGGGGAACGGCCCGGGCTGGACCCTGCTGTGCATCGACTTTGCCCAGGCCCTGAACAAGGGGCTGGAGGCCATGATCGCCGAGTGCGACGAGGAGATCCGGAACAACCGGTATTTCGACAAGCGCAGCTTCGAGCGGGGCATCACCCTCCAGGCCATGAAGCTGTCCCTCCAGGGTCTGGTGCATTACGGGAAGCGCTTCTCCGCTCTGGCGAAGGAGACGGCGGAAAAGGAAACGGATCCCCGGCGGAAACAGGAGCTGCTGGAGATCTCGGAGATCTGCGCACGGGTCCCCGCCCTGCCCGCCCGGACCTTCCGGGAAGCCCTGCAGTGCTTCTGGTTCATGTTCATGATGGTGAATCCCTCTCCCACTCCCACCATCGGCCGCTTCGACCAGTACATGTACCCTTTCTATCGGGCGGATATGGACGCCGGACGCATCACGGACGAGGAAGTGCTGGAGCTTCTGGGGATGCTGCGCATCCGCTGCATGGAGATGAACCAGCAGTCGGGCCGGGAGATCCGCAAGCGCACCTCCGGCGGCGCCCGGTGGATGAACATGACCATCGGCGGGCAGAAGCCGGACGGAACCGACGCCTGCAATGAGCTGACCCGCCTCATCCTCCGGGCCGTGCGGGACGTGCGCACGCCCCATCACACCGTGACCCTGCGGGTATGCGACACCACCCCGGAGGACGTGATGCTCCTGGCCCTCACCTGCCAGGCGGAGGGCTGCTCCATGCCCGCTTTCGTGGGGGACAAATCCTACATCGACTATTTCACCCAGGTCCACGACCCCAACGACGGTCTGCCCGTTGAGGTGGCCCGGGACTACTGCATGACCGGGTGCATCGACGGCAACGTGCCCTACCGCACCCGCACCATGGGCATCACCATGTTCGTCTGTCCGCTGATGCTGGATATCTTCATGAACAACGGCTGGGACAGGAACATCCAGGAGCAGGTGGGTCATCCCATCGCCGGGGACCTGAGCAAATACGGGACTTTTGAACAGTTCATGGAAGACTTCCGTCCGGAGTATCAGTACTTTGTGGAGACTGCAGCGGAGAAGCTGAACATCGAGAGCGCCGTGTTCAAGGAGCTGCTGCCGGACCCCTTCCGGGCCGCCTTTATGCGGGACGGCATCAGATCCGGTCTGGACTGCTACGCCCAGGAGTATCCCTTTGAGAGCAATCAGCTCCTGAACCCCGTGGGCATGGTGAACCTGGCCCAGAGCCTGTTTGCCATCAAGAAGCTCTGCTTCGAGGAGAAAGTCTGCACTCTGCCGGAGCTGAAGCGGGCCATGGACGCCAACTGGGAGGGATATGAAGATCTGCACAGGAAATGCCTGGAGCTGCCCCATTACGGCAACAACGACCCGGAGGCGGATGAGATGGTGGGCCGCTGCTACCGTTGGTGGGTGGATATGGCGAACCGGATCCCCTCCGCCCTGGGGGGCCACTTCCGCTGCTCCGCCATTTCCGTCACCAGCCACCAGCCCGGCGGCGCCCTGTGCGGGGCCATGCCGGACGGGCGGTATCGGGGAGACATCCTGGCGGATGCCTGCGCCTCCCCCATGGCGGGCTGCGACCACGAGGGACCTCTGGCGGTGTTCTCCTCCGCCATGCACATCCCCCAGGATGAATTCCAGGCCATGCTGCTGAACATGAAGTTCTCCCCCTCCGCCCTGGCTACCGACCGGGACAAGCTGAAGCTGGCCAGCGCCATCAAGGCCTATTTCTCCGCCGGGGGAAAGCACGTACAGTTCATCGTGGAAGATCAGGAGACCCTGCTGGACGCCAAAGAACACCCGCAGGAACATACGGACCTCATGGTCCGCGTGGCGGGATACAGCGCCTACTTCATCCAGCTCACCTCCGGGCTCCAGGACGAGGTCATCGCCAGGACGGAAAACAGGCAGGTGAGGTGAACCATGGCGGAGAATTATCTGGACCTGACCGCCCCGGTGTTCAACATTCAGAGCTATTCCATCCACGACGGTCCCGGGATCCGGGTCACGGTGTTCCTCAAGGGCTGTCCCCTGCGCTGCAGGTGGTGCGCGAACCCGGAATCCAATCTGGCGAAGCCCCAGCTCATGTTCTACGCCGCCAAATGCACCGCCTGCGGCCGCTGCATCGACGTCTGCCCGGAGAAGGCTATCCTGCCGGGGATGAAGGACGGCAAGCCCGTGGCCCTCACGCTTCGGGAAAAGTGCGCAGACTGCGGCAGGTGCGCGGAGGTCTGCCCCTCGCAGGCCCGGGAGATCGTGGGGAAGGAGATGACCGTGCGGGCGGTGCTGGAGCAGGTGCTGAAGGACAAGCTGTTCCTGGACGCCTCCGGCGGGGGGATCACCCTCAGCGGGGGGGAGTGTCTGGCCCACCCGGACTTTACCGAGGCGCTGCTGTACGCCGCGAAGGAAGCAGGCCTGCACACGGCGGCGGAATCCTGTTCCTTCGCCCCGGAGGCGGTGGTGGACAAGGCCTTCCGGTACCTGGATCTGGGCCTGCTGGACATCAAGCACATGGACAGCGCCGTCCACAAGGCCCTCACCGGGGTTCCCAACGAGCTGATCCTGAGCAATATCAGGCATGTATATCACGACCTGAAAAAGGCCGTCACCGTCCGGGTACCCGTCATCCCCGGCTGCAACGACTCCGAAGGGAATATCGCCGCCACCGCCCGCTTCGCAAAGGAGGAGCTGGGGGCGGATGTGGGCGTCCACCTTCTGCCCTATCACCGGCTGGGGGAGAGCAAAAACGAGAGCCTGGGAAAGACCATGGATCTCTCCATCCAGGTCCCCTCGGAGGAACACATGGAACACCTGAAGGGCATCGTGGAGAGCTTCGGGCTGTACTGCCAGATCGGCGGCTGAGCCCCGGTCCCGCTTTCCCTGCGCCCAGAGAAAAAAAGACGCCGTCCCTCTCCCCGTACGGGGCAGGGGCAGCGCCTTTTCTTTTGCCCGGGGTCAGCCCTGGCTCAGCTTCTGTCGGGTCTGGTCGATCTTCTGCCGGTCCGCCTGCTCCACCTGATACCAGCCCTTGGCGGTCATATCGCCGAACAGGTCCGCCTGGATACAATGCTCCTCATCCAGGATATTCAGGAAGGTGCTGCGGAGCTGGGGATTCACGCATTCCCCCGCGAAGGTGTTGTAGGATGCAGCGATCTGTTTCTGGCTCGCCAGGAAATCGTTGAGGATCTCCTTGTCCCCCAGGGTCGCCGCGCAGCGGTTGGGATCCGTCATGCCGCGCCTCCTTACTGCAGGAAGGTCATCAGCGTGTTGCAGTGCTGCTGATGCTTATCCGCCATGCTGTTCAGGTCACCCTGGATCTTCGCGTCGCTGCAGAGGCACGCCATGGCCTTGTACTTCTTGACCAGGACCTGTTCGGTCTTGATCTGGTCGTCAAGAGCCGTGAGTTCTTTTGTGGTCAGATTCGTCATTGCTCTCTCCGGTTCATCAGATTTGGGCCACCGGCTTTAGTCTGCCCTATTCTCCGGGCAATTAACCGCAGGCGTGCCGTCCATGATCCGGAAAACCACCCAGTTTCTTCCATTGGCGGTCTCCGGGGAACCGAAGCAGAAAATGGGCATGGCGGCGAAGGGTCTGCCCCGGTCCAGGGGCACCGCCAGAAGGACGGCCTCCCCTTCCCGCCGGGTCAGGACTCCCTCCCGGCCCAGGGCGCGGCCCAGCTCCTGCAGAGCCGGGTCCCGGAACAGGTCCTCCGGGCTGCGTTCCTCCTGCCAGCCCTCCTCCCATTCCTGGGCCAGCCGACAGCGGTCGATGCGTTCCAGCCCCATGTTTCGCAGCGCCGCGGGAGAAAAGCGCCGCTCCAGGCCGAAGCCGCTGCCGGAGGGAGTCATCACCCCCAGGGGCATGAGCCTTCCCCCGCTCTCCGCCACCAGGCGGAAGACCCCTCTCCTCCGGCTGCGGCACAATGCGCGGAACCGCAGATACCCGCCCCAGGGGGAGATCTCCAGTTCCCCCGCCTGTTCTTCTCCGTCGTAGATGGGATACTTTCCAAACAGATTCATGGCATGAAAACCCGGGGACCGGCTGCCGCCGATCCCCGGTCCTTTCCCGAAAAGTCAGTTGATCACATAGGCTCCGCGGACCAGGAGCACCGCATGGTCTTTCGCCCGGATCCCGTTATCCGGAATGGTGATCATATACAGATGATTCTTCTCCAGGCCCTGCCCGTCCTCCAGGCTCCCTCCGGTGGTGGTGTCCACCAGGCCGGGGCTGTTCTGGGCGGAAACGGACACTTCCCCGATCCGCAGGATGAGCTCGATGCTCCGATCCCCGGACAGGATCTGCCCCGCCTCCAGAGTCACCAGCTGATAGGTGCTGGCGCTCACGGCCCGGGCTTCCCGGCTGGCCTCCTCCAGAGCGGCGATCCGCTGCTCCAGATCCGCTTCGATGGCCTGGGCCTGCGCCTCCATATCCTGACGGAGCAGGTCGGAGATATAATCCGTATATATCTTCTCCAGGTAGCTCAGGGTGACCAGGGGATCCCCCTGCCCTCCCGGGGCGGGATCGTCCCCCGCGGCCAGGGCCGCGGCGGCAAACAGAAGGATGGCCGCAGCGGCGGCGATCATGGTGAAACGCAGGATCTTCTTCATCTTTCTCTACCTCATTTCGGCGGGGAGTTCACATGGCGGCCCCGGTCCCGGCTTCCCTGGGTCCCAGGCCGAAGCTCACGGCAATGGCGCTGTCCACCCGGCTCATCATGGCCTCGTCCAGCTTGCCCATGCGCTCCCGCAGGCGCTGTTTATCGATGGTGCGTATCTGCTCCAGCAGAATGATGGAATCTTTGGTCAGGCCGCAGCTCTGGCCCCCCAGGGAAATATGGGTGGGCAGCTTGGCCTTTCCGGTCTGAGAGGTGATGGCGGCGGCGATGACGGTGGGGCTGTACCGGTTGCCGATATCGTTCTGCACGATAAGTACCGGCCGCATCCCGCCCTGCTCGCT
>CAMZIY010000129.1 GCA_947307365.1 uncultured Clostridia bacterium
GTCGAGATTCTCCTCCAGAAACGTCGTATCCGGGATCACAAGATCGATGCCGAACATGTCGTCCTCGGGGAACGCCAGTCCGCAGTCCACTACCACAATGCTGTCGCCGTATACGAAAGCAGTGATATTCATACCGATCTGTTCAAGTCCCCCCAGAGGAACGATCTTGAGGGTCTGCTCAGATTCCTTGTTTGTCTCTATTAAATTATTCAAGAGGTCTCCTCTTCCGGATTTTGCTCTCTCCGTCAAATTCCCGCTCAGGTTATTGACTGCATTTTTCCGAGCAGAAAATAACATCCCCGGAGAGACTGTTTTCTCGTGTTTTTTTCTTCCTCTGACCTCTCCCTCCCGGATCTCCTGCAGAGAGGTGGAGACGTGCACGGGGATCTCGTAATACCGGATGATCTCCCGGAGCATGTTGGAGTTGGCGGCGCTGAGGCCCATGATCTTCAGGATATCGTCCTGCATCTCCACGATGACGGGCTTCTTCCCCTTCAGGGCCAGGTCGTAGGCGATCTCGCAGCCGGTGAGGCCGCCGCCGATGATGACGACCTTCTCCCCCACGGTTTTATTTCCCAGGAGATAATCCACCGCCTCCACGGCATTGGGGCCGTCGAAGCCGGGAACGGGAAGCTTCCGGGGTTGCGAACCGGTGGCGACGACGATCTCCTCCGCGTCCATGGTCTTCAGGTCCTCCGGTGTCACGGCGGTATTCATCCGGATCTCCACCGGCAGCTTCTTCAACTGACGGACGTACCAGGCGATGAGCTCCTTATCCTTCTCCTTGAAATCCGGCGCTGCGGCAGCCCGGAACACCCCGCCCAGCTCGCCGCCCTTCTCATACAGGGTGACGGCGTGGCCGCGCAGAGCCAGGAGACGGGCGGCCTCCATACCGCCGATGCCGCCGCCGACGACGGCGACCTTCTTTTTCTTCTCCGCAGGCTTCAGCTCCAGCTCCTTCTCCCGGAAGGTGACCGGGTTCAGGGCGCAGCGGCCCATGCCGCCGTTCCTGGGCATCCCGCAGGAGAGGCCCTTGTACCGGGTGATGGGGAAGCAGCCGTTATGGCAGGCGATGCAGGGGCGGATGTCCTCCAGGTCCCCGGCCCGGACCTTATCGCACCAGTCCGGATCGCACAGGAGCTGCCGGGC
This sequence comes from uncultured Clostridia bacterium, assembly GCA_947307365.1. Taxonomy (GTDB): domain Bacteria; phylum Bacillota; class Clostridia; order Oscillospirales; family Oscillospiraceae; genus UBA1774. The sequence continues at coordinate 1,150 of CAMZIY010000129.1, forward strand.
GATGCCTACGCCGTCCACCTTGCCGCTGGATACGGCGTCCGCCGCGATATCCGGATCGTTCATGCGCCCCGCGCAGATCACGGGGATATCCACGAACTGCTTCAGGTAGGACACCTCCGGCAGATTGCAGGCCATGGGCATATACATGGGGGGATGGGCCCAGAACCAGGAATCGTAGGAGCCGTTGTCCGCATTCAGCATATCCGCGCCGGCCTCCTGCAGGATCCGGGCGGCGGCGGGGCTCTCCTCCATGCTGCGGCCGAACTCCGTATAGGCTTCCCCCGGCAGGGCGGCCTGGTTGAAGCCCCGGATCTTGCTGGCAACGCTGTACCGCACGGAAACGGGGTAATCCTTGCCGCAGAGCTTCTTGATCTCCCGGATGATGTCCGTGCAGAAGCGAAGGCGGTTCTCCAGGCTGCCGCCGTACTCGTCGGTACGGTGGTTCATGTTGGCCATGGAGAACTGGTCCAGAAGATAACCCTCGTGCACGGCGTGGATCTCCACTCCGTCGATGCCCGCCTCCTGGCACAGGGCGGCGGCTTTGGCGTAGGCCTGGATGGTCTCCTTGATCTCCTCTATGGTCAGGGCCCGGTGCTTCAGTTCCGGGGCCCAGACGTTGGGCATCCCGTCGCTGGGGGCGACCAGCATCTGCCTCCGGACCTCCTCGGGCATTTTATCCATGCCCGGAAATACCATCTGGGAACGGCCGAAGCTGGTACCCAGCTGGAGGAAGAATTTGGAGCCGTAGGCGTGGATATCGTCCATCAGCCGCTTCATGGGGCCCAGGAACAGGTCCCGCTCCTCATAGAGCCAGCGGTGCCCCTTGCCCGCAGTGCCCACGTTGGCCACGCCGGGGATCATAAGGCCCACGTTAGCCTTTGCCCGGGCGATATAATAGTCCCGGTGGCCCTCGCTGAACTTGCCTTCAAAGCCGATGGGGTTGGTGCCCCCCATGGCGCATAGGACGATCCGGTTTTTCAGGGTGACGCCCCCCACCTTCAGCGGGGTGAACAGCGCCTCGTAATTCTTTGACATGCTCTTTCCTCCAAATATGTTGAATGGGATCATTGATCGAACCGGTAACGCAGCAGGTTCCAGGAATGGCGCCGCAGGCTCTTCCCGTCCCCGGCCTCCGGCTTCACCCGCTCCGGGTCGGCGGCGGTGTTCACCGCCTTCAGATCCTCGCAGTACAGTCGGCTGTGCTCCAGGAGAGTCAGGTCCCCCCAGCCCCGGAGATCCGGCTCCAGCTCCGCGTCCTCCTCCAGGCTGCGGTTCACCGCCAGCACCGTTAGCTCCCCGCCGTTCTCCACAGCGATGGCCTCCACGGCGGGCATCTCCCCATATTTTCCCGCCTGATAAGAGGGACAATCCACCCGGGTGAGCATGGCCCTTCCCCGGGCATGGGCGGAAGCCTGCAGGAAGGGCCAGAAAATGGTCTGGGCCCAGGCCCTTCCGCCGGTTTCCGTCATGATGGGCGCGATGACGTTCACCAGCTGGGCCAGGCAGGCGATCTTCACCCGGTCCGCGTGCTTCAGCAAAGTGATGAGCAGGCAGCCCACCACCAGGGCATCCTCAAAGGTATAGATATCCTCCAGCAGGGGCGGGGCCACCTGCCAGGGGGCGATCTGCTTGTCCGCATCGTTGGAATGGAACCATACGTTCCACTCGTCGAAACTCAGATACATGGTCTTGTCCGACCGCTTGACGGCCTTTACCGCGTCGCAGATGGCCTCCACGCTGCGGATGAACTCGTCCATATCCCGGCAGCAGCCCAGATACTCCGCCGTATCGTTGGAGCGGTTGCCGTAATAGCTGTGGAGGGACAGATAATCCACCTGCTCATAGCAGCGGTCGAGCACCTCCATCTCCCAGGTGCCGAAGGTGGGCATACCGGAGTGGGAGCTGCCGCATGCGATGACCTCGATGGAGGGATCCGCCAGCTTCATGATCTTCGCCGCCTCGCAGGCCGCCCGGCCATATTCCTCCGCAGTCTTGTGCCCGATCTGCCAGGGGCCGTCCATCTCGTTGCCCAGGCACCAGGTCCGGATGCCGAAGGGCTTCTCAAAGCCGTTTTTCCGCCGCCGGTCGCTGAGCTCCGTCCCCCCGGGGAAGTTGCAGTATTCCACCAGGTCACCCGCCTCCCGGGGGGTGCCGGTGCCCAGGTTCACCGCCATCATCACCTGGCTGTCCGCCTTCTTCGCCCAGGACTGGAATTCATCGATCCCCACCTGGTTCGTTTCGATGCTGTTCCAGGCCAGTTCCGCCCGTCTGGGGCGTTTGGACTTGTCCCCGGTGCCGTCCTCCCAGCGATATCCGGAGACAAAGTTGCCGCCGGGATAGCGCACGATGGGCACCCCCAGCTTCTTCACCAGGTCCAGCACATCCTTCCGGAAGCCTTCCTCGTCCGCCGTGGGATGTCCCGGCTCGTAGATCCCGCCGTAAACGGCCCTGCCCAGGTGCTCGATGAAGGAGCCGTACAGCCTGGGGTCGATCTCCCCAATGGGAAAAGCCCGGTCTGCAAAGATTTTCGCCCGCATGGTTCATCCTCCCGTGTATGTTTATTCGTTATTCCTGTCATTTGCCGGTCCTGCCGACAGCACCCGGAGCCGTCCCTCCGCCACGGAGAAGCGCAGCTCCAATCCGGCGAAGGCAAAACCGTAGATCCGTTCCGGATCCTCCTGATAGGCCGGACGGGGATCCATGGCCAGAACGCCCCTCAGGGCGGCGCGTTTCTCCTCCGGCACCCGTTCCAGGAGCTCCGGGGGAAAGTCCACCTCCAGAGGCTTCCAGGCCACCTCGTCCGTGAAGCCCCCCGCAGCGTCCGGATAACTGTCCGCATAGGGCACATAGGGCTTGATATCGTACACCGGCGTGCCGTCCACCAGGTCCGCTCCCCCCAGCAGAAGGATGGGCCCCCGCTCCTGATCCAGCTTCACTTCCAGGAGGCGGACGCAGCTCAGCCCCAGAGGATTGGGGCGGAAGGGGGAACGGCTGGCAAAGACCCCCACCCGTTTATTGCCCCCCAGGCGCGGGGGACGGACGGTGGGGCTCCAGCCCCGGTCTGCATTTTCGGAGAACTGCCAGATGAGCCAGATATGGCTGTACGCCTCCAGGCCCCGCACCGCCTCCGGACTGCGGAATCCCGGCTCGAACTCCAGCACCGCTGCCAGCTCCGGCACCAGGCCGCTCTGCCGGGGGACGCCGAACTTGCTGCCGAAATCCGTATGGACCCGGGCAATGGGACGCAGCTCCATGCTCCCGCCTCCTGTTTCTGCACGATAATTTACTTTATCACAGGGAATGGGAATTGGCAATCCTTCTCTGCAGCCTCCCCTTGTGGATTATCCCAACTCCCTCCCGGATTTATTTTCATTATTTATGTATAATTATTCATTATTGGACTTGACTCTTCGGGGTTTCGGATGTATACTCACGGTATCATTCTGAAAACCATGTCTGGAGGAACACATCATGTCTTACAAAAAGATCGTTCTCGCCTATTCCGGCGGTTTGGACACCAGCATCATCATTCCCTGGCTGAAGGAGACCTATCCCGGCTGTTCCGTCATTGCCGTTGCCGCGGACGTGGGCCAGGACGACGAGCTGGAGGGTCTGGAGGCCAAGGCGCTGAAGACCGGGGCCAGCAAGCTGTATATCGAGGATCTGAAGCAGGAGCTGGTGGAGGATTTCATCTTCCCCGCCATGCAGGCCGACGCCAAATATGAAGGATATCTCCTGGGCACCAGCCTGGCCAGACCCCTGATCGCCAAGAGGCTGGTGGAGATCGCAAAAGCCGAGGGCGCGGACGCCATCGCCCACGGCTGCACCGGCAAGGGCAACGACCAGGTGCGCTTCGAGCTGGC
>CAMZIY010000130.1 GCA_947307365.1 uncultured Clostridia bacterium
ACTTCGACGCGGGAGATGCCCATCCGGGAGTAGTTGACGATGGCCGTATTCGTCAGGCTGCTGTTGGGGAGGCTGATCAGGGAGTTGTCCCGGGTCACGATCTCGGTGTAGAAGGCGCCGATGTTTTTCACCATGCCCGAATGCTGCCCGATCTGCACGTACTCCCCGGTTTTGATAGGCTTCAGGAGCAGGAGGGTCACGCCGCCCACCAGGTTCCCCAGAGCGCCCTGCATGCCCAGGCTGACGGCTACGCCGGCGGAGGCAAAAATGGTGATGATGGAGGTCAGGGGGATGCCGATGACGTTGGCCGCCGACAGGACGATGACCACGATGAGGACCAGCTTGATGGCGTTGAGGAAGAAGGACTGCAGGGAAGGATCCAGCTTGGAAAAGGTTTTGCTCTTCCGCAGGAATTTCACCAGCCAGTGGACCACGAACAGTCCCACCACGAGGATGATGATCCCCATGAGCAGGTTGACCCCGGCTGTGGTGAAAAACGTTTTCAGCTTTTCGATATCCATAGTTATTTCCTCCCGTCAGAGATGCTTATATCCGTATTATCCCGTATACGGAGGGCCCTGTCAAGAGCTGTATGAGAATGTTCGGCGCTGCGGCGAAGATCCTGTCCCTGACAGGCCGCCTCCCGATTCTCCTTGCCTTTTCCCCGGTTTTGGGCTAAACTGAAGACAGGGAAGGGGAAGGGACCATGACCGTCGTACAGCTCTCCATACGGCTGCTGCTTTTCATTCTGGCGGGTTTTGCCGCCAGGAAGGCGAAGGCCATGCCCGACGGCTTCGACAAGATGCTCAGCCGCTTCGTCATGGCGGTGCCCCTGCCCTGCATGATCATCTCCTCCTTCCGCATGGAGTACAGCCTGGACCAGCTGCTCACCGCCCCGCTGCTCATCGCCCTGGCCGTGGGGAGCATGGCGGTGATGTTCCTCCTGGTCTTCGCCGCCACCGGCTGGATGAAGGATAAGGACCTGCGGAAGACCGTGCGCTTTTCCCTCCTCTTCACCAACTTCACCTTCGTGGGCTTCGCCGTGGTGAAGGAGGTCTGCGGGGAGACGGGCTTTTTCAGTTACGTCCTCTTCACCCTGCCCATCCGGATCATGTTCTACGGCGGGGCCGCCGTGATGCTGGGGAAGGCGGGGACCCGGATGGACGTGAAGGAGACGGTGAAGAAGTTCCTCTGCGCCCCGGTGATCGCCGTTTTCATCGGCCTCGCCCTCTACGCCTTCCGGATCCCGCTGCCCGCCGTCGTCTCCACCACCCTGGAGACCATCGGCAACATGGCCTCCCCTCTTGGGCTCATGCTCTGCGGCGCCATCATTGCCGACGCGGACCTGCGGAGCGCGGTGAAGCACCCCAGCGTGCTGCTGGTGACGGCCTGCCGCCTGCTGGTGATCCCGGCCCTGGCGGTGCTCCTGTTCCGGCTCGCGGGCGTAAAGCCGGAGATTATCAGGAGCACCATGTATTACTTTGCCATGCCCGTGGCCTCCCTCACCCCCACCTTCCTCCTGCGGTACGATCCGGAGGCGGCGGAGGCCCGCACCGTGGCGGGGTACATCGTGGTGGCCAGCACCCTCTTCTGCGTGCTCACCATCCCCCTGTGGACCATCGTATTGGATAGATTGTTTACATAATATTTATGGAAAGGACGGTAAACCATGGACAACAAAAACGAATTCCTGTTCGACCTGAAGACCCCGGAGACCACCTGGAAGGGCCCCCCGGCCCACAGCTACTTCCCCAACGGCCAGGTTTCCTCCACCGTGGGCTCCATCACCGCGGCGGAGGGGGAGCACGGCCTCTATTGGTGCCTGGACTCCGTGATGCACAAGAACCCCGAGGGGATGGATCCCAACAAGACCCCCATGCCCCATTTCCACTGGAAGGGCTATGAGACCTTCTTTGTGGACAGCGGCAGCCTCTACCTGTATATCGACGGCATGCGGGCTCTGGCGAAGAAGGGGGACATCGTCCAGCTCCAGGCAGGCCAGTCCCAGGGCATGTTCTTCCTGGACGACGTGAAGTGGCGTGGAACCTACCACGATTTCTTCACCTATCCCGAGGCCGGGGACGTGGGCCGGGTCAAGCGGATGATGCCCGAGCTGGCGGACGATCCCGAGCTGAACGCTCTGTCCACCCGGGGCTTCATGGATTCCAACCCCATCGAGCCCTTCCTCTGCAAGGAGGTCCCCACGGAGCAGTGCTCCGCCATCAAGAACCCCAACCGGCCCCATGCTTCCTATGAGTTCCCCGGCGTCAGCATGCGCATCGTGGTGGAGCGGTGGGAAAACGGCGGCGTCAAGGAGCTGGACTGCGCCATCATGGAGCCCGGCTTCACCGCCCAGTGGGTGAAGTATCCCCCCATCCGTGAGCTGTTCTACCTGCGCAGCGGCAAGGTGAAGTTCACCATCGGCGGCAAGGAATTCATTGCGGACGACGAGTGCGTCATCAACGCGCCCCGCTTCCTGCCCCGGAGCATCGAGGTCCTGGAGAAGTCGGAGATGTACGACCTGGGCGGCCAGCCCTACTGGAGCCTCTTCCTCCAGAATATCGAGTCCATCCGGCACTACGATCCCAGCCGTCTCACCAAGGAGACCATCGACGGCCTGAAGAAGCGGTTCAAGATCCAGATCGAGAGCATCGGCTTCAAGGGATAAGAACCCGTATATGCGCAGTACCCGCCCTCCTGAAGGGGGCGGGTACTTTTTTACCCTCAGCTTCCTTTCGGAATGGAGAACACCAGATAGGGTTCGGGGCCGTCTTTTGCCTCATCCCATTCCCGCCAGCGGAAGTAGAGGGGGAAGAGGAGATTCCTCTGCATATACACGTAGCCGTCCAGGTTCCCCGTGAGCTCCTCCCGGGCGCCCTTTGGCTTCACGGCTCCCACCAGGATCGCCTGGGTCCTCCAGTAGTCTTTGCCAGGCAGCTCATAGAGGACGGTATCGGTGAAGTAGTAGTCCTCCCCCTGCCAGCTCAGGCGGGCGGAGCCCGGATCGTCCCCAGGGGAAAGGGGCGGGCGCTCGGTCTCCTCCGACCGCAGGAGCGTTTTCAGCACCTGGGCTTCCACGGCGTAGTGGCCCTCCATCACGAGGGTGGGAAGTTCCGTTTCGGGTACCGCCGGCAGATGGGTCGGCTGAAGATTCTGATAGGAATACCAGTTATCCCGGGCGTCCCGGTATTGGAAATACACGGTGAACAGAGGCGTCCCCCAGCGGAGGGCGTTGAGGTCTTCGGCGTAGGGGTAAGCCGCCGCCAGCTCCCGGCCGGTCAGACGGCTTCCCATGGTTTCTGCCGATTCCCAGGCCCAGGCCCATTTTGGGAGGCCCTCATGGGATGAACAGGTGAAGCGGCCTTCCTCGTCCCATTCAGGGCCCGCGTACCGGGCTGTGATGTTTCGGGGGCCCAGCACCGCCTCCAGGGGCTCCACCAGCTCCTCCCAGCTCCCTTCCTCCAGAGGGCTGAGCGTCATGCAGCCCAGGCGGCTCACCCCGTCTCCCACATAGCCCGCCATGGCGGCGGGCGGGCCAAAGGTCAAGCTGAGGGTCCAGCGCTTCCCCAGGAACTCCACTTCGCAGATGTTCAGGTTGGGGTCATCGCTTGTCCCCAGGCGGATCCGGCTGTCCGCTTTTGCCGCCTCGGCGTAGCGCATCCCCCAGCGCAGGTTCCCCAGGGTCCCGTCCGGGTTCAGGGTCAGGGGCCCCTCGTCCGAGGGCGCCTTAGTCCGGCAGCCCGGGAGCAGAAGCAGGGCGAAAAGCAGCAGCAGAGTAAGAAAGCGGCGCATGGTTTATCCCCTCCTCGTCAGAATATCCGCCAGGATCAGATAGTAGCCCATGGCGTTGTAGATAAATTCCCGGTCTCCGGTGATGGCAGGCATGCCCCCCGCGTCATAGGGGCCCCGGGTGCTCAGTGCCCCCACCCGCCACAGGTGGTGCTTCGTGGCCCGGTCCTCCTCGGTGAGCTCCGCCCATTCGGGATAAAGCGCATCCAGCCTGTCCCGGGGTATGCAGTCTTCCAGGGTTTCGGTGGAACCCCATTCCCCGGAGCCCCGCCTTTGACGGCCCACCTCCACGGTGTCGCTGGTGAGACAGGCCTTCACCAGGGGGATGTAGTCCGGCTCCCCGGCCTTGAGGTTGGAAAAGATATGGATCATGTACAGGCGGCAGGGGGCGTTTTCCCCCTCCTCGGGAAAGCGGATGAAGCGGAGGGTCAGGCCCGCCTGGCGGTCCATAAACTCCACGTTTGCCGCTTTGGAGACGTGGTCCGCATCCGCATCGCCGGCCTCCTCCGGGAAGACGATCCGGCTGTCCGCCCTCTGTACCTCCTCCCAGGTCATGCCCCAGCGGAGCAGGCCGACGGTCCCATCCGGGTTAATGGTCAGGGGACCATCGTCCGCGGGGGCTTTCTTGCCGCAGCTCGGGAGGCAAACCAGTACCAGCGCCAGGACCAGCAGGAAAACGATGCATTTGCGCATATGGAACCCTCCTTTCTCCCGAAGCGTACAATTTGACGTCGCGTCAATGTCAATAGGCAAATTGAAATTTCTTCAGAAAAAAGGGAAGAAAAATAAAAACACCCTGCTCTTCCGCAGAAAAGCAGGGTGTATGAGGAGCAAATCGGTTTATGCGTTCTCCATGGCGATCTTCAGCGCTTTCTTGGTCTGCTCGCGCTCGGACTGCTCCAGAGCGGAGGGCTTGAAGACCAGGCTGAAGATGATGGTGCACACGGCGGCCACCACCACCGCGATGTAGGTCTCGCTCACGGCGAAGGAGCCGAACTTGAGGGGATAGCTCCCGGTGGCCAGCTTGATGGCCACCCAGGCCACGGCGGCCACGGCGGTGCAGATCATGGCGGCAATGGCGCCCTTCTGGCTGGACTTCTTCCAGTAGATACCGAAGAGGACCACCACGAACAGCGCGCCCCGCAGGGAGTAGGCGGCGTACACCAGCTCCAGCACGGTGGAGGCCTTCCACAGGAAGATGGCGCCCACGCAGCAGA
>CAMZIY010000131.1 GCA_947307365.1 uncultured Clostridia bacterium
TCTGCGCCTCCGCCTGCACTGCCGGGGGTTCCTGTGTTGCCGGCGCCTGTGTCGCCTGCTCGGCCGGCGCAGCGGTGGCCGGAGCGGGCTGGGTCTTGGCGCAGCCGGAGAATAGCGCCAGGACCATCGCTGCAGCCAGGCAGAGGATCAGGATGCGCTTTTTCATCTTTTACTCCTTCCTTTTGCTGTTCTTGCCGTCTTGGTGATTTCCTCCAAAGCATAACATTTTTGAAATAATTATTCAACTATTTTGACCAATAATTTTCATGTGATCTTCACTGATATTTCATGCTGCCCCGGTGCGGCGTCGGCCTCTCCCCCGCAGTTCGAGTAAAATCCGTAAAAGAAAAGCCCCGCCCAAAAAGCGGAGCTTTCCCTTTATACCCATTCAAGCCCGGAATTGTTCAGCCGTCCTTTCTCGCAGCTATCAGGTATCGGTGCGTCGTTCCGGCGATTTTTCCATCTCGTTCTATGGATTTCTGCAATTGCAGAAGCCGTTCAAAGCAGCGGTCGACAGAGAAGCCGGGAAACTCCCATTCGATGATCCTGGCAAACCAAACGAAGGCGCCGACATCGTAAAAGGAGATGGGACCAAATGCTTCATCCGCCTGCAGGATCTCGAACCCTATGTCCGCAAATCTGGTCCTCTGCTCCTGCAGATTCTCATGGGGAAACGGTTTTCCGCGCCGGGGAGGACCATTTCAACCAGTTCTCTGTCGTTATCGGACCCCACTTGCTGGGTAATGAACAGCCCGCCCGGCTTCAGCAGCCGTTTGATCTCCGGCGGATAAAAGTCACCGTGCCGATTGATGATGATATCAAAGGTTTCATCGTCAAACGGGATCTGCGATGCGTCTCTGCATTCCCGCAAGTCGATTCCCAGCGGCAGCAGCCGCTCCCTGCAGAGCGCCACATTCGGGGGATAGCCTTCTGTCGCGCAGGTGTTTTCAAAAGGGTGCTGAAGGGAGAGAAGAAACTCCCCGCCGCCCGTATCGTAATCAAGGAGTTTCATCTCATCCTTAAGGACACTGCGGATGATCGCCTCGTAATTCCACGGAAGACAGTCTTCTTCCTCATAGCGTCCCTGGATATGGGAAAAATCCCACCCCCGGATAAAAGCGCAGTCCTCTTCCCTTTTCCATATTGTTTTCAGTTCTTCCCTCGTCATTTCAACCGCCCCGCGTTTTCGATTTTTCGAACTGTTCTTACCATGACCGGGCGCAGACAATGAATTCGCCTGCTCCCATTGCCGCATCCGGCCGAACTTCAAGGCAGCAGTTCGATCATTTCCCTCCAATCGCCGATATGGAGATAGGAAAAGTCCGCCTCGGCGTCGGGCTCTTCGTCTTTCCCCCGCGCGCCTTCATACAGCACCGGGATCATTCCGGCGCTGTGCGCGCCGATCACGTCCTTGCGCACGCTGTTTCCGCAATACCAGATCTCATTCGGGGGCAGCCCCGCTTTGAGCGCCGCGATCTCAAACAGGGAGCGGTTCGGCTTGCGGACCGCGTAATCGCTGGAAGCGATGATAAATTCAAATCGGTTGTTCGGCAAAAGCCGGTCGAGCCGCTCTCCCAGCGCGCTGCCGGAGAAAATGATGTTGCTGATCACTCCTGTGCGGATGCCTCTTCCGTTCAGATGATCCAGAAGCTCGTCGGCGTGGGGCGTGATCTCGCCGGCCGACAAGCCTGTCCAGAAGATCCGCTCAAACTCAGCCATATCGATGTCGAACTCGATACCCAGACGGCCGTAGATCAGCCGGACCAGCATCCATTCATGCATTTCGAAGCCCGCTTCCCGGACCGGTCGGATCTCTTTGAATACTTGCCGTTCTGCCGCGACCAGTTCTTCCGCGGAAAGGCCCATCGGGTTTTCGTTATGTGCGGCATGACCGCACGCATCGCCCGCAGCGGATCGATATCCGGCTCGCAGGTCAGCGTACTGCCGTTGTCAAACAGGATCATTTTGGGAACGATCATTCTCTTCTCCCTCCGTTGTCCGCCCTGCCCGGGAAGTACCGGCCCGGGATCGTATATTCGCCGTCGCTTTTCCGAAGCGATCCTGCAAGGTTATGTATCCTCCGGTCCGGCTTTGTCGTACCCGTCATATTCGAGGCAGAGCATGGTCAGATCGTCGAACTGCTCCGCGTTCTTCACAAAGCAGTCGGTAGCCCGGCGCACGTTCTCCAGGATCGACCGGGGCGGCGCCTCGGGGTCTTCGTTCAGTGCCTCCAGCATCCGCTCGGTGCCGAACATGGCGTTTTCCGCGTCCGTCGCCTCCGGCACGCCGTCGGTGTAGAGGAAGAGCTTGTCTCCCGGCTCCAGCCGGATCTCGTATTCCTTGTATTTCATACCGGGCATCCCGCCGATGACAAAGCCATGCTTGTCCTTCAGCAGACTGAAGCGCCCCTCCTTCATCACCGCGGGGTATTCGTGTCCGGCGTTTGCCGCCGTGATCCGTCCGCTGCTGATCTCCAGGATACCCACCCAAACCGTGACGAACATCTCCTCCTGGTTGCCGGAACAGAGGGCTTCGTTGGTCTTGACCAGGATCTCCGCCGGGGACTGGCCCAGCATGGCGCAGCTCTGGAGGATGACCTTGGAGATCATCATGAAGAGGGCTGCCGGGATGCCCTTGCCGGAAACGTCCGCCATCACCATGCAGAGATGATCGTCGTCGATCAGGAAGAAATCGTAGAAATCGCCGCCCACCTCCCTGGCCGGGTCCATGGAGGCATAGATGCTGAATTCCTTCCGGTCCGGGAAGGGCGGGAACTCATGGGGGAGCATGCTGCCCTGGATGCGGTTGGCCATATGCAGTTCCGTGCTGATCCGCTCCCTCTCTTTTTCCTCCAGGTGTTTCTTTTCCAGACTGCGGATGCGCGCCCGCAGATACATACGGAAACCGACCACCAGGCAGGCCAGCGCGAACAGCCCCGCCAGGATATAGAACCAACTCTCCTCATAGAAGGCTTTTTCCTTGAGGATCTGCACGGAGAGGGTCTTGCTGCCCTGGCCCAGGGAGTCCTTCAGCTCCAGCACGAAGCGGTAGGTGCCGCCCGGCAGGTTCGTATAGTCCGCAGGCGCGAGCTCGCTGCGAAGCAGGGTGGTCGCCTCCCGGTCAAAGCCCTCCAGCTGATAGCTCACCTGGGGGTCCACCAGGGAATAATTGAAAACGTAGCTGAACACCGTCAGCTTCCGGACCTTGTTCCCCACCCGGAAGTTCCCCTCGGCATCGGGATATACCCGGATCCCGTCGGCCTCGATATAGGGGATCACCGCTTTCAGGTCGCTGACGTTCACCAGCGGCTCGTCGATATTCACCCTTGTCACCCCGGATTTACCCGGGATGTAGAGGTCCCCGTCATCCGTCAGCTCACTGTAGGAATTGGCGGTGGTGATGCAGGGGAGCCCGTTTGCCATGCCGTAGTGGATGGGGTCGAAGGCCCGGTCAGCCAGCATATCCTCCGTGGCGGCGACGTAGATGCCGTCGCTGCTCAGGACCCACATCTCATCCGCACTGTTCTGATACAGGTCGAAATTGTTGGCGTAAGGGAAGGAGCTCACCGCCGTCACCCGGTAGTCAGGGGTCATATACGAGATGGAATTGCTGGTGACGAGCCAGAGGAGCTCTCTGCTCTCGTCCGGCTTGACGCGCATGATGATATCGGAGCTGAGGCCCTCCTCCTTGCCCATGTGGGAAACGCCGTTTTCGCCGATGATGAAAAGTCCGCCGCCGTCCGTACCCAGGATGATGTCGCCCCTAAAGCCGCAGGCTACCGTCAGGCTCTCGGAGTTGGCGATGCCCTCCTCTGTGCTGTAGGAGCCCGTCACCCGGTCCCCTTCGATCACGTTCACGCCGCCCGTCAATGCCACCAGGATCGCCCCGTCCTCCCGTTCGCAGACGGCGCGGGGCGTGTCGGATAGAAGTCCGTCCTCCACGGTGAAGGCCGTCAGTTCGCCCCGATCATAGCGGAGCAAACCGCGAGTCCGCCAGGTGGAGAGCCAGAGCCGCCCCCGGCTGTCCCGGATGATGGAGCGGATGCGGCAGCCGTCCAGGAACTCCAGCAGATCCCGGACTCCCAGATCGGCGCCGGAGGCCGTGACCGCTTTCGTCAGGGGAAGGTTGGAGACGACGCCCGAAGGGTCCGCCACCTTCAGCCCCGTGTCCGTGGCGATGAACAGCTGCTCTCCGTACATGCAGGTGGAGTTGACCACTTCCTCCTCCAGTCCGCAGCGCTCGAAAACATCCAGGAAGCGGTTGGGCACGATCTTCATCACGCCCTGGCGGGAGGAGGTGAACCAGAGATTCCCTTCATAGTCGGTCATGACGTGTCCGACGGAATTGTTCATGGGGACGCCGTCCAGCCTGTGGAAGCCTTCCTCGTCCAGAACGCCGATGCCGTTTCGGGTGCATATCCACAGAGACCCGCCGATGGACTCCATCCGCTGCACATAGGCCAGAGGGGAAATGTCGAAGAATTCGGCGTTTTTGAAATTGTCTCCCAGCTTCCCATAGCAGATCCGGGAGATGCCGGCCTCCGCATAGAGATAGCCGGGATTGTCCGGGTCGGGGAGGATGCAGCCCGCGTTGGAGACGCGGCATGTCTCATGGGAAAGATAGCTGTCGACCTTGCCCTCCTTCAGAGTGAAGATGTCCCCGGCTTCGGTGAGTCCGTAGAGTAGCCCGTCCGGCCCCACGCGCAGATCGGAGAGATAGGAGTCCTCCAGTCGGAAGTCCTTCAAGGAGCGGATCTGCATGCGCCGGTCCACAACGTCGATGCCTCCGGAGGAGCCCACATAGATCAGCCCGCTATCGTCCTCCGCGATGACGCGGATATTGTCCGCCTTCAGGCCGTCCTTCCGGTCCCAATGGCGAAACTCCCCCTTCTCCATCACCACCAGGCCGCTGTCGGTGGTGCCGATCCAGAGGCGGTCCAGGTGGTCCACGAAGAGGCATTTCACGCCGG
>CAMZIY010000132.1 GCA_947307365.1 uncultured Clostridia bacterium
GGAGCCAACGCCATAGCCCGGGGGAAGGCGGTGTTCAGCGCATAGCATCCTTCCTGCGTTTCCCCGTCTGTGGGCAGCAGGCGCCGCCAATCCTCCGGAGCGTCCAGGGCGTCCGGTCCCGGGAGGGGACGCAGTGCCCCATGGGTAAGGGGGTCCCGTTCCACCAGATACAGCAGGGGATGAAAGGGGGCCGCCACGGGCGTCGCCCCCTGGGGGAGCCTGCCGCCCCTCGGGCACAGGCACAGCCCCTGATACGCATAATACTCAGCCATGAACGACGCCTCCTTCCTTCAACGCCTTCTGTCGGTCCCGGGCCGGAGGCGGCGGAACAGGTCCATATCGTCCTTCAGGTAGGACGAAGGCAGCGCGTCCGACCGATATTTGAGGCCGTTGCTCCGGTAGGGGACCCGGGGCTCCAAAAAGGCTTCGTCCAGGCGCTGTATGGTCAGCGGCGTCCCGAAGCTCGACTGGTGCCGGCTCTCCATGGCACTGAGGATGTCCCGGGCGTTGGTCAGGGCACAGAGGGACAGGGCGGCGATCTGCTCCTCCCCCACGTCGCCCAGATACGTAGGATAGTAGTAGGGCAGGATCATGTTGGCCGACGGCAGGGGGCCTTCGCCTCCCGACGCGCCCTCCACGCTGTCCCCGCCGATGAAGGGGTAGAGCAGGCTCTCGTTGAACCAATGCAGCAGGTTGGGGATGTGGTAGACCGCCTCCACCCGACAGCCCTGCTGAGCCATGAGATCGAGGCCGGTATCGGAAAGGATGCCCACGATCACCTCGCGGATCTCCACCTGCTCCCTCCGGAACACCTCCTGCAGCCGCCGGAACCGGTATCCGTTGTGCAGCAGATCGTCCGTCAGGATCAGGGGGCGGTGGAAGGAGGCCAGCGTCTGCACCTGGACGCCCAGATCGGAGTAGCCCCGCATGTGCCCGATGCGATAATGGAGGGAATCCTCCGCCAGGGCCTTATCGAGGTGCATGCTCTTGGTGACGGTGTTGGGGACGATCTCCCCGGAGAGGATGTTGCCGAAGGGCACGCACATGTAGGGCCCCAGGGTCCTGTCCCCAGGCACCCGGTCCGCCACCCCGTTAGCCTGGCGGACCAGCTCGGTCAGCGCCTGATCGAGCAGCAGCGCGTCGAAGGTCAGCAGGAGCTTTCCGGGATAGAGGGCGGCGAGGCCCAGGCGGAGCTTGATACGGGATCTGGTTACCACGTCCGCCAGAACGGGGTCGCTGCGGTGGGGCTCCTTGAACCGGCGCAGCACATCCTGGATCAGGACCACCGGGGTCCGCATATCCACATACCACAGCCCCGGCGCCCCAATGACCGGCAGAAAGCCGAACTGGGGCAGCAGGGAAGGCAGCGCTTCATGTATATCCTGACGGCAGAGGGCATAGGTGTGGTCGAAGCTGAGGCAGCGGACCAGCAGCTCGTTCACCAGGAGCTGCACCTGCTCCGGCTGCTGGGCCTGAACGGCTGTGACCAGCAGCACCCGGCCGGAGGTCCTGGCCCGCAAAAAGTCAGCCGCCTCGGCGGAACCGGTGAGGCCGTAGAAGCTGTCGCTGCGGACGGTCCTGCCCTCCGCCCGGGCAAAGGGTTTGCCGTCGGCGACCCCCATCAGGCGGGTCACATACCCATCCTCCTCCCGGCCGAAGTCGAGGCGAAACTCCCTGGCCTGCAGAGGGGCCTTGTACTGCTGTGCCCGAAGATACAGATTGTTTTCGAATATATAGCTCTGGACCATGGGGTCCACCAGCATGGAGATATCCATGTTCTGATCCACATATTGGCGGATGCGGGTGGACGATACGCTTTCATAGAACTCCGGCAGGCTCAAAATCTGCTTCCGGCCCCGGATGCGCTCCTCCACCACCCTTCGCTCCGTCTCATCCCGCAAAAAGACGATGTGGTTGTAATCCCCCGCGCTGCCGGTTGCTTCGCTTCGATAGGCGGAGGCGTTGGCGATGACGTCGCTGCCGGTGACTAAATACAGGGCTCGACCGGGGAAGAGAAGGTCCAGCTTTTTCAGCTCCTGGGGATAGGCGATGTTGACGGGGATCTCGTCCGGGAACAGGAACACCCCTGTGAGATCCGCCACGCTCATGGAGGCGATCTGCCGCCGCATGAGCTTGGCCACGGGCTGCTTGGACCAGGAGAACTCGTCGATGGCCAGATACACCTCATACCCCAGGCGGCACAGCTCCTCCACGATCCGCTTGTGCCCGGAGGTGAAGGGGTCGAAGGTGCCCGGGAAGAAGGCCACGGGCTTTTGGGCGGGGTAGAGGAAGGGCAGCTCCAAAACCCGGCAGCGGACCAGGAAGCGGTACAGCCGATTGAGGACCGCCGTTTGGGTGAAGCGGGTATACTCCCCCTGCCGGGGCTCCGTCAGGAGGCAGAGGAGCTTCTTGCCCACCCGGGCACAATACGCCTGCTTTCGCCGATCCGGGAGGGCGGCGGACGCCAGCACCCGCTCGCAGAGCACGGTGAGGGCGGTCCCGTGGATGGTGTCGTTGTAATGGGAGACGCCGGCCAGCAGGATCCCCAATATCTCGTCCGCCCGGGCGCTCTCGCTGTCCGGCAGCTCCGGCAGGATCCGGCTCAGGGTCAGGAGGCTGGCCGTAGCGGTCCGAATGGTGGAGGAGCGGATCAGGTTCCGAAGATAGTCCAGACACTCCGAAAGCTCCTTGTCCGGGAGCTTGGCGATCAGCACGCCCACATAATCCGGGATGAACGCCGAAATCTCGTCCTGACCGGTCTCCAGCTCCCGCAGCAGGTCCACGATGATCTCGTTCTGCTGATCGAGGGGCAGCCGGTCCACCAGCCGCAGCAGGGAGGCCCCGGCCCGTTCCCGCACCGGCAGATGCTCGCTGACCGACAGGAGATTGGAAAGGTGCATGGCCGTGTGGAAGGCGTGCTCCGGGTGGAGGAGCGCTTCCTCCGTCAGCGCGTCCACCTGGGTCAGCTTCACGATCCAGTGGACGGCCGTCTTCAGATCCCGCAGATAGAGCTCCGAAACGGGCAGCTCCGGCAGCGCTTCGCCCCGAAGGCGGGACAAAACATACCGCTCGGCGCAGTCCATGGATCCCGGCAGCAGTTCCGGCAGGCGCTGTAGGATATCCTGCTGCGCCGACGGTCCCAACAGGGACCAGAACTGGGCGAGACGCCGGAGGATCACCACCCGCAAGGGTTCCTCGGTCACCTTCAGCTTTTGAAGGAGCGTCTCGATCACTTCCTCCAGCCGTTCCCGGCTCAGCCGGTCCATGGGCAGATAGAACAGCCCGTCGATCAGAGCGAAGAGGGCTTCCCCGGTTTCCTGCTCCAGCCGTCGCAGCAGGGGCTCCAGATACAGGAGCGTGTCCTCCGCCGGGCAGCTCTCGAAGAGGGCCTTAGATATGATCTTCAGGGAATTGGAGATCCGGGTGGCGTGTTTGGCGGCGATCTTGTAGTCCGGGTGCAGGCAGATGTCGGTATAGTGGTTCCACAGTTCCACGGATTCGTTGAGGATCGCCGCCGTGGCCGGCGCCACGGCCCACTGGGGGGCGGAGGCGGGGACCTCCTTGCGGTAGCGAGGCCCGCTGTTGGCCAGGATCTGGCCCATGATCCGGGCGCTGCGGCGGCGCACGTCCCCCTGATGGTGGGTCAGCAGCTCGTAGAGGAAGGCCAGCGTCCGCCGCTTGTTGGCTCCGGTCATATAGGTGCTGAACTCCTCGAAGATCTGCAGATAGGTCCGGATGCGGTGCAGGTTCTTTTCGCTGCGGGCCCTATCCAGCAGCTGCCCGAAGCTCACGTCCCGGGACATATCGTACATGAGGCGGATGTTGTTCTCCAGCGTGAGCTCTCGCAGGGCGTCCAGACTCTCCCGGTCGGAGAGCAGGGCGGGGTTCGGCCGCGCCAGGGGCTTGGGCGCTTCCGCCGTGATCTCGGTGCGCACGCCGCAGTGGATGAGCAGCCGCTCGAAGTCCTGCAGCTTATAGTAGACCGTTCTATATCGGCGCTGCTTCTCCGGCGTCATGTCATAGAGCTTGGAAAAGATCATGTCGTAGCTCTCGGAGAGATCGTAGATGCGCACGATCTCCCGTCCATTCTCCCGAGTCCCACGCACACGAAAATCCGCATAGATCAGGATCAGGGATTCCAGGCTCAGGTTTTCGAATTCCAGATCCCAGGTGGAGTGGTTGGCGGCGATGTGGGCGATCCGGGGCAGGCCCTGCTCCGTGAGCCACCGGTCCGTATAGTAATAATGCAGGTAGGGGATCCGCTGGGCGTCCTGGCCCCGACAGCCGAATTTGCCGATGTCATGGGCCAGAGAGGCGGCGCTGACCAGGGGGACGTCCACGGTCATGCCTGCCATCTTTGCCTGGCGGGCCATGTGCAGCGCCAGGGAATGGACCCCGATGGGATGGGAGGCGGGATCGAATGGCATGGTCTCCCGGCCCAGCCGCATGAGCGTCACGAAGCGGGAGGCTGCGATCGCCCGGCAAAACCGCTCATACTCGTCCCGGATCAGGCTGCAAGACAGCTCCGCCTCGGTCAGGGAGGGGATGTCGCTCAGGGGATCGTGGGGGCAGCGGCCGGCCTCCGTCTCCAGAAAGAAGTCCAGGACGGTGAGATAGAACTCCATGGCCTGAGCCTCCGACTGGCCGATGGGGCGCCGCTGAGGATCGGGGAAAAGGCGGTGGGCCAGCTCCTCGTAGCAGCATAGCAGCCAGCCTCCCTCCGGCGGGGGGCAAAGGGCGTCCATCACCGGCTGACACCAGGAGAGCACCTCTGAACAGCGGACGCGCCGGGCCCCCAGCGTGGCCGGCAGTCCGGCCAAAAACCCAGACTCCTTCATCCGCGCCCGCAGCGCTTTCTGAGATAAATGGAGTTTCCGAAACCGACCGTCCTGCAATCGATCCAGCAAAGCACGATACTCCATACACGCCCCTCCCAGAAAAAACAATA
>CAMZIY010000133.1 GCA_947307365.1 uncultured Clostridia bacterium
TTCTCCGTCAGCCGCCGGGCACAGTAGAGCCGGGAGGGCCTTCCCGCATACTCGTTCAGCAGCTCCGTGAGCTCCCGGTTGAAGGCCGGGTCCTCCTTGTAGAAGTTGTACGCTCTTTCCAGCTCGATCACCGCGTTCATCAGCGTCTCCGGGATGTACTGCCCCCCGTGGACGCCGAACCTTCCCGCCGGATTTGTCATGATCTGTCCGCCTTTCTGACTGCGGCGACAAACGCCGCCATTTTTTGTTCGTCCTTTTTCCTGTCCGTTTCGATCCCGGAGCTGACGTCCACCCCGAAGGGCTTCAGCTCCCTCACCGCTTTTTCCACATTGTCAGCGTTCAGCCCGCCGGCGAGGAAATACGGCCTGCGTATGGCTTCGATCAGCCGCCAGTCAAACACGCTTCCCGAACCCGCTCCGGAATCCAGCAGGAGGAGATCGGCGGAGGAGGCTTCTGCGTCTTTCGCGTCTTTTTCCGTCCGGACGGACACGGCCCGGATGATGGGCCGGTCGGCGAGCCGCCTCAGCCGCCGGATATAGTCCTCGTCCTCGTTCCCGTGGAGCTGGACCATGTCGATCACGCCGTTTTTCAGCAGCGCCGCGATCGTCTCCGGCTCTTCGTTCACCGTCACCCCCACCGCCCGGATGGCGGGAGACAGCAGTCTTTTCAGCTCCGCCGCCTTTTCCGGCGTCACATACCGCCTGCTCCCCCGGGCGAACACGAACCCCACGTACTCCGGCCCCAGCCGGTTGGCCGCCTCGATATCCCCGGGACGGTACAGTCCGCACAGCTTGATCTTCGTCATACCGGACCCCGCAGTTCCGCCAGCTTCGCCGTCTTATCCGGCGCGCGCATCAGCGTTTCCCCCACGAGCACCGCGTCGGCGCCGATCTCCCGGAGCTTTGCCACGTCTTCCCCGGTCCTGACGCCGCTTTCGGAGACGAAGATCACGTCGGGAGGGATCAGCGCCCTGAGCCTGCGGCTGTTCTCCGTATCCACGGAAAAATCCGCGAGATTCCGGTTGTTCACGCCGATCATCCGCGCCTCCGCCCGCAGGGCCTTCTGCACCTCTTCCCGGTCATGGGCCTCCACCAGCGCGGAAAGGCCCAGTTCGTCGCAGAGCCCGATGTATTCCTTCAACGCCGTCTCCGGCAGGATCGAACAGATCAGCAGCACCGCCGCAGCGCCCAGGAGCTTCGCCTCATAGATCATGTATGCGTCCACCGTGAAATCCTTCCGCAGACAGGGAACGGACACGGCTTCTGCGATCTCCTGCAGATACCGGTCGCTGCCCAGAAACCATTTCGGCTCCGTGAGCACGGAGATGCAGTCGGCGCCCGCCGCTTCATACTCCTCTGCGATTTTGAGATACGGGAAATCCGGCGCGATGAGTCCCTTGGAGGGGGAGGCCTTTTTGCACTCGCAGATGAAGGATACCCCCGGTTTTTTCAAGGCTTCCTCAAAAGCGAAATCCCCCTTGGGCAGGGAAAGGGCCAGACGTCTCATCTCTTCCGCCGGTCTTTTCTCCTTCGCCGCGGAGACCCTTTCCGCCGCATATCCCGCAAGCCGGTCCAGTATGGTCATGCTTCCTCCTCGGGCCGGTTGCTCACTTCCCTGAGCTTGTTCAGCGTTTCCAGAGCGCGCCGGGAATCGATGAGCTCCGCCGCCAGGGCGATCCCCTCCTTCATGCTGCCCGCCTTGCCGCCGATATAGAGGGCGGCGCCGGCGTTCATCAGGACGGCGTTCCGCTTATGGCCTTCCGCGCCGGACAGGATCGACAGGGTGATCTTCGCGTTTTCCTCGGGGGTCCCGCCCCGGAGATCCTCCCTGGCGCAGCGCTCCAGCCCGAAATCCTCCGGCGCGGCGACGAAGGTCTTATACCAGCCATCCCGGATCTCGCAGATCTTTGTGGGCGCGCTCAGGGAGATCTCATCCAGCTTATCCTTCCCGTAAACCACCATGCCCCGCCGGACCCCCAGGCTGCTCAGCACCTGGGCCAGGGGCTCCACCAGATACTCGTCATAGACCCCCAGGAGCTGCAAGGAGGGTTTTCCCGGGTTCGTCAGCGGTCCCAGGATATTGAATACGGTGCGGAAGCCCAGCTCCTTCCGGATGGCGCCCACGTATTTCATGGAGGTATGGTATTTCTGCGCGAAGAAGAAGCACATGCCCGCCTCCTTCAGCAGCTCCACGCACCGGGCCGGGCTCTGGTGGATATTGACCCCCAGGGCTTCCAGGCAATCCGCCGTCCCGCACCGGGAGGAAGCCGCCCGGTTCCCGTGCTTCGCCACCTTCATCCCCCCCGCAGCCGCCACAAGGGCGGAGGTGGTGGAGATATTGAAGCTCTGGGCATTGTCGCCCCCCGTTCCCACGATCTCAAACAGCTCCATTCCGGTTTCCACGGCGGTGGCGTGGGCCCGCATGGCGGCGGCACAGCCGGCGATCTCGTCCGCCGTCTCCGCTCTGGCGCTCTTGGTGGACAGGGCGGCGAGAAACGCCGCGTTCTGGGTGGCGGTCGTTTCGCCGCTCATGATCTCGTTCATGACGGCATAGGCTTCGTCATAAGTGAGGTCCTCTTTATTGACGATCTTCACGATGGCTTCTTTGATCATGGCTCAAATCTCCTTGATAAAATGATCCAGCATGGTTTTTCCATCCGGCGTCATGATGGATTCCGGGTGGAACTGCACGCCGTAGACGGGGTATTCTCTGTGCTGCACCGCCATCACCTCGCCGTCTTCGGTACACGCGGTGATCTTCAGCTCCGCCGGGATCGTCCCGGCCTCCGCGGCGAGGGAATGATACCGGGCTACAGGGACGATCCCGGGACATCCCGCGAACAAGGGGCAGGTCCGGTCCAGCTTTACCATGGACTGTTTGCCGTGCATCAGCCGCTTTGCATAGGAGACCGCCGCTCCATAGGCGGCGCAGATCGCCTGATGGCCCAGGCAGACGCCCAGGATCGGGATCCGGGGACCCAGGATCCTGACCGCCGGGATGATCACGCCGGCGTTTTCCGGCCTGCCGGGACCCGGGGAGAGGATGATCCGGTCAGGCCGGAGTTCCTCGATCTCCTCCACCGTCATCTCATCGTTTCGGATGACCCGGATATCCGGCTCGATCTCTCCGATCAGCTGATAGAGGTTATAGGAAAAGCTGTCGTAATTATCAATCAGCAGGATCATAGTTCCTCCTCCTGGGCGAGCTCCAGCGCTTGGAGAGACGCCCTCGCCTTGTTCAGGCTCTCCTCGAATTCCGTTTCGGGGTCGGAATCCGCCACGATCCCGGCGCCGCTCCGCACGAACACTTTTCCGTTCTTCTTGTAGGCGATGCGTATGGCGATGCAGGTATCCATATTGCCCGAAAAGTCGATGTAGCCTATGGCGCCGCCGTAAATGCCCCGTTTGTTGTTTTCCAGCTCGCCGATGAGCTGGCAGGCCCGGATCTTCGGCGCACCGGAGAGGGTCCCGGCGGGAAGCACCGCTTCAATGGCGTCCAGCGCGTCCTTGTCATCCCGGATCTCCCCGCGGATCGTCGAACCGATATGCATGACATGGGAAAAACGCTCCACGGAATGCAGCTTCTCCACCTGCACCGTGCCGAATTTGCTGATCTTGCCCAGATCGTTTCTGCCCAGGTCCACCAGCATATTGTGTTCGGCCAGTTCCTTTTCGTCCGAAAGGAGCTCCGCTTCCAGGGCTTTGTCCTCCTCTTCGGTCTTTCCCCGGGGCCGGGTCCCGGCCAGGGGGAAGGTGTGCAGCACGCCGTTTTCCAGCTTGACCAGGGTTTCCGGGGAAGCGCCGGCGACCTCAACATCCGTTCCGGAGAAGTAGAACATATAGGGGGAGGGATTGATGGTGCGCAGCACGCGGTAGGTGTTCAGCAGGCTTCCCTCAAAGGGTGCGCTCAACCGGTTGGACAGCACGATCTGGAAAATATCCCCCTCCCGGATATGGTCCTTCGCCTTCTCCACCATCTCGCAGAACCGCTCCTTCGTGAACAGGGGCGTGACCTTTCCCAGGAGCTTCCCCCCGGGCTCGTTTTTCTTCTCTCCCGTGCGGAGCAGGGCGATCAGCTGCTTCAGCTCCCACACCGCCTTATTGTAGTTCGTTTCCGGATCATCAAGCCGCATGTTCGCGATCAGGATGATCTTCTGCCGGATATGGTCAAAGGCGATGACTTTATCGAACAGCATCAGATCCACGTCCTTGAAATTCTCGGTATCCTCCGCCGCGCTCCTGACGCTGGGCTCGCTGTACCCGAGATAATCAAAGGCAAAGTAGCCTACCAGACCGCCGGTAAAGGGAGGCAGGTCTGCAAAGCGGGGACTCCTGTACCTGGACAGCACCTCCCGCAGATAGTCCGCGGGGTTCCCCGTAACGTATTTCTGCCTTCCGGCGTCCAGGACGCCGTTGATCTCTCCGCCGATGCAGGTGATCGCATATTCCGGATCGAAGCCGAGAAAGGTGTACCTGCCCCAGGTCTCGTTCGCCTGGGCGGACTCCAGCATATAGCAGTGCCTGGAGACGTTCTTCAGGATCCTCATGGTCTCGATGGGGGTGATGAAGTCCGAGAGGATCTCGCAGCTGACCGGAAGCACGTCATACTTCCCGGCGGCCGCGATCTTTTCCACTTCTGCGAACGAGGGTGATACTTTCATGTCTTTACCTCCTCAAATCCCGGTCATCCTGCTTTCCGGGGATAAAAAAACGCCCTTGACAGAAATATGCTTCTGTCAAGGGCGAATGAAATCATCCGCGGTGCCACCTTGATTCACGGGTAAGCCCGTACGCTCAGCAGGATACCAACATATCCCCGGCAACTGACGTATGCCTTCACGTCGCAGCTTTCACTGCGCCCTCCGCGGACCATTATGACGATCTGTTTCCCACCCGACTCTCAGCAGCGCGGGCTCTCTGTAGGGGCATGACCGCCTTTACTTCC
>CAMZIY010000134.1 GCA_947307365.1 uncultured Clostridia bacterium
GCCATCGGCAGCGAGAAGCAGAGCGAGGAGATCATCAACTACCTGCTTCAGGAGTTCGAGGGGGACAGCGGAAAGATCTGGCAGTCCAACATCTTCGGCAAGTCCCTGTACGACATTGCCGGAGAGGGCCTCCAGGCCAAGATCAAGAAGATGCCTGCAGACGCCCGGGGAAAGCTCCAGGAGGCCCTGCAGCGCATCGTGAACGAGGGCAGCGGCGGACTCATCTGCATCATACTGTAGACCGAACAACGCCCGATGCGCCGAAAAAGCGCATCGGGCGTTCATTTTCCCCGGAGAGACACGGGAAAAGCGCCAGGGATATGATATGCTTTATCCGGTATCACTGATACGGAAAGGCAGGTCTCACCGCTCATGGATCCCCTCCGTTCCCTGTTTCGGCTCCCGGATGAGCCGCTGTTTGACCGGAAACGGCTCCTGCAGATGCTCTGGCCCCTGGTGATCGAGCAGTTTCTCTCCGTCCTGGTGGGGATGATCGACGTCCTGATGGTCTCCAGTCTGGGGGAGGAAGCGATGTCCGGCGTCTCCCTTGTGGACTCCGTCAATCATCTGATCCTCCAGGTCCTTTTTGCCCTCACCGCTGGCGGTACCGTGGTCTGCGCCAAATTTATCGGCGCCCGGGACGACGCCGGGGCGGCGAAAGGCGCCGCGCAGCTTCTGGGGATCACCGCCGCGGGAATGCTCATGCTCACCGTCGTTTTCCAGGCAGGAGGACGGCAGATCCTGGGGCTGATCTTCGGTCATGTGGAGCCGGCGGTCATGGAAAGCGCCGTGGTATATATGCGCTACACCTCCTGCTCCTTCCCCTTCCTGGCGGTCTATTATTCCGTTTCCTCCGTTTTTCGCGCCCAGGGAAATACCCGGATCTCCATGCTGGCCTCCCTGGGGATGAACCTGCTGAATATCGTGGGGAACGCTTTGTGCATCTACGGCCTGCATATGGGGATCGTGGGCGTGGCCCTGCCCACCCTCCTCTCCCGGGCCGCCGCTGCCTGCGCCATGCTGGTCCTGCTCCAGCGGGTGGAAAATCCTCTTCGCCTCCGCAGCGTAAAGCTCTTTCGACCGGATGGAAGCATTTTGCGGGATATCCTCGCCATCGGTATTCCCAACAGCGTGGAAAGCAGCCTTTTTAACCTGGGGAAGCTCCTGCTCCAGAGCCTGGTGGCCACCTTGGGCACACCCTCTCTGGCCGCCTATGCGGTGGCAGGGAACCTGGCCACGTATCTGTATCTCCCGGGCAACGCCATCGGCGCGGAAATCACCACCGTGGTCGGCCAGTGCAGAGGGGCCGGAAAGCCGGAGCAGGCGAAAACCTATACCGTCCTGCTTACCCTGATGAATTACCTGATGCTGATTCCCATCTGTCTGGCTTTGATTCTGGGCAGGCATTTCTGGGTGAGCTGCTACCATCTTTCCGATCAGGCCGCCGTCCTGGGAGCCGGGCTGATCCTGGCCCATTCGGCAGCCATGATCCTCTGGCCCGTCGCCTTCAATCTGCCCTATCATTTCCGGGCATCCGGTCGGGCCCGCTTCACCATGTGGGTGGCCCTGGCGGCCATGGCCTTCTGCCGTCTGGGCCTTGCCTGGCTATTTGTTGGCCTGCTGCACCGGAATGTCCTTTGGGTCTGGTACGCCATGTTCGTGGATTGGGTCCTGCGGATCGTGCTCTATGTTCCGGCGTTTCTGAAACAACAGGATTGACACAAATCGCTCAGGGGCGGCTTCCGATTAGGAAGCCGCCCCTGTTTACCGTTCTCTTTATTCCGTGATCTCCAGCTTGATATCCCCCGTGGAGGTGGTGATCTCGCACCCGCCTCCGGTGACGGACCTGGGCACCTGCACCTTGCCGGTGTCGGTCTCCGTGAAGAAGACCTTCGGAGAAAGCAGGGTGCCGGTCACGTCGCCGGTATCGGTCTCGATATGGATCACGGCGGCGTCGCTGTCCTCAAACTTTACGTCTCCGGTGCTCCGCTGAATGTTCAGACTTCCCTGAATTGCCGTATTCTTTAAAGTGATATCCCCGGTGCTGCCGGTGGTCTCCAGATTCGCACAGGTGAAGTCATCCAGCTGGGTCTTTCCGGTGGTTACATGGATGAAGACGCTCCCTTGGCAGCACACATTTTCAGCTCGGATGTGCCCGGAGGAAGTGGTGAACGACATATCCCCCAGCACGTTGAATGCTTTCCGATCATGGGACGGGGCCTCTTGATACGCCCAGCGGATATCTCCGGTAGAGGTCTGTGCGGAAATGTTCACGCCGATCGTATCCAGGGCGTATACGTCTCCCGTGTCGGTCCGAATGCTGACGTCATTCCACAGGAAACTGCCTATGATCTCCACATCCCCCGTATCGGACTCAATATTCAAAATATACGGGATACTGGGCAGGTAGAGCACGATCTCCGGCTTGCCGGACACGTTGACGCCGATATGATCATACCATTTCCGGGTGTCCACGCTCCGGATGGTCAGGGTATCGTTCTCCACCGTGACCGTATGCTTCAGCCAGCTGTTCTCCGAGCAGACCACTCTGGGTGTCCGGGTTTCGGGGAAATTCTGATCGATGCGGCAGAGGCGGATGTTTTCTGTGTTTCCCCGGATATCGATCTGCGTGAACTCCGTACCGATCTCCGTAGTGACGGACTCATATTTCTCCTTGGCAAAGCTGTTGAAGGAAAACCCCATGAGGGCAAAGGAAATGCCGCTGACCACGAGGCCCAGCGCCAGGATCAGGATCCCGACGATCACTGCCTTTTTCATTCTGCCTCCTCCTTTCTGGTAAGCCGGGCTTTGATCCCCGGCCAAATGCCCGTCGTCAGCTTGACCGCGCCCTTCGTCAAGGCCAGGCTGAGGGCGATCCACAGGAGCGTCAGCCCCACGCACACCAGACAGGCCCCGAAAAAAAAGCCCGCTTCCCCCGGTCTGCCCCTGAACAGATAGAATCCCGCTCCAAACAGGCACCCCAGGGCGCTCGCCCCCAGGGCCAATGCCACAACCCAAAGGGAAAACACGATGACCCACAGGACGACATACAGGCTGAACCCCACGGCTAACCCCGCAACGAGCAGGGAGAACCAGATGGGAGAACCCAGGATCAGCAGCACGATCTCCCAGGCCTTCATTCTCCGCTTGGGCCGGACCTTCTCCCGGAGGATCATGGCCATGGGGATCTCCGCCAGCACCTGGGCGGCCACCTCCTCCGGGGTGCCCAGGGACTCCGCGGCCTCTTCCTCCGTCAGCCCATCCTCCAGCCGATCGTCCAGCATCTCGCCGTAAAAGGCCAGCCGTTCCTCCAGCTCCTCCCGGGGCAGGCCGGAAAGCCGCTGCTGCAGCTCGGCCAGAAACGTTTCTCTGTTCATGTGTTCCCATCCTCCCTGGTGATAAATCGGTAAATGGAAAGGATCATATCCCATTCATCCTTGAATTCCGCGATGCGTTCCAAGCCCTTCGGCTTGATGCTGTAATACTTCCGAAGCCTGCCCCCGTGCTCAGCCGCCCGTACGGTGAGCATATCCGCCGTTTCCAGCCGCTTGAGGATGGTGTACAGGGTGGACTCGGACATCTCCAGATAAGGTTTCAGATCCTTGATGATCTGATAACCGTAGGTCTCCCCATCCTTGATGGCAGCCAGCACGCACACGTCCAGAAGGCCCCGTTTGATCTGCGCATCCATTTTATACCTCCTTTCACGGAATACTTCGTATTGCGATGCCTCGTAACGCGAAGCATCATAACACGAAGTATATGGCCTGTCAAGAGGGTATTTGCAAATAAAGCAAAATTTCTTGACAAGGAAGAAAAAGGCGAGTAAGCTGATTTTGTTATGATAGAGGCGCGGCCGACATAAGTACCCTTCATATACCGCCGGGCAAGCGGAAGGGGAAAGGGGAAGCCGCCGAGGGAACGGAAACGCCCAGGTTCCGTTTGCCCGGGCCGCCGGAGAACATCCGGCGGACTGTCACGTAATGTGGAGCGCTGTCATGATCCTGTTGCGGGGAAAAGGGGCCTCCCCTTCCCATTTCAGTCATGCCGGTGCCGTTCCCGGTCATGACTGATTTTTTATTGGGGAGTGAAAGGTAAATGGAAACGGCAGCAACGACGCGCAAGAGGATCCCGACCATCATCGTCCTCATCCTTTTGCTGGCGGTGGCGGTGGCCGGTGCGGTGTACGCCCTGAGCGGCAATACCATGATCGCCACCTTCTGGTCTCTGGTCCCCCCGCTGATCGCCATCATCATGGCCCTGGTCACCAAGGAGGTCTACTCCTCCCTGCTGATCGGCATCATCCTGGGGAACTTCTTCTTCGGCTTTGCCGACGGGAAGTTCAGCTTTGAGACCTTCTTCAACGGCATCTTCTTCTCTGACGGCGGCATCATCACCAATCTGGCGGACTCCTGGAACGTGGGCATCATGGTCTTCCTGGTGGTGCTGGGCATCATGGTCGCCCTGATGAACAAGGCCGGCGGCGCCTCCGCCTTCGGCCGCTGGGCGGGCAAGCACATCAAGACCCGGGTGGGGGCCGAGCTGGCCACCGTGGTCCTGGGCGTGCTCATCTTTGTGGACGACTATTTCAACTGCCTTACCGTGGGCAGCGTCATGCGGCCCATCACGGATTCCCACAAGGTCTCCCGGGCCAAGCTGGCCTACCTCATCGACGCCACGGCGGCCCCAGTGTGCATCATCGCCCCCATCAGTTCCTGGGCGGCGGCGGTCACCAGCTACGTGCCGGAGGAAAGCGGCATCAACGGCTTCCTCATGTTCCTCCGCACCATCCCCTATAACCTCTACG
>CAMZIY010000135.1 GCA_947307365.1 uncultured Clostridia bacterium
GATTGCAGATGAGTTGTTTTTATCTGAGAATGCGGAATCCTTTGTAGGTTGCTGTTGAGACGGGGGACGGTTCTCTGTCTTGCGGAGAGCAGCAGCGGGTGGCCATTTCAGCGGAGCTCCCGTCCTCTTGGCGGACGAGCCTACGGGGAACCTGGACGGGGAAAACACCCGCATCGTCATGGACATCCTGCGCCGCCTGGCTCATGAAGAGGGCCGTTGCGTCATCGTGGTCACCCACGACCCGGAGGTGGCGGATACCGCTGACCAGGTCCTGCGGATGAAGGACGGAGTGCTCACGGCGGCGTAGAGCAGTGAATGAAACTATCATGTCAAACCGACCGTGGAAGGGATGTATGAGGAATGAAGAAGAACCGGCGCAAGCTGATCATCCTTGCGATGATCGTCATTCTGCTGCTTGTCGGGTATGTCGTCTATACCCGGCCCATGAGCCTTGCCCAACTGTACCCGAATACAGATTTCAGCCATCTGTCTCTCATGGAGGGATATCGCCTGGTCCCTGATTCGCCCGGGAGCGTACCTTTCAACCAGGAGGAATTCCGGGCGGAGCCGGGTTCGGAGACCTATGAAGCGCTGCTGAAGCTGCTTACAGAGCAGGAGTACAGGCGCAGTGTTCTGAGCCCGCTGCGAAAAGGCCGCCGATCATACAGCTCCCAGGCGGGGGACAAGCTATGGTGTGTGACCCTTTTCTTTGACCGGGAGGACCTGCCCAACGGCAGCTTTACGGGTTCCATGCTGCACATTGGAACCACATTCGGCAAGCTGGATATGAGTCCCAGTTCTCCGCAGGAGAAATTCTGTACCTGCTTCGTGAAGGATCAAAAAACCTGGAACGAGGCAATCTATGATTTGATCGGGAGCTGACGGAGAGAGACGGCTGATAAAGCTGATTGGATATGGTTTGATGCCATGCGGCGAAAAGGAGGTATTCAAAATGAGAAGAGTATTCATCTTAGGCTTGATTCTTCTCGCCTTGCTGCTGCAGGGCTGCGGATCAAGCCCAAACACCACGGCTCCCTGCGTCAAAGTGAACGGTTATCTGTATTACACCTCTGGATCAAAGCCCGTGGAGAACCTGCCGGAGGGGTACGAGCTGGCGGGCACACTGGAGCGGGTGAATAACCATCCCAGGGAGGATATGACCGGCAACGTTGCGGACGGCAGCGAGCTCTACGTAAACCCCGCCGCGCCGGAGGCCGTGTATATCCGCGTCCCGGGCATTGAGGGCTACAGCCTGTATAAGCTGGACTTCCTCCCGCCAACGCAAATGCCAGACAGCAGTGAAACAGGGCAATAAGACGGGGGACGGTTTTCAAGAAACGCTGAGTTTCCGTTTCCATTGAAGTATATCGATGTTATCCCGAAGACCAAGGGGGTGCATTTCTTCAAAATGTCTTCCCGATTCTGGAAAAGAGCGCTCGTTGCCATTCTGTTGGTTATGGCATTATGCGCAGTTATGTGGGGCATCTCATCGGTTGTTGATTATCGTTTGATGCGCCTCAAAGAACAGCTGAAATACCAATTGTGCAAAGAATATGATGAATATCACAGTGCATTGTTTGATGAGGTTTATGTGCTGCGGCCCTGGTACAGTTTGTCTCCTGAAAATTGGGTGTTTGTGGTAGAATTGACAAATGACCGGGGGCAGCATAAGTACATGCTCCGAGCAGGAGTCAAAGGAGTTGTTTTTGATTCTGTTGCTTGAGTAAACCACCGGTTTTCACAACAGAACAGCAGAGACAGAAAATCGGGAAGGAGGGCGGTTCGGTGTACCGCCGACCTGATCCTGCGGATGAAGGACGGGGTGTTGAAAATTGCGTAATATAACCTGAATTATTAGCATTCTGTTTCTTGTGGCATCTTGTCCGGCTAACCTATAACATAGTTCCATACATACCATTAACAGTCAAGATAACGGCCCATCGCTATATCGGATATATGACTTTGCAATAAATCTCATTAGCACTTGAAACACCTTATATAACGAGGCATAATAAGCATAGAATTACAAGGTATTAGTTGACAAGTTAAGCGTTTGGCGGGAAAGGATGTGTATACAATATGAAATCCTCCCTTTGGATCAAGACCCTGTTCCGCAGTCCGGTGCGGACCATCGTGACCTGGGTGCTGCTCCTGGCGGCGGCCTTCCAGTTCACCCTGAGCCTCACGGACTACCTCTCCACCAGGAAAGGGCTGGAGGAGGCCAAGGAGCGGATGAAAGGCGCCCTCTCCCTGGAACACGCCCCAGGCTTATATGCGTCGGGCATCCCTTCTCATTTTAATCTGTTTCTCTTGACGGACCCCACCGCGCCGGGAACCGGAATGCCAAACTACCCAACGGAGAACTACCATCCTCAAAATATCACCGAAACAGAACTGCGATCGCTCTCCGCAATACCAGGGGTAGACGGTACAGAGATCCGCACCATGACAGCCGGGGTATCCGACTACCTCCGCCCAGATGTGGAATTCCACGAGTTTTGTTATGAGGCGCGGCTGATACTGGAAGCTGAGGTTGCAGAAAAAACCATCATTGATTCTGATCGTGGAATGATCAATGCGGGGTATTACACCCTTGTCCTAAAGAGCATCAGTGTTTTGGGCGGGGATGAAGCTTTATTGCCAATTGAAGCGGATGGGAGCTGCAGACTTCTGGTTCCGGTTTCTCCTGAAGAAGACAGGGGACAGGCTGATATTTTGAAAGGGATATATGATACAAACGCCGCATACGGCAGAGCTGCCGCAGTCTGGCTTCAGAATAAGCTCTTTGCGGCTGATGCGGAGAACCTGCAAATCGGGCGGAGATACATATTTGCCGCCAGGGTAGAACCCTGGCTGTCCGATTATGCCGGATTGCCCCGCCTGGTCCTGGGGGACGACACTCTGTTGGATTGGTGGCCCTACTTCACCGATATCACCGATCTGCCGGAAGACTATCTGGAGGGGGAGGACTTCGCACCGCTCCGGGAGCTCATCCAGGTCACCAACGACGACTGGAACACGCTGGACGTGGTGTATACCGGAGATATGTCCGTCATCCGACGGGTGACGGACCTGCGCCTGGTCCCGGCGGAGGGACGTTTCCTGGAGCCGGAGGATGCGGGGAAGCCGGTGTGTGTGGTAAACGCTGACTTCGCTTATGCAAACGGCCTCAGCCTGGGGGATACTCTGCGCCTGAAGCTGGGGGACTATCCCATGGAACAGCATGAGGTGCTGGGGGCCGTGGCCTCTGCCCGGGGCAGATATGCGAAGAACTGGACAGAGCGGGAGTTCACCATCGTGGGCACCTGGCGGGACATCAACCAGGGAGACTATTTGAAGGAGGACCAGATCTGGGCCTATTCCGACGCCACGGTGTTCGTTCCCTCCTCCTTCCTGCCGGAAGGGGCGAAAAAGGCGGACCGGTCTCCGGGGGAGGTGACCCTGCTGATTGACGCGGATTCCATGAATGATTTCGTGAAAAATGAGCTTCCAAAGCTGGCGGCGGAGGGCTGGATCACCTACTGGAATGACCGGGGCTGGCCTCAGATGGAGGAAGAACTGCGGCTGGTAGTCCAGGCGGCCTTGTATAAGCTCCTGGCCTTCAGCGTGGCAACACTACTGGTCATCGCCCTGACGGTGTATCTCTTCATCAGCCGCCGGAGCCGGGACTACGCCATCCTCCGAGCCCTGGGTATGGAGAAGGGCGGCAGCGGGAAGAGCCTGACCATCCCTCTTCTGTGCCTCACCCTGGCGGCGGTCATCCCCGGGGCGGCTATCGCCTTGCTGTGGTATGGACGTGGCGGGGAACAGGTGAATGCCATATCCCTGTTGGGTGTGCCCGTCCTGATCCTTCTGCCCATGCTGGCGGCCCTGCTTATGGTGAAGCGCATGGGGAACATCTCGCCCCTGACTCTCCTGCAATCGAAGAGGAGGCAGAAATGAATACTTCCATACGTTATACGCTCCGGCATATGCTCAGGGGCGGGGGAAAGACCATCCTGGCTATCTTTTTGGCTCTCCTTCTCACGGCAGCGGTGGGGCGGCTGGACAGCCTCCGGGGTCACTATGAGGCCCTCTCCCGCAGCGTTCTCATCCAGGGCTCGGTCATCGGAGGCCTGACGCTTTACCGGGCTGAAAGCCTGGCTCAGGCTGAGGAGGTGAAGGATCACTACCTGGAGGAAGTGGTGAAACAGCTTGAAATGCTGCAGTTAAAGCATGAGGATCCTTTGGAGGACAGACCTTCGGCAGTGTCTTTTACCACATATTTCACCTCTGACTATTCCCGGACATCCGGAGATCGGGTCGAATGGCTGGAGGGCTGGGATGGAAAGACCTTTCAGGCGGCAAACAGCCGTGTCTGCCTTATGCCTCGATCCATGGCGGAAGAATTGGAGCTGGACCTGGGTGACCGGTTCCATCTCGCGGAAAGCGGCTACGGGTATCAGATCGAAATGAAAAACGATGTTCACGATCCCAGAGAAATCATCAGAATATACAAGGAGAGGCGTCCTGCCACCACCATCGTCGGATTGGTGGACACAGACATCCAGGATGACCGTCTGTGGCTGCCCATCCACGCCATGCGCGTATACGAGAACGACTTTCCGGGCATCAAGGTGGGCTACGCTACATACACCCTCCGGGATTACCGGGATATTGAGCCCTTCCGGGCGCGGTTCTTGGAGGAGACCTCCAAGCA
>CAMZIY010000136.1 GCA_947307365.1 uncultured Clostridia bacterium
CGGTCCTCACCGGGACCGGGGAGAAAGTGCCGGAGCTCCAGGGGGCGGATATCGGCGAGAAGCTTTTGGGGGTATCCGAGCCGGTGTTTCGGCGCAGCGCCTACCTCTCCGGCTCAGAGCTGCGAGTGGATGCAGACCGGGATCTGGAAAAGCGGCTCATGCGGCTGGTCTCCTCCGGTGAGGAGCTGAGCACCGCCCGTGAGGCGGAAGACCGGCTGCGCCGGTGGCAGAGAAAACGCCGCTGGCGGGGCCAGAGCGGCAGCATTCCCGAGGCGGAACAGGCGCTGGAAGAAAAAAAGAACGCGCTGACGCGGCTGGAGGATGGAACGAAACGCCTGGAAAACCTTCGTCGGGACCGGGATCGTCTGGGAGAGCTGCAGGAAGCGCTGAAGCTGGAACTTCGCCTCCACCGCCGGGACGCCCTCCTGGAGCGTCGGCGCAGGTTGACCGCAGCGGAGCAGGAAGCCCGTGAACTGGAGGAAAAGGCCGGGAGCCTGGAGAGCCGGCGGGCAGGCCGGACCGCCGAGACGGCTGATGATCTTCGGGCGGCGGCGGTCCGTCTGGAGGAAGCGGAGAAGGACCGGGCGGCCATGGAGGAGCTGCTGCATGCTGCCCGGGATGAAGCGGCACAGCTCCCCAACCCGGAGCAGGTCCCCCGTCAGCCCGGGAGAGGTCCGGGGATCCTGCTGATCGTCCTGGGCGTTCTGATCGCGGCTTTCGGAGTTCTGACTCTGGTCCATCCGGTGCTGCCCGGTTTGCCGGCGTGGGCGGGATACCTGATGACGGTTTTCATCCTGCTGGCGATCCCCGGTATCCTCCTCCTGCGTCGGGCCGCGGGCCGGGAAGCCGCCCTGCGGCAGGAACGGCAGTCCGAACTGGATCGGGCCGAAGCCCGGATCCAGGAGCTGGAGCGCCAGTTCCGGGCGGATGAGGAAGAAACGGCGGAATGCACCGCAGCCCTGGAAAAAGCGAAGGAGATCGCCCGCTGCGGCGGAGAGGAAGATCCCATGGCGGCGGCGGATCGGATCGACGCCCTCCTGGCGGAGCTGGAAAAGGCCCGCAGCGGAGCCGAGGCCGCCCATCGGCTGGCGGAGACCCTGGCGGACGCGCTGGAGGAGGAACCCGAGGAGCTGGAAGGGGAGACCAGCATGAGCCGGGAGGAGGCGGAGCGCCGTCTGGGAGAGGCGGAATACAGCCTCCGGGAAACGGAGCGGGCCCTGACCCGGGAGGAGACCATGTTCTCTCTGCTGGGCGACCCCCTGGTCCTGGCCTCCGAAGCGGAGGCTCTGCGGGAAGCCATCACCGCCGGAGAGGAGGACTACGCCGCCCTGGATCTGGCGGAGCAGGCCCTGGCGGAGGCGGGCCGGCAGATGCAGGGACGCTTCGCACCCCTGGTGAGCCGGGAGGCCGGCCTGCTGCTGAAGACCCTCACCGGCGGTCGGTATACGGGCATATACTTTGATCGGGAGATGCGCTTTTCCGTCCAGCCCGCCGACGATCTGGAGCCCCGGTCCCTGGAGTATCTCAGCGAGGGGACGAAGAACCAGGTCTATCTGGCGGTGCGCCTGGCCATCTGCCGCCTGGCCCTGGGGGAGGAGGATCCCTGTCCTCTGATCCTGGACGACGTTCTGCTGACCTTTGACGATACACGGGCAAAGCGCGCCCTGGAGCTGCTCCTGGACCTGGCCGGGGAACGGCAGATCCTGATGTTCACCTGCAGCGGAAGGGAGGAAGAACTGCTCCGGGAGATCCGAAAGGAGGAGAGGGAATGCCTTCCGCAATGATCCATCTGCTGGTGGCCCGGGAGATCCCCGGGGGAGACGCGCCCCTGTTTTGTCTGGGCAGCCTGGCCCCGGATTATCTCAGCCGCCGGGAGGAGAAAGACGCCGTCCATCTTCGGCGGGAGCCGGACCGGTATCAGGCGCTGCTCCGGCTGGCGGAGCAGCTGGACAGGAAGTATCCCTTCGAGGCGGGGTGGCTGGTGCATCTGCTGGCAGATCTCCGGTGGGATACGGAGGTCATCCCGGTCTTCCGCGGCTCCCTCCCGCCGGAGGCGGACTGGTTCCCCCTGTACCGGAAGGAATGTCACCGGGCCGGATACGCCCTGTATCACAGCAGGCCCTGGAGTCGGAAAGCTATGGAGGACGTGCTGGAGGTCGATCTGAATGCCCTGCACACCGGCCTGACGATCGATCTGCCCGCTCTGGAGGCGTTCCGGCGGATGCTGGTTCGTAAGCATGAGGAGAGCCCGGCAGACAGTCGGTCGGCGGCTTTTCCCACGGAGCTGCTGGAACGCTTCGCCCGGGAGACCGGGGCGGAGGCGGCGTCGCTCCTGGCACGCTGAGCAGGGCGGGAAGCGGCGATTGTAATTCCTTGTGAGATGTGGTACGATTCGCAGGAATATGTCGGATCCCGTCGGGACTTCCGGCTGTTGATCACGGCAACGGAAAAGAGGTAAAAAGAATGAAAAAATGGCTCGCACTGATCCTGGCCGTGCTGCTGCTCTTCACCCTGATAGGCTGCGGCGAGAAAGCCCCTCAAAGCGGCGCCGCCACCCAGGCCCTGGAGACCACTGCCGCCCCTGAGGCCACGAAAGCTCCGGAACCCACTCCCGAGCCCACACCGGAACCCACGCCTGAACCCACGCCTGAACCGGCTCCGGAGACCGTCATCATCACCATCCCCGCAGAACTCGTCGGGGACGGTGAGACCGAGATCGGAATGTTGGACGATCTGGAAGAGGGAGTTGACGGCGTCATCAGCGTCACCCGGAACGAGGATGGTTCCATGACCTACGAGATGACGAAGGAAGCCCAGCAGGAACTCCTGAATGAGATGGCTGAAGCCATTGAGGAAAGCGTACGGGAAATGACCGAGGGCGAAGATGCAGACCCGGCCATTCAAAAGATCGAATACGCCAAGGATTTTGCCGAATTCACCCTGGTGGTCGACCAGGCAAACGCCTCCGGTTTTGAGATCTTCTATGCCATGGCTCTGGGCATGGTGGGCACAAACTACCAAGTCTGTTCCGGAAACGGTCTCGTGGATGTGCCGGTGAAGATGGTGGACGCAGAAACCGGAGAGGTCTATTCCGAATCGACCTACCTGGAACTGATGGATATGTTCGAGGAGCTTTTCAGCGGAGACGACTGGGAGTTTGACACAGAACCCCTGATCCCCGCCCCTGAGGTCGAGCCGGCTGTGCTTCTGGATCAGGACGGCATCGTGGCGACCCTGACCGGCATCAGCGAAGATTTCCTGGGTACGAAGCTCAATGTGACCATCGAAAACAACAGCGAATCCTCCGTGACGGTGGACTGCGATTCTCTCCTGGTGAACGACTACTATACGAGCCCCAGCCTGTATTCTACCGTTGAAGCGGGGGATACGGCGGAGGGTGAGATCTATCTCCCTGTGACCGATCTGTTCAACGCGGGCGCAGAATGCATCGGCAAGATCGATATCCGGCTCGCGGTCTACGACCCCAGTTCCTACGAGCGTATCGTCACCGGTGAGCTGGTGGAGATCCGTACCTCCGATTACGAGAATAACTGGCAGAAGGAACCCGAGGGACAGGTGATCTACGACGATAACGGACTGGTCATCCTTTACCTGGATCCTCAGACGGAGGATAGCTACGTCGAGAATTACTATCAGTACTATTTCTGCTTCCTGAACAACACGGATGCGAATATCCGGGTGGAGTGCGAGAAATTCAGCATCGACGGGAATGAGATCGCCACATGGATCTACAAATCCGTACCGGCTGGTAAGCGCGGACTGGACTATAGTTCTCTTTTCCAGAGCGATCTGGAGCAGTTCGGGATCGAGACCCCCCAGACCCTGGAGGTGGTCTTCAACGTGACCGACGATGACTATGACGATCTGTTCACCACCGAGAGCATCATGATCGATCTGGGCTGAGTTTTCAAAATATCAGAATAAACAAGGGGCCTGCCGCTTCCTGCGGCAGGCCCCTTCAAACTGCAGACAAAACTCATGAAAGCCTCGCAGAGTTCGCGGATCGGAAGCCGCGAAACAGTTTTGGATCATTTTCGGGCGGAATTCATTTCCGCCCGAAAATACTTCTATCGCCGCAAGTGTCGAAGTGTTCGGCCGAGGCGCGCAGCGGTGATGGAATCCTTCTCGAATCGGAGCCCAGCGAAGCGGGTCCGATTCGAAGGGCGTCGACAAGTCTTTGCTGACACCCCAAAGGGGCCTGCCGCTTTTCTGCGGCAGGCCCCTTTTTTGATCCATATGGTCAGTTCTTTTTGCTCCGGTACATGCTCTTGGCCCGGCGCTCGTGGTCCAGGATCCGCTTCCTCAGGCGCAGGGATTTGGGGGTGACCTCCAGAAGCTCATCGTCCGCCAGGAATTCCATGCACTGCTCCAGACTCATGATCCTCGGCGGGACCAGGCGCAGCGCCTCGTCGCTGCCGGAGGCGCGCATGTTGGTCATCTGCTTCTTGCGGCAGACGTTGATGACGATGTCCTCCTGCT
>CAMZIY010000137.1 GCA_947307365.1 uncultured Clostridia bacterium
TCCGCCACAATACCGGAATCTCCTTTCAGCGCCAAAAAGACTTTTCGCAATTCTTATAAAACGGAAATGCCGCAGACGCATGATATGCTTTGTTCTGCGCCATATTGAAAGCGCCGTTGAAAGTGTCCATCCCATCATCACGGATGGGAGATTTCGGTATGTCGGGATGAAAGTGCTTATGAAAAGGCGCACTTTACCCGATCATAAAGTTCCGCATGGAAAGCGGTTCACTGACTAAGAAGCTCCGCTGACGGGGGAGGTACCATAACTAATAAGAACACCCATACAATAACAAGGCTGGATTATGGAGGCTATAATACCTGAATATGCCGGTCTGACCAAAAGGGTATGCTATATTCTGTTTTCAGGGTCCGAATTCAAAAAAGCGACAGCTGCGAGGATCATCGCAATGGCGGGAACATTTGATATACCGTGCTCTGCACGCTACGGCGATCTTCGATGAGCGTTCTCAGACCATCCTCGCGGATAGGAGATTTCAGTATGCCGGAATTAGAGCACTCATACAATAGGCGACGGATGCAACGATCATAGCAGCATCAATAATACCGTCGCAATCGTCGCGACCGTCGCGGAAAAGGACCGGGAGACACTGTACGATCCCCTTGAAAAGCGCTCGTCTTTCCCGTCAACAGAGGATGGTCGCAGAAAACTGCGGCCATCCTCTGTATTCCGTTTTGCCACGGGGCTACGGTTCGATGATCACCGTGCGCGTCTCCGCATCGTAGTCCACGCGGAAGCCCAGGGCGTCGGCCAGGTCCCGCAGCTTGAAGAAGTTGGAGCCGCCCACGTTCACCGCGGCGCAGGGCTGGAGAGTCCCGTTCACATACAGAAGCCATTGGCTGGGTACCGCCGCAGTAGACTTGTCCTCGCCGGGGAGCAGCTCGCCGCCCACAAAGGCATATGCCTATCGTTCAGAATGCAGCTTTTTTGAGCATTGGGTCGGTGCGTATCCGTTCTTCAACCAAATCAACAACGAGGGGATCGAACTCTATGCAGCGTGAACTCAATGATTTGGGCGGAGCAAAAGAGCTGGCGCTATACCGGCTGAAAATCGCCAAAGAAGATCTGGCTGCCGCTGAGGTCGTTCAAATGGTGGAGGAGTATCTGAACACACAGACGACCCCATATAACAGCTAAACCGCCTGGTTCCTTGAAATACAAGGCTCCAGGCGGTATCGCTTTTTATTCCCGTCTCTTGCAAAAGGGGCTCTGTATTCCGTTGACACGGATCTCTCGCAGACCCAGGCGGAGACAGAGGGCATTTTTGTTTTCAGTTCTTATGATTACCCTGTAACTGATGCGGGGGTCTCCTGCAACGCATAAGGATTTACCCGGATTTCCTGCCAAGACAGCGAGGGGCTGCCAGGGCCGGGGAATCCCCGCCCCTGGCAGCCGAATCAGTCCTTCTCATGGCAATCCGGCACTTGCTGCCTTAAATCGCTCAGCCACAGGGATGCCGAAGCATCGCTGGGCATGCGCCAGTCCCCTCTCGGAGAAAGGGAGACGGAGCCGACTTTCGGGCCATCCGGCAGACAGCTTCGCTTGAATTGCTGCGTAAAGAACCGCCTGAAGAAGTTTCGGGCCGCCGTCCTCACCTCTTCCGGGGACAGCTCCGGATATGCCCGGAGCGCATAAGCCGCCGTCCGTGCGGGTTCAAATCCGTACCGCAGCGTATAGAACAGGAAAAAATCATTCAGGTCATATTTCCCGATCTTTTCTTCCGTTTTCTGGGCGATCTTCCCATCGTTATTCGGCGTAAGTTCGGGTGTGATCGGCGTATTGCAGACAGACAGCAGGACTTTTCTGAGTTCCCGGTTCCCGCAGATCTCTGCATAGGCCTGACATATGAAACGCACCAATGTCTTCGGCACGGAAGCATTCACCGCATACATGGACATGTGGTCTCCATTATAGGTACACCATCCCAGGGCCAGTTCGGACAGATCGCCCGTTCCTACCACCAAACCGTTACTCATATTTGCGGCGTCCATCAGCAGATACGTCCGCATCCGCGCCTGCGCATTCTCATAGGCCACATCGCCTTCTCCCTGATAGATCAGCTCATGCCCCAACTGCCTCAGATGAAGCTCGACGCCTTCCCGGATCGGGATCTCATGGGCCTCATCCGCAAGGAGCGCCATCAGCCGACGGGCGTTTTCATGCGTGCGTTCAGATGTGTTCCCTCGGTTCGGCATCGTGTAGGCGATGACGCGGATATCCGGGACCAGCTTTTTGGCTTCTGCACACACCAGCAATGCCAGCGTTGAATCCAGGCCTCCCGAAATCCCGATGACCAGATTGGCGATCCCCGTTGCCCGCACCCGTGTTGCAAGGCCATTCGCCTGGATCTGCAGGATCCTGCGGCACCGCGAGTCTCTTGCACTGTCGTCCGCCGGCACAAAAGGATTCCTGGCAACGGGATACTGATGCCGATTCAGGATCCCCGCCAGTTCCTCGATGTCGGTTTCCTGCGCACCGGCGGTCTGAATCCTTACGGGGATCCTTCGATAATCTGAACCGCCCGTGTTTTCGAAGGTATTCTGCCTTCTCCGGTCGTGCATCATACAGCCCAGATCGATCAAGGCCTTTTCGATATGCTCTTCGCCGGGAAATATCGTCTCCCCCAGGATGCTCCCGCTCTGGGCAATGATCGCATGCCCGGAGAATACCAGGTCCGTACTGCTCTCCTGCGTCCCGGCAGACGCATAGACATAAGCGCAATAGCAGCTCCCGCTTTGCTGCCCTACCAACTGAGACCGGTACTCCTGCTTGCCGATCAGTTCATCCGATGCGGAAAGATTCCCGATGATATTGGCTCCGGCCAGCGCCAGGTGGGTGCTCGGTTTATCCGGCACCCACAGGTCCTCGCACAGTTCCACGCCGAGCACGGCGCCGGTATCGTCGTCCGCAGCCAGGATATCCATACCGAAAGGAATGTCCTCTTCCCCCATACGGACGGTTTTCCCGTTCAGCCCCCGCCCGGATGCGAACCACCTGCATTCGTAGAACTCCGAATAATTGGGCAGGTATGCCTTGGGGATCAGCGCTTTCACCTTCCCCTGGGAAAGAACCGCCCCGCAGTTATACAGGCTGTTCCCGAAGCGGACGGGCGCTCCGACCACTGCCGTCAAACCCGCCGGCTTCGTTGCCTCGGCAATTTGCAGGAGGGCTTCCTGCGCCTTTTGCAGGAGCAGCTCGCTCTGAAACAGATCTGCGCCGGTATACCCGGTCACGGACAGTTCCGGAAACACCACCAGACCGCAGTCCGGGAGCGAGGCGATCATTTCCGTGATCTGCTTTGTGTTGAAATCTATGTCGCCCACCCTCAGCCGGGGCACCGCCGCCGCGACGGAAACAAGATGGTTTTTCATGGTCCATGCGTTCCTCCCCAAAAGGCGCTCAGAGACGACGGCGGCAAAGCCGCCTCACCAGCGTTCCGGTCATCATCGGTCCCCTTTCCCTGCGGTGATCAGAAGATGCTCGGTTGTCATGTCATAATACAGTTCGATCTTCTCCTCCCCGCCTTCCCGCATGTATACGATGCTTTCCAGTTCCTCCGGGGATTCTGCGTAGGAAGCCAGGGCGTTCGGCGCCGACTTCATATATTCCCGGTCAAAATGAAGAGTGCTGGCCTCTTCAAAAACGGCAGAATAGAGGATGCCCGCTTCCACCAGATCCTGGAAGATATGGCTCCCGTAGCTGAGTTCGGGGACGTAGCCCGCCTGAGTCTCGGACACCTCCAGGATCGCATCGAACTCGCTGATATCCGCGAAGGAGGAGGGCACGCCCAGTTCGGGCGAAGATGTGCAGATCCGGCCGGGTGTGATCAGCAGCATCCGCTTGTTCTGACCGCGGAGCTTCCAGTTGATCGCGGACAGGGCGTTGCGCACCTTGTATTTGTCGGAGTAGGGCATCTGGTAATAGGCGATGGCGTCGATATACACCAGCACGTCGATGCTGAGATGCCGGGAAAAACCCATGGACACGCCTTTCGTCTCCACCAGGACCCGGTCATACTGTCTCTCCTCCGGGAAGGTGACGGCTTCCCCCTCGCTGGACATCTGGAGCGGGCGGCATTGGAGCAGATCGACGACATACTTCCCCTCCGGCGACACATTGATCGTATACTCGATATCCACCGGGTATTCGTACTGCGCCTGGAGGAGGGCCAGGATATCCCGCATATCCGCCATCAGCTGTGCATTCTGCACCAGCCCGTCGCAGGAGGTATAGAGGATCGTCTTGCTCCTCCCCCGCTCCCGGAACCAGTTCTCTGCCTGCCAGTCATGGGTGAAAAGCAGGTGCTGCTGATAGGACGGAAGCTGCGGCCGCACTTCCTCCGAGGGCAGGCTCTCTACCTTTCCGGTGGAAGCGCAGACGCCGTCGATGAGGCTTTGGGAATACTGGAACCGGTGGGCTGTGGAGTTCAGCAGGA
>CAMZIY010000138.1 GCA_947307365.1 uncultured Clostridia bacterium
GTTGTAAACGGTCTCCTTGTCGAAGCCCACCCGGCGGATGCGCTTGATAGCCTCCGCCACGGTCATAAGGGGGCGGAGGGTGACCATCTCCGTGGTCATGATGCTGCCGGCGCTGTCCTCCGGATACTTCAGCAGCTCGTTGATGGCGGCTCTCAGATCCGGATCCGCCTGCTTGAGGATCCGCTTCACCACATTGGCGGGCATCTCCTCTACCAGGTCGGCGGCGTCGTCGGCGTAAAGCTCGCTCAGCACTTCGCTCAGCTCGCTGTCCGAAAAGCCCTTGATGAGCATCTCCTGCTCTTCGGGATCCATCTCCACGAAGGTCTCCGCCGCCAGCTCCTTGGGGAGAAGGCGGAAGTAAAAAGGCAGCGTTTCAGCAGGCAGATCCT
Source organism: uncultured Clostridia bacterium (assembly GCA_947307365.1). Lineage (GTDB taxonomy): Bacteria > Bacillota > Clostridia > Oscillospirales > Oscillospiraceae > UBA1774. The sequence goes on from CAMZIY010000138.1 coordinate 390, forward strand.
CGAATATGGATTCGATATCCGCCGCGTTCATGGTGACCAGAACGTCCCGAATGGCCGCGTATTTTTTCTGTTCCAGCAGGGCGCTGAAGGTATCTGCGAGTGAAGTCATGCTCCGCCCTCCCTTCGGATAGAGGTGAGTATTCAGTATACCTTATCCGACCTGACAATTCAAGCATCTGCAGGTCAGATTAAGGCAAGAAAAGCCGGGTATACTAGGGCTATGAGAATTTTCGGTCGAGGTAAAAACGGAAAAGCCCGGGGTTGGCATCCGCCGGTGAAGCCGCGGTATCCGGGCGCGCCGGAGGCCGGAGCGCTGCAGACCCTGTTCCGGGACTGCGGGGACTTCCGCGCCATGGATCTGCGGCTGGGGGGCGCGGAGGGAAAACTCACCGGGACCCTGTGTTATCTGGATGGACTGGTGGACGGGGACGCGGTGGGGGAGGCGGTGATCCGCCCCCTGACGGAGGAAGAACGCTTCGGTACGGCTGCGGGACCGGAGGAAGCGGCGGCCCTGGCCCGGGAGGCCCTGGCCTGGTTCTATTCCTTCCGTATCCGCCGGAGCCTGGAGGAAACGGCGTCGGACCTGACGGAGGGCTGCTGCGCCCTGGTGTTCTCCGGCCTTGCCCTGACCTTCGAAACCAAGGCCGCTCTGGGCCGGGGAGTGGAACAGCCGGAAACGGAGAAGACCGTCAAGGGCGCGAAGGAAGCGTTTACGGAGATCTACCGCCAGAACACCGCCCTGCTCCGCCGCAGACTCCGGTGTCCGGAGCTGAAGCTCCGGGAACTGACGGTGGGACGGCGCAGCCGGACCCGGGTGGGCATCGTGTATCTGGAGGGCTTGACCGATCCCCTGCTGGGAGAGGAACTCCAGAGCCGGCTGGAACGGATCGACCTGGACGGACTGATGAATACGGGGGACCTGGAGGAATACCTGTTGGGAAAAAGCTCCCCCTTTCCCCAGCTGCTGGCGACGGAGCGGCCGGACCGCTTTGCCATGGAGCTGCTCCAGGGCCGGGCCGGGCTGCTGGTGGACGGCCTGCCCCTGGGTTTCCTCCTGCCCGCCACCCTGGCGGAGACCCTGCGGGTGCCGGAGGATACCGCCGCCCACTATACCGTGGCCTCCGTCCTGACCCTCCTGCGGTATCTGGCCCTGTTCCTCTCGGTGCTCCTGCCCGCCCTGTACGTGGCGGTGACCATGTATCACCAGGAGATGGTCCCCACCCGGCTGCTGCTCTCCATCATCCAGTCCAAGCAGGACGTGCCCTTTTCCACCGCGGGGGAGACCCTGGGGATGCTGGTGGCCTTTGAACTGCTCCAGGAGGCAGGCCTGCGGCTGCCCGCCACCATCGGCCAGTCCGTGAGTATCATCGGCGCCCTGATCGTCGGCCAGAGCGCCGTGGAGGCCAAGGTCATCTCCCCGGTGGTGGTGATCGTGGTGGCCATCGCCGGAATCACAGGCTATACCATGCCCAACCAGGATATGGCCGCGGCTCTGCGCCTCTGCCGTTTCGGCATGGTGATCCTCTCCGTGGGGCTGGGGCTTTTCGGCATGGTGACAGGCGCGCTCCTGCTCATCTATTACCTCTGCACGCTGGAACCCTTCGGCACGGCCTATCTCTCCCCCTTCTGCGACGGGAGCCTGCGGGAAGTGCTGGGCGTGGTGCTGCGGCAGCCCCTGCCCCGGTCAAAGTACCGTCTGCCCTGGCTGAAGCCGGCGGACAAAAGGAGACAGAAATGAGGATGCTTCGACTTCTGGTCCCGGTCCTGGCCATGAGCCTGCTGACCGGCTGCAGCGGCCGCTGGGTCTACAGCGATTACAGGGAGATCGACCAGATGGAGCTCATCCAGGCCCTGGGGATGGATGAGGAGGGGGGAAAGATCACCGTGACCGCCTCCACCGGCGGACCCGGGGAGCCGGTGGTGCTGCGGAGCACGTCCGTGAGCATCAGCCGGGCGATGAGGCAGATGCAGGACTATACCTCCAGGAAGTATATCTTTTTCGGACATACGGCTCATCTGCTCCTGGGAGAGTCGGCGGCGGCGGGCGGGGTGGATCCGTACCTGGAGCACATGGAGCGCAGCGTGGAAATGCGTCTGAATACCTTCCTCTACGTGGTGCGGGGCGGAACGGCTCAGGAAGCCGTCTCCGCTGCCGGTCAAGAGGAAGACGGAGCGGTGGATCTCCTCACTTCTCTGGAGAAGGACGTGCAGCTCATGAGCGAAAGCCATGTGTTCACCTGCGGGGAAACGGCGGAGATGCTGGCGGAGCGGGGCTGCTGTCTGGCGGCGGCCGTCTCCCTGGTGCGGCAGGAGGACATCCTTTCAGGTGAAGATCCGGTCACCCTGGCCGCTGAAGGCTACGCCATCCTGAAGGAAGGAAAACTGGCGGGCTATCTGGATCCCGACCTGGCCAGAGGAGCAAACCTTCTGATGGATCTGGGGGGAGAGGATATCCTGGAGGTGCCGGACGGGAGGGGCTCCTGGGCCGCGTTTCGGCTGATCGGCAGCCGCGTCCGGTATCTGCCGGAGTATCGGGAGGGAGAGCTGGCCTCCCTTCAGATCCGGGTGGAATTGGACTGCAGCCTGGATGAACTGCGGTCCCCCGGGGAAGCCGGGGAGCGGGAGATCCCGGAGCAGCTGAAGAAAGGGGCGGAGCAGCTGGAGCTGGAGCGCATCCGCCGGGTGCTGGAGCGGTCCCGGGCCCTGGGCGCGGATTTCTGCGGCGTCGGTCAGCGGGTGCGCGCCGAGCGGCCGTTGGCCTTTGACGGAATGGCAAGATCCTGGGCGGAACGGTTCCCGGAGCTTCCCCTGGAGGCGGAGGTGTCCTGCCGGATCATCCAGGACCGGCATGAGGGCTGAAAAGGCAGGAGGGAAGGACCGCCATGAGAGAGGATACCGTTACCCTGCGCCAGTATATGTCCGCCGTTTTTGTCGCCCTGTTTTCCCCGGTGTCCCGGCTGCTGCCCGGAGCGGCCGCAGAGATCGCCGGCGCCTCCGGGTGGATCGCGCCGTTCCTGGCTTTTCTGCCGCTTGCGGGATTGCTGGCGGCGATGCACTTCCTGCTGCGGTATGAGGACGGAAGCGTGGGCCTGGGGACGGCGCTGTGCCGGAGCCTGGGGAATTTCCCGGGAAAAGTCCTGACTTTGCTCCTGGCGCTTTGGATCGTGTTTTACGGCGCTTTTCTGCTCCGCAGCGGGGCAGAAAGGCTCATCTCCACCGTCTATCCCTCCGCGGGCCCCGCCTTTTTCATCCCGCCCATTCTGGCGGTTTGTACCCTGGCCGCCGCCGGAAAACTGCGCTGGGCGTTCCGAAGCGGCACGGTGATCCTGCTCCTGTTTGCGGGAGTGCTGCTGCTGATCTGCCTTCTTGCCCTTCCCAGCGTGAAGATCGCCTGCCTCTGGCCGCTTCGTCTGCGGGAACCGGGAAAGCTTGTGCTGTCTGTCCTGCCCGCTGCGGACGTCCTGAGCCCCTGGGTGTATTTTGCCTTTCTTCGGGGCTATGTGAGGGAGGACGACCGCGCCCTTGCCCGGGGACTGAGGGGGATGTTCGCCGCCGTGCTGGGAGCGGCGCTGCTCCTGGTCTGCACCCTGGGCGTCCTGGGACCGGAACTCACGGCACGGCTGCCCTATCCCTTTTTTGTGATGGTCAAAAACCTGAGCGTCTTCCACGTGATCCAGCGCATCGAGCCCCTGGTGGTGACCGTATGGCTGATGACGGACTTCGTCAGCGTCACTCTGGATCTTGTGGCGGCAGCGGAAGCCCTGCGCTGCGTATTTCCCGGGAAACGATCCCGCTGCGTTCTCCTGTGCGCCGCGGCCATGCTGGCGCTCAGCTTCCTGATCGCGCGGGACGGACGGACTCTGACCCGATTGTCGGAACAAGTCGTACCGGCGGTGAACCTGGCGATCGCCTTTCTGGGCGCGCCCCTGCTCCTTTTGACGAAGATTTGCACAAAAAAGCTGAAAATGTGGGAAAAAAGGTATTGACAACGGGAAACGGCAATGTTATAGTTGTCAAGCTCGCCGCTGAGCGGCGTGCGTCTGTACCTTGTAAATT
>CAMZIY010000139.1 GCA_947307365.1 uncultured Clostridia bacterium
TATCAGATCCAGATCATGGACGTGGTGAAGTCCATGGGCGTGGGGGTCCTGGCGGCGCTCCACGACCTGAATCTCACCCTGATGTACTGCTCCTACGTCTACGTGCTCAAGGACGGGCGCATCGTCGCCCACGGCAATACGGAGGAGGTCATCACCGAACAGCTCATCCGGGATGTCTACGAGGTGGACTGCTCCGTCTCCCGTCACCCGGTGAGCGGCAAGCTCAACGTTACCTTTTTTTCCACATTATCATAAACAGGGAGGTCACAGGATGAAGATCGCCATGCTCAATTGTCTGAATGCAAATCAGGTCTGCACCGGGGCAGGCTGCCTCCGGGCGTTCAACAGCCGTACAAAGCACTTTGCGGAATACGGGGATATCCCTCTGGAACTGGTTGCCATGGCCCGGTGCAACGGCTGCGGCAAGGGGATCGACGAGGGCTTCCGGGAGAAGCTGGACCGGATCGTATCCGAAGGGTCGGAGGTCTGCCATTTGGGGGTCTGTACCCGCCACGGGGAAGAGAAAAAGGAATGCCGCACCATCACGGAGGCTGCCGCCTACCTGGAGGAACGGGGGGTCCGCATCGTCCGGGGCACACACTGAAAGCGGCACAGATCATGAGCCCGCTTGATTGACAAATACCCGCTCCCATGAGATAATGAGCCAGAGCTTAACGCTTTGGCTCGTTTTTGATGACCGATCGATTCGTCGGCGCGCTGCCTCCTTTCGGTGCAGCGCGCCGGGATTCTCTTTTGAGGTAAATGCCATGTCCGTACAAAAACGGGGCGGCCGTCCCCTTCTTGCCCTCGTTCTCATCCTGCTGATCCTGGTGATCCTGGCTCTGCCCTGGATCTATCTGCAGTTTGCCGCCTTCCCCTGGGACGATTACAGGACTCTGGCGGCGGAGAACGAATACCCTTTCGACTATGCGGACTTCACCGATGCGGGAGAGCTGACGGTGCGCCTGGACAAGGCGGACCTGTATTCCCTGCTGCTGGAATACTGCCCCCCGGAGGAGCTCCTGTCCAAATACGCCCCTGCGGGTCTGGTAAAGCCGGAGCTGGAGGAGCTGGGCTTCTCCCTGCAGCCGGAGGAGGCCCGGGTGAACATGCGCCTGCGGGCCCTGGGTTTCCTGCATCTGCCTCTGCAGCTGCGGTGCGCTCTGGAGGAAGAGGGGGATGGGCTGCGGATCACCCCGGAATCGGTGTATATCGGCCCCCTGCTCCGCGTCTCCGCGGAAAAGCTGGCCCAGCGGCTGGGGCAGCGGGACCTGGTGCGGTCCTATGTGATCAGCCCCGGAGAATACGGCGCGGAGGGAGTGACTCTCCGGGCGGGGCAGGATGAGGTCCTGCTCAGCGTCACCGTGCCCTCCATGCTCCCGGATCTTCTGGATCTGAGCGTCATGCGCATCTCCCGGGGACTTGCCCTCTACGGCGTCGAAGATCTTCCTCCCGCAACCGAAGCGGCCCTGGGCCCCGGCTTCACGGCAGCCTTCCAAAAGGCTGTCGCCGAAGGGACCGCCCGGGAGTTCCTCACCTCCTATCTGGCTGTGGGGGAAGAGGGGGTAGCCCAGCTGCTGGAGGAATACACGGCGGGCATCCCGGCGGGATATCTCCCGGACCCGGAGGAGGTCGCCGCAGGCCGTGCCGCGGCGCTGGAGCAGCTGGCGGCGGGACAGCGAAAATATGAGACCGCTCTGGAGACGCTGCGGGATCTGTTCCACACCGGGAAGCTGGTCCCGGTGCCCGGAGGCTTTCAGCTGGACGGCCGGCCCCTCTCCCTCTCCGACCTGGGCTGGACCGGAGAGGAGCCGGAAGACTGGCGGCCGGTGTACCTCTGCAGCTTCCAGTCCGCCCATCCCGTCCAGGGGACGGCTCTGCCCGACGCCGATCCGGAGGCGCTGCCGGAGGGCGGCGTTCCCACGGCGGACCTGGGACTGGCCATGACCTTCCCCCGCGGGGAGAAGATCCTGCTGTACCGCACGGCCGGGGATGAGCTGGCTTTGATCCAGCTTCCGGAAGACAGTTTCCGGTCCATCCTGGGAATGAAGCGGACCCCTACCCTGTCCACGGACGAATTCCCCCGGCAGGAGAGCTGGCTCCTGACCGAAGCCCCCGCGGCGGATCTGCTGCCCGTTTATTATCTGCTGGAGGGCTGAACAAGCGTTAAAAGGGAGATGAAAGAACAGGAATGGAGCTCCGGAAAGTATTTGATACGATCCCCGAACAGTTCGACCGGTTCAGACCGCGATACAGTCCGGAATTATTCAAATCCCTGATCGGATACGCGGGGATCGGTCCGGGCAAAACCGTTCTGGAGATCGGCCCCGGGACCGGACAGGCGTCGGATCCGATCCTGGAAACCGGGTGCGATTATCATGCCATCGAGCTGGGAGAACACCTTTTTGCCAAGATGAAGGAAAAATACGGACGGTTCCCCAATTTCCACATCGTGAACGACGATTTCATCACCCATGATTTCGGAGACCGCAGATTCGACCTGATCTATTCGGCGGCAACGATCCAGTGGATCCCGGAGGAGGTCGCCTTTTCCAAGACCTTCGCACTTCTGCAGCCCGGGGGCGTTCTGGCCATGATGCTGACCAAAGGAGATTACAAAACGCCGAACGAAGAGCTCTATGCCGAGATCCAGAAGATCTATGATCGGTATTTCAAGCCGGAGACCCCCTATCCCCACGGCGGCTTCCGGTATGATCGGGCTCCGGACTACGGCTACACGGATTTCGAAAGGCGGGATTTTTACGGCAGACGGGAGATGGATCCGGAGGAGTACGTCTCCTTCTGCGGGACCCACTGCGACCATATCGTGATCCCGGAGCCGTACAGAACTCCCTTCTTTGACGGACTCAGAAACGCGGTGGCGGAAAACGGCGGAAAAGTGGTGTTTGAGGACACCTACGTTCTCTATCTCGCAAAAAAGCCCTTTGCCTCCGGGACGCCCCGGGGCACCTGAGCCCGGCGCAGGGGCAGGCGCGTCCCCGACCGCTTTTCATTGCAACGCCGGGGGATCCGGTGTATAATAACAGAACAAACTGTCCCCTCCGGGACGGGGGAAGGAGCGGAAAATGGCAAAGGCCTTTGTGATCGATATATCCAAGTGCAGCGGCTGCTACAACTGCCAGCTGGCCTGCAAGGACGAGCATGTGGGAAACGACTGGAAGCCCTATGCAGCCCCCCAGCCCCGGATCGGCCAGTTCTGGATCCGGGTGGAGGAAAAGGTGGAGGGCACCCTGCCCAAGGTGAAAATCCATTATATCCCCAGGCTCTGCAATCACTGCCGCTCCGCCGAATGCATCAGGGCCTGCCCTGCGGAGGCCATCCGGCGGCGGGAGGACGGGCTGGTGCTCATCGACCCCGAAGCCTGCACCGGCTGCGGCGCCTGCAAGGCCGCCTGCCCCTACGGGGCCATCTTCATGAACGCGGAACTGAACATCGCCCAGAAGTGCACCGGCTGCGCCCATCTGCTGGACCACGGGGCAAAAATGCCCCGGTGCGTGGAGGCCTGCCCCACGGAGGCCATCCGCTTCGGGGAGGAGGAAGAGCTGAAGGACGACCTTCTGGGAGCGGAAGTCCTGCAGCCTGAGTCGGGCTGCTTCCCCCGGATCTATTACCGCAACATCCCCGGCCGCTTTATCGGCGGCACCCTGTACGATCCGGCGGAGAAGGAGGTCATCATCGGCGCCCGCTGCCTCCTCACCAACGGGGGCAAGACCTGGGAGGCCGTCAGCGACGAATTCGGGGACTTCTGGTTCCGGGATCTGCCCATGGGTATTTACGACCTGGTGGTCCACGCCCCCGGCAGGGAATATAAGCGCTTCGACCGTATCCGGCTGGAAAAATCCGTAAATCTGGGAGATATCCCCCTTCTTCCCGGAAATGCAGATTAACACTTGTACTTTCGGGATAAATCCTGTACAATGTATGGTACACACCATATTAATTCATGGAAGTAATTAGACAGAACGAATAAAGGAAAGGATGATCACCATGGGCTCCAGATACTCTCACGTTTTTGCACCCATCCGCATCCGGGGGATCGACTTCAAAAACCGCATCACCCTGGCCCCCCCCTCTCCCAACCTCGCCAGCGCGGACGGTCTCGTCACTCATGATTTCGTGGACTGGTTCCGTATGTTCGCCCGGGGCGGCGTCTGCACCCTGTACGTGGGCAACTGCTCCATCGACATCACCGAGTGCAAGGACGAAGCCTTCCAGCTGAACCTCGCCAACCCCAACGGCGTGCTTCCCATGACCTGGTACGCGGACATGTGCAAGCAGTACGCCTGCCACGCCTCCTTTGAGATCAACCACAACGGCGAGAACACCCGGTACGAGACCGTGGGCCACTGGCCCTACTCCTCCTCCGCCCGCATCTCCGACAACGAGCGCCGGGCCGCCCAGATGAAC
>CAMZIY010000140.1 GCA_947307365.1 uncultured Clostridia bacterium
GCCTTGGCGGTGACGGTATAGGAAGCGGAGGTGGCCCCCGCCTTGTCCGTCCAGGTGGTGCCGTTCTTGGAATACTGCCACTGGTAAGTCAGATCGTCTCCCGAAGCCACCACCTTGAAGGTGGCCTTTTCCCCCTCGGCCACGGTCCGGGCCTTGGGCTGGGTGGTGATGGCGGGGGCGGAAGCGGATATGACGGTCAAAGTTGCGGCGCGGCTGTAGGCAGGATACGAATGCCAGTATCCGGAGGAGTCGACGGTGCTGCCGTAAACCCGGCATCTGTACTGCCGTCCGTTGAACCGCCCGTACGCGGTAAAAGTATAGGTATTGGAAGAGCCGTTTTCGCTTACCTCGACCCATTCGGAGGAACCGGGTTCCAGATAGTACCATCGATAAGTGATACCATTCACCCCCCCGGCTTGAACGCTGAAGCTGACTTCTTCCCCCGCGTTAACTGTCTGATCTGCCGGCTGGGACAGGATCACATTTCTCAGGTACATCACCGGGCTGTCCACCGATCCGAGGTGGTTCGATACCCGACAGTAGAGCTCAAGCTCCCGGGAGGGGGTGAAGGTATAGTCGGCGGTTTTCCCGGAAGCTGCGGTAACCTCATTCCATATGGAAGATCCGTAATCTCGGGTAAACCACTGATAGGAGAGCGTCCCTTTGCCTTCCGCCGCGACAGAGAAAACGACCGCAGGCGAGCCTTCTCCATAACCTTCATCTCCATAGCTGGTGATGACGGGAGAACCCGTAGCCTTCACCGTAATATTCGGATCCTGCGATAACTGGTCGATCAGCTCCTGTGTCCAACCAGACATATCCGGATCATACCAGATCGTGACCTCTACGCGGCTGGAATACCTGATCGAATCCGGCGCAGCACCCTGAAAGTAAATATTGCTCAGCCTGCTTGAACCAGTATGATAACCATAATGATACTCCGATTCCACGTCAAAGTCAGTCAGGTGACCTTTGGCCGTTATGCTTTTGGGAATATCATAATCGTTATCATCATATATCACATCATATTTCGTGATGCCCCCCTCAATGATGACGTCTTCGAGAGAACGATAATTCATTTCCGCTCTGGTAAGAGAGGCGTTCACCTCGCCGCTTCCGAAATAGGTCAGCGTGCCCTGATTATCCAGTTTCCAAAAGACGCCGTTATCTAAACTGCCGCTGGCAACGATCCCTTCTTCCGGCAGCAGCGGGAAGGTGTATTCGACCATGAGTTGGCTGCTGCTCATCCTCGCCTGCACGGTCTGCCCGTTCACCGTGGCGGTAGCGCTGCTCGAGAATTCATAGCCGTCCTCCGCTGTCAGATAGATCCAGACCTTGTACACGTGCCCGGCCAGGAATACGCCGCTGTCCGGATCCACATCTTCCGTGCCGTTCGTCACATCTTCCCAGAGAATATCGTTGCGGAAGTCCCTCTCATTGTATGCGTCGGAATAATAATGGGCGCCGCTGGGGAACACCGCCGTATAATCCGGACGCGCGCCCTTGGCGGGCGCGTCCAGCGTAATGGAGACGGAGGCGATCTCAGTCGCAGCCAGCGCAGGGGCGCTGACCGCAGGCAGCAGGGTCAGGACGAAAACCAGCGCCAGGAGAATACTCAAAGCCCGTTTCGATTTCATGCAAAAAACCTCCTTCGGTATGGTCCCCGAAGGAGGTGCGTCGTTTCGGTGTGTCCCCTCCGAGGCGCTGCGTTGGCCTCAGAAGTGTTGGCCTCAGAGGCATTTCTGTATCTTATTGAAAAGAATACCACAGACCGGGGGAAAAGACAAGGCGCAAAGGGAGCGGAACCGAACCGAGCAGAACTGAGGTGGACAAAATGTGGAACAATTGTAGATGGTTTTGTGGATAACTCCCGGGAGGAGCTCAACCCTCTTTGCCGTTCCTGATCTCTTTCAGGATCCAGATGCCGGTGACGAGAATCGGGAATATAACCCGCAGGCACAGGAGTCCGACCGGCGACCAATTCAGATTCACGTCCAGCAAAAGGCCGATGAACCATGCTGCCAACGCGCAAAGAACATACCATACGTAATCCATGCTCATTTCCTCCTTCGATTCAAACCCGGCTATCCCACAGATCCTTGTTTTCCGGCTGAAAAGGCTGCGGAAAACCCTTTGCGGGAAAGGGGATCACGCTCCTCAGCCCTCCACCCGGCGGATCTCCCGGACCTCCGGGGTCAGCACATCTACCTCTTCCCGGCCGATGCGGGCAAAGCCCCCCCGGACCCGGCAGGAGAAAACGGTTTTTCCCCCGGTGACGCAGCGCAAGCTGCCGCCCTCCTCCAGGGCGGCCACGGTTGGAAGATGGCCATGGAGGACGCCCAGACTGCCGCCGCCGCTGCCGGAGGCATCGTCCTTCGACGTGAGATCCACGGCGTCGCAGAGGCAGGAGAAGACCTCCCCCGCCGGGGTGAGGAGGCGGAAGCGCAGCTTTTCCGCCATCAGCCCTGTTCCTTCCCGGCGGCGAACACCTCTTCGATGGTCCCGTGCATCAGGAAGGCCTGCTCCGGCAGATCGTCGCAGTCTCCCCCCAGGATGGCCTCGAAGCCCTTGATGGTATCCTCCACCCGGACGAAGCGGCCGGGAATGCCGGTGAAGCCCTCCGCCACATGGAAAGGCTGGCTCATGAAACGCTGGATCTTCCGGGCCCGGTGCACCGTGAGCTTATCCTCCGGGGAGAGCTCGTCCATCCCCAGGATGGCGATGATATCGTGCAGCTCGCTGTACCGCTGGAGGATGCGCTGCACCTCCCGGGCGACCTGATAGTGCCGGTCCCCCACGATCTCCGGGGAGAGCATGCGGGAGCTGGATTCCAGGGGACTGACGGCGGGGTAGATGCCCTGCTCCACGATGGAGCGGGAAAGGACGGTGGTGGCGTCCAGATGGGAGAAGGTGGTGGCGGGAGCCGGGTCCGTCAGGTCGTCCGCCGGAACGTAGATGGCCTGGACGGAGGTGATGGAGCCGTTCACCGTGCTGACGATGCGCTCCTGGAGCTGGCCCATCTCCGTGGCCAGGGTGGGCTGATAGCCCACGGCGGAGGGCATGCGTCCCAGCAGGGCGGATACCTCCGAGCCCGCCTGGGTGAAGCGGAACATATTGTCGATAAACAGAAGCACATCCTTGTTGGCGGTATCCCGGAAATACTCCGCCAGGGTCAGGCCGGAGAGAGGGACCCGGAGGCGGGCGCCGGCGGGCTCGTTCATCTGTCCGAACACCAGGGCGGTCTTGTTCAGCACCCCGGACTGTTTCATCTCCTGCCAGAGATCGTTCCCCTCCCGGGAACGCTCCCCGACCCCGGCGAAGACGGAGTAGCCGTCGTGCTCGAAGGCGATGTTCCGGATGAGCTCCATGATGAGGACGGTCTTGCCCACCCCCGCGCCGCCGAAGAGGCCGATCTTGCCGCCCTTGGTATAGGGGGTCATCAGGTCGATGACCTTGATCCCCGTCTCCAGCAGCTCGCCTCCGGGGACGATCTCCGTAAAGGGCGGGGCGTTCCGGTGGATGGGACTGCGGGCGACGTCGGAGAGGTCCTCCCCCCAGTCGATGGGGTCCCCCGAGACGTTGAGCATCCGCCCCAGGGTCTTTTCCCCCACGGGGATGGTTATGCACTCCCCGGTATCCATGGCGAACATTCCCCGGGAAAGGCCGTCCGTGGCGTGCATGGAGATGCAGCGGACCACGCCGTCTCCCAGCTGCTGCAGGGTCTCCAGCACCAGCTTGCCGTTGCCGGTGTCCACCTCCAGAGCGTTGAAGATCTCCGGTGTCTCCCCAGAATCAGGGAAGGTCACGTCCACCACGGGACCGATGATCCGGGTGATAAGGCCCTTAGTTCCCGACGACATGCTTATCCCTCCCTCCACGGCCCGTAGCCGGATGATGTTTCGATGACGCCGGAGGTCACCTGGGTCTGGCGCTGGCGGTTGATTGCCGTCTCCAGGGATGCGGCGGATTTGGTCCCGTTGTCGTAGGCGGAGCGCATGGACACCAGGGTGGCCCCCTGTACCCCCGTCGCCCCCCGGAGCAGCAGGGAATAGATCTCCGCCCGGAGGCAGAACTCCGCCAGTCCCTCCGTCGCAGTCTTCTGATCCGGGATCCACAGAATGTCTCCGGCCTTGCCGCCGCCCTCCCCGGGCAGCAGCTCCAGCTGCCGGGGCTCCTGCCGCAGGGCGTTCACCCCTTCGCCCCAGACGAAGAGGACCCGGCCGATCCCGCCGCCGGAGTACAGGGCCAGGATCCGGTCTGCCAGCGCTTCCGCCTCCGCATACAGGGGCACGTCGGAGACGGAGAAAACGTCCAGCAGGGGATAGCCTTTTTCCCGGCAGTAGGCTGCGGCCATTCTGCCGCAGGCGATATAATCCTGCCTCTCCGGCTCCGCCAGGGAGCGGAAGAAGGCGAACAGGT
>CAMZIY010000141.1 GCA_947307365.1 uncultured Clostridia bacterium
CCCGGCGGCGGGAGCCGCTGCCGGCGCCGCCGGCTCTGCGGGGGCGGCGGGAGCCTGCTGCTGGCCCATCTGGAACAGGGAGGCGGCGTTGACCCCGCCGGCATTCTGAGCCATACCCATGCCCATGAACGCCATGGGCGCGCCGGCGGTGTTCTTCGCGGCGTCCTGCATGGCCTGAGCCTGAGCGTTCACCAGAGTGGCGGCGGCCAGGTTGGGATCCCGCAGGGCGGCATTCCGCTGCAGCTCCTTGATCATCTGCTCGTCTTCCTCGGAGGCCTTCACGCTGTTGACGCCGAAGGAAGCGACCTCGATGCCGCGGAGCTCGCCCCACTTCTTGGAGAGGACTTCATTCAGCGCATCGGCCATCTCCAGGGTGTGGCCGGGCAGAGAGGAATACCGGATGCCCATGTCGCTGATCTTGGCGAAAGCGGGCTGGAGGGCGGTGAGCAGTTCGCTCTTCAGCTGGCTGTCGATCCGGTCGCGGGTATATTCGTCCGAGACGTTGCCGCAGACGTTGGTGTAGAACAGAACGGGGTTGGTGATCTGGTAGCTGTATTCGCCGAAGCAGCGAATGGCGATATCCACGTCCAGACCGATGTTTTTGTCCACCACACGGAAGGGGACCGGGGAGGGGGTGCCGTACTTGTTGCCCACCAGTTCCTTGGTGTTCACGTAGTAGACCCGCTGATCCTTGGGGGCTTCGCCGCCGAAGGTGAAGCGCTTGCCGATCTCTTTCAGCACCGCCGGGATGCTCTGGCTCAGCTTGCCGTAGAAGATGGAGGGCTCGGTGGAAAGATCATAGACGAATTCACCGGGTTCCGCGCAGATATCCACGACTTTGCCCTGCTCCACGATGAGCATGCACTGGCCGTCGGCCACGGCGATGATGGAGCCGTTGGAGATGATGTTGTCGCTGCCCTTCGTATTGCTGGAACGGCTGGATACCCGCTTTTTGCCCTTGGTCAGAAGAACGTTCTCCGGAAGAGCCTCACAATAAAAATACTCTTTCCACTGATCTGCAAGAACGCCGCCTGCGGCGCCCAGCGCAGCTTGAATCAGACCCATGCTAACCTCTCCTTTATTTCAGTATAGTTGTATATGCTTTTCTATTCATCATTATAGACAGGTGAAAATGAAAATGCAATCCCCATTGTTTTGAGCGATCGCGGACTTGCCCCATTCCGCCGGGATCATTCTCCCAGGAGGATCTTCGCCGCCCCCATGGGGGAATCTGCCGTGCCGAGAAACGAACGCCCGGCCGTATCCTCCGGACCGCGGAAGCCGAAGCCGTAGGTCACGGCCAAAAAGGGTACGCCGGCAGCTTCGGCGCCTTCCGCGTCAAATTCCGTGTCCCCTATAAGCACCGCCTGATCCGGGGAGAGTCGGAGCTCCTCCACACAGAGACGGATGAGATCGGCCTTCTTCAGCCTGCCTTCGGGATCCGCGCCGCGGATGGGGGAGCACCAGCGGTCCAGGCCAAAGTAGGCCAGAAGACGCTTTGCCTGGGCCTCGACCTTGTTGGTGGCGACGGCCATGGATATGCCCCGGCGCTCCAGGGCCTGACAAAGCTCGGGGATGCCGTCGTAGGGCTTGGCCTTGAACATGGCTCCGGCATTGTAGTGCTCCCGGAAAAGCCGGATGGCCTCCCAGGTGGTCGCCTCATCCATTTCGTAATGCCTGGGAAAGGAAAGGGTCAGCGGCGGACCGATGAAGGTGAGCAGTTCCTCACGCGGCAGGAGGGGATAACCCAGGTTCACGGCGGCATAGCTCACGCACTCTGCCACGCCCTCGCTGGTATCCACCAGCGTCCCATCCAGATCAAAAAGCACGGCTTTTACCATTTGACGATAAACCTCCCGAAAAGCAGGATCCTGTCTGCATAGTACCACAGCCGGGAACGCGCTGCAAGGGACCCCGCAGGAATCGCGGAGAACGTGGAGCATGGGGAAAGATTTGCCCAAAAGCGGTCTGCGAAAGGATTTACAAATCGTTCAAAAATAGCTATTGACAAGCAGGACCGGTAGGTTTATATTTGCTTTAGCACTCAGGAAGTTAGAGTGCTAAGCACTCGGGAAGGACGAGCGCCAAAACGGCGCAGAGGCGGGAAGCATGGAACTGAGCGAACGGAAACGCAGGATCCTGAAGGCCATCGTGGAGCAGTACATCTCCACGGCGGAACCGGTGGGCAGCAAGGCCATCGCCGCCGACCCGGAGATGAATCTAAGCAGCGCCACCATCCGCAATGAGATGGCCGATCTGACCGCCATGGGCCTTTTGGAGCAGCCTCATACCTCCGCGGGCCGCATTCCCTCACCCCAGGGCTACCGGATCTATGTGAACGAGCTGATGAACGAGCATCGGCTGAGTCTGGAAGAGACCCAGGAGATCAACCGGGCCCTGAAGCAGAAAATGAGCCAGCTGGACAGCCTCCTGGCGGACGCGGGCAAGGTCGTCTCCGAACTCACCAGCTATCCGGCATACGCCCTGACCACCCAGGTGGGGCGGAGAACGGTTCAGCGTTACGATCTCATCCAGGTGGATGGGGAGACCGTGATCGCTGTGCTCCTGCTGGAGGACGGCACCGCCTGCAACCGGGTGATGAAATTCCCCGGAGGCATTGAAAAGGACCTGGTCCAGCGGATGGGAACGGTGTTCAACGCCGGGTTCACGAACCTCACCGCCCAGGAGATCGACAGCGCCATGATCCGGGCGGCGGAACGCACCCTGGGAGACGAGATCGGCGCAGCGGCGGCCTTGGCCAGCTTCACCATCAGCACGCTGGAATCCGGCGGCTCGAAGAAGGTGCTGAGCGGTGTCTCCAATCTGCTGACCCTTCCGGAATACCAGGATGTGAACAAAGCGCACAAGCTCATGGATTTTCTGGCGGAGGGAAAGGAACTGGAACAGCTGGAGATGCCCCAGGGCCAGGAAGGCGTTCAGATCCTGATCGGACCGGAGAACGTTGCCGAGGAACTGAAGGACAGCGGTGTGGTGCTGGCGACCTACCCTCTGGGGAACAATATGCAGGGCGTGATCGGTGTGGTGGGACCCACCCGGATGGATTATGCGAAGGTGGCGGCTTACCTCTCCTATATCGCCGGAGGCATGCAGCAGATCTCCCAGGGCACGTCTCCTCCCCAGCTTCCGGAGCTGCGCCGGATGGATGATCAGGATGAAAGTCGTTAGGAGACAGGGATATGGACGAACGGAAAGACGAAGAACTGCGGGAACCTGAAGCTGAAGCGGAAGATACCGCGGAAGAGCAGACTGCAGCGGCGGAGGAACCCGCGGCGGAAACGGAAGCGACTGGACCGGAACACGGCAGGGAAAAAGGCTTCCGCGGCGCCAGGGCAGCCCGCCGGGAAGCGGAGCTGAAGAAGGAACTGGAGCAGCTGAAGGAAGAGCGGGACGCCGCCCTCAGCGCGGAGAAGGATAAATATCTTCGCCTGGCGGCGGAATATGATAACTACCGCAAGCGCAGTCAGAAGGAGCGGGAAACCGTCTACGCGGACGCCAAGGCGGATACCGTTCTGCAGCTCCTGCCGGTGTACGACAATCTGGAGCGGGCGCTGAAAGCGGAATGCAGCGACGGCGCCTTCTACAAGGGCGTGGAGATGATCATGGACCAGCTCATGGGTATCTTCGCCAAGTTGGGAGTGGAGGTCATCCAGACCGAGGGTCAGACCTTTGACCCGGCTCTGCATAACGCCGTGATCCACGTGGAGGATGAAAGCCTGGGCGAAAACGTCGTAGCGGAAGAATTCCAGAAGGGCTTCACCCTGAATGGCAAGGTCATTCGTTTTGCCATGGTCAAAGTGGCAAACTGACGATAGAGTGAATAAAAAGGAGGATCATTACAATGGGAAAGATCATTGGTATTGATTTAGGTACAACCAACAGCTGCGTAGCGGTCATGGAAGGCGGAGAACCCGTCGTGATCGCCAACGCCGAGGGCAACAGGACCACCCCCTCCGTGGTGGCCTTCTCCAAGACCGGCGAGCGTATGGTAGGCCAGGTGGCAAAGCGCCAGGCCGTCACCAATCCGGATCGGACCATCAGCTCCATCAAGCGGCAGATGGGCACGAACCACAAAGTAACCATCGACGACAAACAGTATACTCCACCTGAGATCAGCGCCATGATCCTGTCCAAGCTGAAGGCGGACGCCGAGAGCTATCTGGGCGGTCCCGTGACCGAGGCGGTCATCACCGTTCCCGCGTATTTCAGCGACAGTCAGCGTCAGGCCACCAAGGACGCGGGCAAGATCGCGGGCCTGGAAGTGAAGCGGATCATCAACGAGCCCACCGCGGCGGCTCTGGCTTACGGGCTGGACAAGGAAAACGACCAGAAGATCATGGTCTATGACCTGGGCGGCGGCACCTTCGACGTCTCCGTGCTGGAGATCGGCGACGGGGTCA
>CAMZIY010000142.1 GCA_947307365.1 uncultured Clostridia bacterium
TCTCGGACGAGGAGGTCCTGGAGCTGCTGGAGATCATGCGCTGCAAGGTGATGAAACTGAACCGGGTCTCCGGCAAGGCCAACCGGGCGAAAAACGCAGGCATGGCCAAGTGGTACAACTGGACCATCGGCGGCCAGAAGGCGGACGGATCCGACGCCACCAACGAGCTGAGCTATCTCCTGCTGGAGGCGGCGCAGGAGACCCACCTGCCCCATCATACCGTCACCCTCCGGGTGCATAAGGATACCCCCATGGACCTGATGGTAAAGGCCATGGAGTGCGTCCGCTCCGGCCTGGGGATGCCCGCCTTCCTGGGGGACGATTCCTATATCAATTTCTTTGCCGGGCAGAGTGAAGCGAACCGGGTCCCGGTGGAGATCGCCCGGGATTACTGCGCCACGGGCTGCGTGGACGGGAACATCCAGGCGGAGACCCGCACCCAGGTGGCCATCTTCTTCATCATCCCCCACGCCATGGATATCGCCCTGCACAACGGCTACTGCCGGTATACGAAGGAGGACTTCGGCCTGAAGGTGGGGGACGTGCGGGAGATGAAGACCTTTGAGGAATTCAAGGACGCGGTGTACCGGGAGGTGCGGCACCTCATGGCCATGGCCAACGAGCGCATCAACGTGGAGATGATCGCGGAAAAGGAGCTGTTCCCGGACGTGTTCCGCTCCGCCCTCATGCGGGACGGGGTGAAATCCGGAAAGGATATGTTCTCCCGCCGCTTCCCCTTCGAAAACGGCGCCGTGCTGGGGGCCGTGGGAGGCGTGAACGCGGGCAACGGCCTTTACGCTATCAAGAAGCTCATTTTCGACGAGAAGAAGTATACCATGGCCCAGCTCCTGGAGGCCTTGGACGCGGACTGGGTGGGCTACGAGGCCATGCGGCAGGATTTCCGGGACCAGCCCAAGTACGGCAACGCCGTGAAAGAGGTGGACGACATGGTGGCGGAGGTGTATCAGCTCCACGCGGATATCTGCCACTCCCTCCCCTGCGCCTACGGGGATACCCTGAAGCCCAACGCCATCTCCATCTCTGCCCATCAGCCGGGAGGCGCCCTCACCGGGGCCACGCCGGACGGGCGGAAGGGCGGCGAGATCCTGGCGGACGCCTCCCTTTCCCCGGACCACGGGCAGGATACCCACGGGCCGCTGGCGGTGTTCCTCTCCGCCATGGAGGTGAACCAGGACCCCTATCAGGGGACCCTGATGAACATGAAGTTCCACCCCTCCAACATGAAGACCCGGGCCGACCTGGAAAAGCTCAGCAGCATGGTGAAGACCTACCTGACCCACGGGGGCAAGCACGTGCAGTTCAACGTGGTGGACCGGGAGGAGATGGAGGACGCCAAGGTCCGGCCGGAGGAGCATCCCGAGCTGGTGGTCCGGGTGGCGGGGTACAGCGCCTATTTCACCCGCCTGCCGGAGTCCATCCAGGACGAGGTGATCGAAAGGACCTCCCAGGAGCTGTAATGGAGCAAAAAGCCATAGATAACGGGCAGGCCTTTGACTTCGGAAAAACGGCGGAAACCTACGCCGCATATCGGGATATCTACCCGGAGGAGCTGTATTCCCGGCTCCGGGCCCTGGGCATCGGGGCGGAGGGAACGTCGTGGCTGGATCTGGGTACGGGGACCGGCGTCCTGCCGAAAAACCTGGATCATCCGGGGGTCAGCATCACGGGTGTGGATATCTCCCCGGAGCAGATCGCTTTTGCCCGGAAGGAGGCGGCGGAACAGGGGCGAAAGATCCGGTATCTCGTCGCCCCTGCGGAATCCACCGGTCTTCCGGACGGTGGCTTCGATGTGATCACCGCCGCCCAATGCTTCTGGTATTTTGATCGGGAGCGGATGCGCGGGGAGATCCGGCGTCTGCTGAAGCCCGGCGGGATGTTTCTGAAGGTCTATATGACCTATACCCTGGATGATCCCATTGCGGCGGAAAGCCACCGGATGGTCAAAGAGATGAACCGGAACTGGTCCTCCGGCACATCAGGCTTACAGGATATCCACGACGACCTGTTCCCCGGCCGACAGACAGAGAGCTTTTATGCCGATCTTCCCTTCACCCGGGAAAGCTGGCACGGCAGGATGTGCGCCTGCCGGGGAACGCTGGCTTCCATGGATGCGGATACTCTGGAGAAATGGGATGCGGCGCACAGGCGCTTCCTGGAAAGTTGCCCGGAGCGTTTTACCATCCGGCACAAGGTGTTCTATTCCTGGTTCACCATGGAGGATGCGGATCATGGCTAAGGTCATTCTCACCTGCGGGAAGCTGGGCTGCGGCAAAACCACCTATGGGAAACGGCTCTGCGCGGAGCGCGGCGCCGTGCTCCTCAGCGCGGACGAGCTGATGCTCGCCCTCTTCGGCCAGGATGCGGGGGAAAAGCACGATGAATACCTGGAAAAGGTCAAGGCCTGGCTGCTGGGCAAGTCCCTGGAGGTGGTCTCCCTGGGTCTGGACGCGGTGCTGGACTGGGGGCTGTGGACCAAAGCGGAGCGGGATGCCGTCAGGTCGTTTTACGCCGCTCACGCCGTTCCCTGCGAGATCCACTATGTGGAGATCGGCGAAGCGGTCCGCCGGCAGCGGATCGACGAGCGCAATCAGGCGATACTGTCGGGCAGCGCGCAGGACTATTATGTGGACGAGGGACTCGCTTCCAAGCTGGACCGCCTTTTTGAACCACCGGAACCGGCGGAGGTGGACGTATGGGTGACCCAAACCAAATAGAGGATCCGGGGCCGGTCAGATGACCGGCCCCGGTGATGTCATTGCCCGAATCGTCCTCGGCAGAGTTCGCGCCCGCAGGCGCGAACAGATCGGAATTTTGCCGGAATCCATTTCCGGCATAATTCTTTTCTCGGAACGGACTGTGCGAGCGAAGCGAGTGCGGATAGCGGAGCGCAAGCCAAAATCGACCGGGACCCGGCGAAGCGGATCCCGGTCGAAACGCGAAGCGTTTACTCTCCCGGCATCTTCCAGCCGTGGTGGTTGGTGTGCAGGAGGTGGTGGCTCTTCTCGGAGAGGGGCTTGCCCAGGTAATCCTTGTAGATGGCAGTGATGGAGGGGTTCTCGTGGCTGAACCGGAGGGTCATGTTCCGGTCCTGCTCATAGAGCCAGTCCGCCCGGGCGGGCGCGCAGAACTGCTTCTCATGGATGGGCTGGCCGCCGCCGCCCACGCAGCCGCCGGGGCAGGCCATGACTTCCACGAAGTCGTAGTCCACGTCGCCCCGTTTCAGGGCCTGGATGAGCTTGTCCGCGTTGCCCAGACCGTTCACCACGGCCACCCGCAGAGGGGTGCCCGCCAGGTCGTAGGTAGCTTCCTTCCAGCCGTCCATGCCCCGAACGTCCTTGAAGGCGTCGGGATCAGGGTTCTTGCCCAGCACGATGGCGGCGGCGGTACGCAGGGCCGCCTCCATGACGCCGCCGGTGGCGCCGAAGATGTTGCCCGCGCCGGAGCCGATGCCCAGAGGCATATCCAGCGCCCGCTCCGGGATCTCCCCGGGGAGGATGTGGTGGCTGGCGATGAGCCGGTCCACCTCACGGGTGGTGAGGGCCACATCCACGTCCGGGTCGCCGCAGGCATCGTTCATCACCGGGATGGCGCACTCGTGCTTCTTGGCCAGGCAGGGCATGATGGAGACGCAGAAAATATCCTTGGGATCCTTCCCCAGGATCTCCGCGTAATAGCTCTTTGCCACCGCGCCGAACATCTGCTGGGGGCTCTTGGCGGTGGAAAGGTTGTCCTGCAGCTCGGGATAATGGCCCTTCAGGAAGCGGACCCAGCCGGGGCAGCAGGAGGTGAACAGGGGGAGCTTCGCCGTGCCTTTGTTCTTCAGCCGCTCCAGGAACTCCGTTCCCTCCTCCATGATGGTGAGGTCGGCGGTGAAGTTGGTGTCGAACACATAGTCCGCGCCGATCATCTTCAGGGCCTCGCACAGGCGCTCCACGGTGGCCTGCTCCGGCTTGAGGCCGAAGGGCTCGCCCCAGGCGGCGCGGATGGAGGGAGCGATCTGCACCACGGTGACCTTCCCGGGGTCGTGGATGGCGTCCATCACCTTCTGGACATCGTCCCGCTCATGCAGGGCGCCCACGGGGCAATGGGTGATGCACTGGCCGCAGAGGGCGCACTTGCTCTCCTCCAAGGTGTAGGCTTCGCGCACGTCCACGGTGGTCTTGGCGCCGGTGTTCACCACGTCCCAGATGTTGCTGG
>CAMZIY010000143.1 GCA_947307365.1 uncultured Clostridia bacterium
CGGTGACGGGGATCGCGTGGCCGGCTTCATCGAAAATCTGGGTCATGCCCACTTTCTTTCCGATGATGGCTTTCTTCATGGGTCTTTTTCCTCCTTATCGGTTATTGGTTGACGGGACTTCATTCCTTATTATCGTCCCTGCCAACTTGACCTGCCCGCCTGCAACGGAGGCGGGCCGGGTAGCGCGTGTGGTTCAGAGTTTGATCTCGATCTCGACGCCCGCGGGCAGCTCCAGGCTCATCAGGGCCTCCACGGTCTTCTGGGAGGGGTTGATGATGTCGATCAGGCGCTTGTGGGTGCGGCGCTCGAACTGCTCCCGGCTGTCCTTATACTTGTGGACGGCCCGCAGGATGGTGACGACTTCCTTGCGGGTGGGCAGGGGGATGGGACCGGAGACCTTCGCGTCGGTGCGCTTGGCGGTCTCAACGATCTTCTCGGCGCTCTGGTCGATGAGCTGATGATCGTAGGCCTTGAGACGGATGCGGATCATTTTCTTGTTGGCTGCCATGTGGTTTGTTTTCTCCCTTCGTACGTTACTCTTTTCTGTCCCGTACGGATGAAAAAGTCTCATACCCGCCGCCGTGCGTATCACTCCGCTCCAGTAAATGAAGCCGGCATAAACCGGCTTGACTCTCTGGGCGCGGCGATATACGCGCTTCAACCCGCTTTGGGTCACAGACAATTCCAGCCGCCCGATCGTCGGACATACTCCACGGAAGTTACCTCGGTCCCGCCGAGCAATCTCCCGCTTCATCGCGCGCCGTCTGCACAGAGACAGCGGCCCTGCATGCGCAGAGCTTTGTTATAGTACCAAAGGACGGAAAGGATGTCAAGATGATTTTTTCTTTTTTTGAAAAGTTTTTCTGGAGGAACGGACAAGAAATGAATCGCGCCCTTCCGCCGGGACAAGGCGCCCCTCAGACGCCGAAAAACCTTCTCCCATTCTCCCAGGTCATCGCCTCGATCTCCTCCGGGGAGACGCCCCGGAACCGGGCCATGGCCTGACACACGAAGGGCAGCAGGGAGGAATCGTTCCGTTTTCCCCGGAAGGGCACCGGGGCCAGATAGGGGCAGTCCGTCTCCAGCATGATCCGGTCCGCCGGGAGGGAGGCGATGACCTCCGGGGCCTTCTTATTATTCTTAAAGGTGATGGAACCCCCGAAGGAGAACATCCAGCCCCGCTTCACCAGCTGGGCGGCCATCTCCGCGCTGCCGGAATAGCAGTGGAACACCCCCCGGAGACCGGGAAAGGCCTTCACCGTCTCCAGGCAGTCCCCGTGGGCCTCCCGGTCGTGGATCACCACGGGCAGGTCCAGATCCAGGGCCAGGCGGAGCTGGTCCTTCAGCAGGCGGATCTGCGTCTCCCGGGGGGCGGCATCGTCGTAGTAGTAGTCCAGGCCGATCTCCCCCACCGCAGCCGCCTTCTCCTCCCGGCAGAGCTTCTCTACCTTATATATATCCTCTTCCCCGTATTCTCCGGCGCTCTCCGGATGGATCCCGGCGGCGAAATACACGTGGGGATACCGCTGGGCCAGGTCCCGGGCGGCCAGGGAGCTGGGGATATCCGAACCGCAGTCCACCACCAGCCCCACGCCCTTCCCGGGCAGTCCGGCCAGCAGCGCCTCCCGGTCCTCGTCGAAACGGGAGTCCTCATAATGAGCATGGGTATCGAAAAACATATGGGAATACCTCCTGACCGGATCGCGCCCCGCCGGGGCGCGGTCCATGTGCGCAGCACGATCCGCGACGCGAAGCGTCGATTCATGTTCCGAGGGAACATTTCACGCGCCCCCGCAGGGGTGCAATTCATGATTTATCTGACCCCCGCCACGTCCCAGGCGGTGAGGATCCCCCGGATGGGTTCCTCCGGTCTGCCGTTGGCAGTGGTGAACAGCAGGCCGATGCGGTCGTGCACGGCCTGGGCCTTTTCGATCATCTCGCTGATCTCGTCCACCAGCTTGTCCTCCCGGATGAAGCGGAAGGATTCGGAACGGTGTTTCTCCGGCGCCAGCCAGGGCCGCAGGTCGGCAAAGCGCAGTTCCTCCCCGATGCCGGCGATCTCCCCGTCCAGAAGGCAGGAGAAGACGGTGGTGGCGCTGAACACCCCCTCCACCACGCCGTTTTTCAGAATGGGGACGTGGGAAAAGCCTCTCCGCTCCATCTCCTGCATGGCGGGGCGCACCGGATCCTCCATGGTCCGGCACATCACCCGGGAGAAGGGCACCTGGATATCCTTTGCCCTGGGGGCGTCCTCCACCCGGGCGATGACGGAGCGCAGAAGGTCCAGCATGGCCCCGGAGGGCTCCACGGGGTAGGCTCCCCCCAGCCGCTTCCGGTGCTGCAGGAGGTTCCGCACCTCCCGGCAGTAATCCAGCTCCTCCCGGATCCGCTTGAATTCCGGCCTCCGCTGCAGCTGGTACACCGCCCGTCCGTCCGCGGGGTAGCCGTAGCGGCTCACCGCCAGTTCCTCCAGCTCCTTGTACAGCTCGATAAAGGTCTCCGTCTTGTTCATCGCCGTTTCCTCCCCGTGTTTCTCCATAAAAACAGGATACCCGCAGCCGGAAGCCCTGTCAAGCGTCGGGAAAAGATGTAAAATTGATAGAGACAAAATCAAACTCGTGTGGTATAATATTTTTAAAAATATGCCGGTGTCCGAAACCGGCCAAAATAGGAGGCTATCAAGAGGATGCTGAACGCTAGAGAACTGTTTCTGGAAACCATCAAGCCGGACGGCAAGCCTGACCGTCTGCTGAAGCAGTATGAGGGCACCATTTTCATGCCCGGCGACCCGGTGAACGTGTTTGTCCGCGGCAACCGCTCCCCCGGCATGCCCCCCCATAAGGACCTGTGGGGCACCACCATCGTATGGCCCAAGAACGTCATCGCCGCCATGCCCCATGTGACGGAGGAGACCAAGGTCGTGCGGGACGTGACCTGCTGGCGGAACTTCACCAAGGTACCGGATCTGATCGCCAACTGCTCCCAGGACGAGCTGTGGGAGCCCTACCTGGAGCGCTGCGCCCAGGCGGACCGGAAGAACGGCCTGCTCATGTGCTTCGCCCCCACCGGCCTGTTCGAGCGGCTCCACTTCCTCATGGGCTTCGAGGACACCTTCATCAACCTCATGACCGAAGAGGAAGCCATGGAGGATCTGTGCGCCGCCGTGGGCGAGTACCGCTACAACGGCATGAAGCTCATGGTGGACCATGTGCATCCGGACGCCATGCTCTCCCATGACGACTGGGGCAGCAAGACGAACCTGTTCATGCAGCCGGATATCTGGCGTCAGTTCATCAAGAAGAACTACCAGAAGACCTACGATTACCTGCATGACAACGGCGTCGTCATCATCCACCACTGCGACAGCTTCTGCGAGCCCATCATCGAGGACATGGTGGACCTGCACATCGACGTATGGCAGGGCGTCCTCCCCCAGAACGACATCCCCAAGCTCCAGAAGATCCTGAACGGCCGCATGACCCTTATGGGCGGCATCGACGCCGCCATCGTGGACCGGGAGGACTCCACCGAGGAGGAGATCCGCACCGAAGTCCGCCGCGCCTGCGACCAGTACGCAGCCGGAGGCCACTTCATCCCCTGCATCACCTACGGCGCCCTGGGCACCATCTATCCCCAGGCGGACAAGTTCATCGACGACGAGATCGACCGCTTCAACCACGAGCACTTCGGCACCCCCTACGAGCCGAAGGCGTAATCCGGACCGACGCATCGCAAAGGGCCCCTGCCGCAAAGGCAGGGGCCTGTTTCTGTTTTTGGTTCATTCAGCGGTGAGCAGGGCCGGCGGGCTCAGCCGTCCCGATACTGCAGATTCAGCTCCTCCAGATTCACGATGCGGGTGCAGAGCCGGTCCGCCAGAGCCATATTATGACTGATGACCAGCAGCCCCAGGTTCCGGCGCTTCACCTGATCGATCAGGACGTTCCAGATCTGCGCCTGGGTGATGGCGTCCAGCATGGTGCTCATCTCGTCGGCGATGATGAATTCCGTCTTCGGACCCAGGACCCGGGCGACGCAGAAGCGCTGGAGCTCGCCGCCGGAGAGCTCGTTGGGCCAACGTCCGTACCAGAGGTCCTTATTGATGCGCAGCTCCTTCAGCAGCGCTTCGTCGGGCTCCCAACACTCCGTCACGCTCTTTTTCAGCTTCCAGCGGGGGTTGACCGCCTTTTCCGGGTGCTGATAGATCATCTGCA
>CAMZIY010000144.1 GCA_947307365.1 uncultured Clostridia bacterium
CCCTCTTGACTTCCCGGACGGAAGCGGACTAAAATCAGAGAAAAACCCGTCCGTCAGATGAATCGATCTGTTTGAAAAACGTAAAGGAGGCATTATGGGCAAAGTCAACCGCAAATTCCCCGGACTGAGTCAGTACAGAGGACCCCTGTGCTATGAGCTGGCGGGAAAAACCTTCCGCCTGGTCATGGATAACGGAAAAGCTTTTTCCCTGGATTTCCCGGATGAAAAGCGCCTGCGCTGGTGCGAGGAGGGAAACCCGCCCAGGACCGACGAGTACCGGTGCCTGAAGGGGGACGACACCACCTATCTCGTCCATCTGCGGCTGCCGGAGGAGGACGGCCGGTTCGCCTATAACTGGATCCTGGATACGGCGCAGCGGCTGGTCACCCTGGTTATTCTGGAGTGGCGCTACGAGAAGGATCTGGACCACCTGGTCCGGAGCATCCCGTACTTCGGGGCTATCGATGTGCCCGGCCTTTCCCTTCCGGAGATCCGGCACCATTTGAGCGCCCGCATGGTGGGCGGACACATCTTCTGGCATTACAACCCCGGTCACGTCCTGCAGCATATCTACCATTCCCCCAGGGCGATCCGCGCCAGCACCGGGGACGGGCTGACGCCGGTGGAGACCCAGCGGAACCGGATGAAATACCTGCTGGAGAGTCCGGATCCCAAAGACCGGGAGGAGGCCGAGCGGTCCATCGAAGCCTTCCGGCAGCGGGAGACCTTTTATCCCCTCTTCGAGGAGCCCTGCTTCCATATCTGGATCAAGGAGAATCTCAACCTGTTCTGCTTCGTGGAGGAGATCATGTGCCGGCGCTCCCCGAACCATGACCAGGGGGGCGGCGGACTCCTGCTGCTCCAGGATATCGAACGGCTCCTGGAGGTGGGGGTCAGCTTCAGTGCCCGGGACTGCGGCCTGGTCGCGGCCTATGGGGACAGCAACGAAACCCCCGATCCCTTTGATACCCTCCCCACGCCTTACGCGGAGGACTGGAAGAACCTCACCAGCATGCCCAGCATCTATTGGGCGCTCCCGGAGGAATAAAGCGCCGTGTGTTTTGGGGCGCGCTGCAGAAGAAACCTGCAGCGCGCCCCGGTTTGTTCCTTTCCGGCCGTTTGGGGATGCGTCCCCGGTCCCCCTTATTTCCCGTGGGTGCCCCAGACGACCTGAACGCCCTTATCCCGGAAGGCCGAGACCATTTTCCGCATGCCGGCGCAGCCCTCCTCCTCGGTTTTCCCTGCGCAGATGCCGATATGCAGGATCTCGGTGCCCTCCTGCACCAGCCGGTCCAGCTTCTCCCGGAAGCCGGGGTCCTCCATGGGATCCCCCTCCTTGACACAGCTGGAGCAGCGCATGAAGGCGGTCAGCTCCAGCTCCTCCCCCTCATAGGGGGCAAAGGAACGGATGCGACGGTTGAAGGCGGTGAGACAGGCGCAGCCGGCGCAGACCTTGTTGGAATTCAGGCATGAGAGAATGGCGATCTTTTTCATGGGACCAACTCCTTTTCTTCTTCCTGCAGCTCTCCCGCACGGATGCGCACGATCCGATGGCAGACCTGCCGGGCCAGGCTCGTGCTGTGGGTGATGAAGAGATAGCTTGTTCCCCGTTCCTCCTGATAGCGCCGGAGGAAATCCACGATCTGCGCCTGGGTGATCACATCCAGCATGCTGGTGGGCTCATCCAGGAGGATGACCTCCGGCTCCATGACCAGGATGCGGGCCAGGGCGGCCCGCTGCAGCTCGCCGCCGGAGAGGGCGCCTGGCCTCCGCTCCAGATGCTCCGGGTAAAGGCCGAAGCGGCTGATGCACTCCGCCAGGACCCCGTCGGAGAGGGGGAGGCCCCGGATCCGGAAGGGCTCCGAAAGGCTCTGGCGCAGGGTAAGCTGGGGATTGAAGGATACCTCGGGATGCTGAAACAGGATCTGGATCTTCTCCCGGGGGGCGCCCTTGAAGGGATAGGCGAGGGGCTGTCCCCGGAAGAGGATGGTCCCCTCGTCGGGACGGATCAGTCCCACCAGCATCTGCCCCAGGGTGGATTTTCCGCTGCCGCTTTCCCCCAGGAGACCCAGCGTCTCCCCGGGGAAGAGGGAGAGGGAGGCCTTCTTCACGGCGGTGAAGCTCCGCTTCCCCTCCTCCTTGCTGCGGAAGCGTTTGGTGAGGCCGCACGCCTCCAGGATCGCTTCATTCATACTGCCAACACCTCACCTGATGCCCGCCGATCCGGAATAGGGGGGGCGTTTCCCTGCATTTTTCACTGCACCGGCCGCAGCGCAGTCGGTATTTGCAGCCCGCCGTCCCCGTGTCGTTGTGGGCGGGGGCGTAGCCCGGGCGGAAGCGGAGGCCGTTTTCCGGCATGGCGGCCAGCATATCCCGGGTGTAGGGGTGCAGCGGATTTCGGAAAAGCTCCTCTGTCTCCGCCTCCTCCACCTGGTTGGCTGCGTACATGACGCAGACGCGGCTGGAGACGCTGCGGGCAAAGCTCAGGTCGTGGGTCACGCACACCAGAGTCTGTCCCTCCAGGGCGTTGAAGGCCTCCGCCGTCAGCCGGACTCGGGTCTCGTCCAGGCCCTTGGTGGGCTCGTCCGCAAAGAGCAGCTCCGCTCCGGCGCTGATGCCCATGGCGATCAGGGCCCGCTGCCGCATCCCGCCGCTGTAGGTGAAGGGATACTGCCTGGCGATGGTCTCCTCTCTGCCCAGGTGGAAGCGCTTCAGCAGCTCCACCGCCCTTTCCTCCGCCGCCTTTCGCTTCATTCCCCGGTGGGCGATCATCGGCTCCGCCACCTGGAAGCCCACCTTCAGCAGGGGATTCATCCCGTTTCCGGAGCCTTGGGGCACATAGGAGATCCGGCCGCCCCGGATGGCGTCCAGCTGCTTCTCCGTCATGGCGAACAGGTCCCTGCCCCGGTAGGATACGCCCCCCGTGACCTTGGCCGTGGGGCTCAGCAGCCGCAGGATGGCCAACAGCAGGATGCTTTTTCCGCTGCCGGTCTCCCCGATGATGCAGAGCCGATCCCCGGAATGCACCTCCAGGGAGACATGCTCCACGGCCTGAACAAAGTTCTTCCCTTCAAAGCTGACGGAGAGGTCCTCCACCCGCAGAAGGGTTTCGCGCATATCGTCCATAGCCGCCCTCCTAGTCTTTTTTCTGCTGCCCGTAGTACCCCACGAGCATGAAGCCCATCACCGCGATGCAGATGCAGATGATCGGCGGCAGATACCACCAGACCTGGCCCCGGAGGATGCTGTTCCGGAAAAAGGCAAAATGCAGGATGTTGCCCCAGCTCTTCTGCCCGTAGGTCCCCAGGCCCAGAAAGCTCAGGCCCGACTCCGTCATCATGGCGCCGGAGACCGAAAGGGCCATGCGGGTCAGGAGGATGTCTTTCAGATTGGGCAGCACATGGCGGAAAAGGATCACCGGCGTCTTTACCCCCAGGGTCTTTTCGATCTGGATATAGGGCAGCCGGCAGATCTGCCGCACCCGGGAGCGCAGGATCCGGGCGGTGCCGGTCCAGGCGGTGATGCTGATGGCCAGCACCAGGCTGAACACGCCGCTTTTCAGATAGGCGATCAGGAGCAGCGTCAGGGGCAGGGAGGGAACGGCCATGGCGATGTCGGTAACGGCGCAGACGATCCGGTCCGCCGCGCCGCCGTAATACCCGGCGATCAGGGCGAGGACCGAGCCGACGAAGGTGACGATCAGGGCGGAGAAGATCCCCAGGAAAAGGGAGACCCGCACGCCGTAGATCATTTCGCTGAAAATATCCTGCCCCAGGTCGTTGGTGCCCAGAAGGTGCTCCCGGCTGGGCTTCTGGTAGGCGACGCCCAGGGTGGAGGGGTCATAGGGGGAGATCAGGTCCGCCAGCAGGGCTACCAGGACGAAGAAGAGGATAATGATGATTCCGGCCAGCATGGCCTTGTTCTGCCGAAGCTTAGTCATTCGCGCCCGCCTCCCTTCTGATCCGGGGATCGATGGCGGCGTTGACGATATCCCCCAGCAGGTTGCTCAGCACCACGCACACCGCCGACAGGAGGAAGCAGAACTGGGCTGTGGCAAAGTCCCGGTTGGAGACGGCGGTATACATCATCTGGCCCATCCCCTTCCAGCCGAAGACCAC
>CAMZIY010000145.1 GCA_947307365.1 uncultured Clostridia bacterium
CCATGATGCCCATGATGGGCCTCCAGGCCGCCATCACCACCTACGTGGGCCAGAATATCGGCGCGGGCAACATCAAGCGCACCAACGACGGCATCCGTTCCACCTGCATCATGGCGGTATGCTTCTCCATCATTCTGGGCTTCATCCTGTATTTCTTCGGGAAGTACCTCATGGCTGCTTTCAACGTGAATGAGGAAGCTTTGGCTATGGGCGTGCGAGGCCTACGGTTCCTCTGCTTCTTCTATGTGTTCATGGCCATCCAGAATGTGCTGGGCGGCGCCCTCCGGGGCGCCGGCGCCTCCACCGCCTCCGCCCTGGTGGGCGTCGTCACCACCGCCGTCCGGCTTCCCCTGGGCTATCTCCTGGCTATCCTCCCCCTGAACCGGGCCTGCCAGGCCGCGGTGGACGCGGGGCTCTACGCTACCCGGGAGCTGGCGGAGAAGGCCGGCGTGGGGATGGAGCACTATTTCGGCATGTTCCAGTGCTTCGGCTTCGGTATGGTCCTGGGTCTCTGCGTGCTCCTGCCTATCTACATCTGGGGCAACTGGCGCAGCAAGGGCATCACGGACCAGGCCAAGGCCGCCACGGGCAGAGGACCGCGTCCGGCAGAATGAGCAGATCCTTTTTGGGTGCGCCGCACTTGCGGCGCACCCGTTTTTTGTATATACTGAGAGGCAGAAAAACTGTACAAAGGGAGGTCTGTTATGAGCAAGATATTCGCCCCCACGGATCCGGCGGTGAGCCGGATGGAAGAGGAGCATAAGGCGCTGGTCCGGCGGCTGGCCCCCCAGGGCATGGTGCTGCTGGAGAACGACGGGACCCTGCCCCTGGCGGGTCCGGAAAAGGTCGCTCTCTACGGCCGGGGCGCCCGGCATACGGTCCGGGGCGGCACCGGCTCCGGAGACGTGAACGCCCGGGAGACCGTCACCGTGGAGCAGGGCCTTCTGCGGGCGGGCTTCACCGTCACCACCGCCCCCTGGCTGGATACCCTGGACCGGGAGCTGGCCGCCGCGGAGGAAGCCCACGAAAAGGAGCTGGCCGCCGCCATGAAAGCGGGGGGAAAGAACCCCATCATCATCTATTTTGAGCATCCATTCCGGGCGCCGGAGGAACCGGTGATCCCGGCGGAGACCGGTGATCTGGCGGTGTACGTCATCAGCCGGAACTCCGGGGAGGGGAAGGACCGGGACAATGCCCCCGGGGATTATCTCCTGAGCCCCCGGGAGGAGGAGAACCTCCGCACCCTGCGTCGGAACTACCGGCGGCTGGTGGTGCTGCTGAACGTGGGCGGCGTGCTGGATACCGCCTTCCTCCGGGAGCTGAAGCCCAACGCCCTGCTCCACATGAGCCAGGCCGGAGCCGGGGGCGGAGACGCCCTGGCGGACGCCATCCTGGGAGCGACGCCTCCCTCCGGACGGCTGACGGATACCTGGGCGCTGCGCTATGAAGATTATCCCTCCTCCGCCACCTTCGGGAAGAACGACGGGGATCTGGACCGGGAGCCCTACGGGGAGGATATCTTCGTGGGCTACCGCTATTTCGACACCTTCGGGAAGGACGTGGCCTATCCCTTCGGCTACGGCCTGGATTATACGGACTTTTCTCTGGCCTCCGCCGGAGCGGAAGCCGGTCCCACCACGCTCCGACTCCGTGCGCGGGTGGCGAATACCGGCCGCCGTCCCGGCCGCTTCGTGGCCCAGGCCTATGTCACCCCGCCCGCGGGACACCTGGTGAAGCCGAGGCAGATGCTCATCGCCTACGGCAAGACCCGGCTCCTGCAGCCCGGGGAATCCCAGGAGCTGGAGCTGCGCTGCTCCCTTCGGGACCTGGCCTCCTTCTGTGAAACGAGAAGCGCCTGGGTGCTGGAGCCCGGAGATTACGTCGTCCGCCTGGGCCGCCACTCCAGGGACAGCCATGTGGCCGCCCTTCTGCGGCTGGACGAGCTGGCGGTCCTGGAAACGGTGGGCCGCCGCATGGCCATGCAGGAGGAGCTGGAGCTGCTGCGCCCCGGGGAAGGGGTCGTCCCCCTGCAGTTCCCCGGCGAAGAGGCGGAGAAGGCCGTGGCTACCGTGCTGGAGCTGAAGGCGGAGAAGATCCCCTCCATCCGCTGTGCAGCGGTGAAGCAGGCCATCCCGGATGGCAAGGGAACGCCGGTCACCCTGGAGGACGTGGCTTTGGGCCGCCGCAGCGCCCTGGAGTGGGCGGCGCAGCAGTCCGACGAAGCCCTGACGGGGCTGGTGGTGGGTTCCGGCGGGAACCAGAGCATGGTAGGCTCCGCCTCCGTCCACGTTCCCGGCGCCGCCGGGGAGACCGGGAGCCATATCCCGGGGATCCCCCCCATGATCCTGGCGGACGGCCCTGCGGGCCTGCGCCTCACCCCCCATTTCCAGGTGCTGAAGAGCGGGAAGGTCCTGCAGCTGGAAAACCGCTTCGCCGCCCTCATGGGTGAAAATGCGGCGGACGAGGATACCACCGGCGCGGTGGATTATTACCAGTACGCCACCGCCATCCCCATCGCCACACTTCTGGCCCAGAGCTGGGATCCGGCGCTGGTGAAGGATATGGGCCGCCTGGTAGGGAAGGAGATGGAGAAGTTCGGTGTCACCCTCTGGCTGGCTCCGGGCATGAACATCCACAGGAATCCCCTCTGCGGCCGGAACTTTGAGTATTATTCCGAGGATCCCCTGGTGGCCGGCCTCACCGCCGCCGCCATGACCATCGGCGTACAGGAGACCCCCGGCGTGGGCGTCACCCCCAAGCACTACGCCTGCAACAACCAGGAGGACAACCGGTCCTACGAGAACAGCGTGGTCTCCGTCCGGGCCCTGCGGGAGATCTACCTCCGGGGCTTTGAGCTCTGCGTCCGCCTGGCGCAGCCCATGAGCATCATGACCTCCTACAACTGCATCAACGGCACCCACAGCGCCAACCACGCGGACCTGCTCAACGGCGTCCTGCGGAACGACTGGGGCTTCCGGGGCTTCGTGATGACGGACTGGGGCACAACGGGCCACAGCGGCATGGAAATGGCCGAGGGGGTGGACTCCGTGCCCGCCCAGTGCATCCGAGCGGGGAACGACCTGATCATGCCCGGAAACCCGGCGGATATTCAGGATATCCTGGACTCCCTGGCGGGGAAGACGGATCATCCCCTTTCCCGGGAGGATCTGGTCCTCTGCGCCGCCCGGATCTTCCGGGTCCTGGCGGCCAGCAATCTGGGGCCGAAGCCCGCAGTCTGGCCGGGGAGGTGCTGCCGATGAACAGAGAAAGGATCGCCGCCCTTCTGGCGGAGCATGGCTTCCAGGCTGCCGAGATCCCCATGGATAAGCTGGCGTATGCGGAGGAGAGCCGGGCCTACTGCGCTTCCAACAAGTGCCGGAGCTACGGGGCCACCTGGGCCTGCCCCCCTGCGGTGGGGAGCCTGGAGAAGTGCCGGGCGGAGTGCGAAGGGTACAGCCGTTTCTTCCTCTTTGCCCGGATGTATGAGTTGGAGGATTCCCTGGATATCGAAGGCATGGGGGACGCCCACGACGACTTCCAGGAGCGGGTGGACAAGCTGGGCGAGGATATCCGGTCGGAAACGGCCGACTTCCTTCTGCTGAACAACGAGGGTTGCAGCCGCTGCGACGAATGCACCTATCCCGACGCCCCCTGCCGCTTTCCGGAGCAGCTGTATCCCTCCATTGAGGGCTACGGCTTCCTGGTCTCCGAGCTGGCGAAGCAGGCGGGGATCCCTTATACGGGCAAACCCACGGAGCTGCGCTATTTCGGCGCGGTGCTGACAAAATAAGCGGATCAAAGAGAATACCGCCGGGCCATTGGCCCGGCGGTATTGTACCCCCTTGGGGAGGGTCTTATTTGGTATGGCCTTCGCGGATGAGACGCTGCTCCAGCTCGTCGTCCAGAGGCAGACCGGCGGCGGTACGCAGCTTGTTGTCGTAGGCGATGATGCCCCGGGGATTGAACAGCCGGTTGCAGACGATGCAGATGATGGCCATGATGGCAACAAAGCCGAAGGCGTAGCTGTAGCCCAGCTTGGAGCCGATGGCGGCCACGATGAAGGGGAAGGCCGCGCCGATGACGGTGCCGATGGGA
>CAMZIY010000146.1 GCA_947307365.1 uncultured Clostridia bacterium
CCTGGCATCCCATCGAATCCATGCGCTACAAGATCTGGAACCGGGATCAGCACTATTACTGCCAGACCATGAATCCGGAGATCGCCCTTGACAAGTCCCTCTCCCTGAGAGAGCGGCTGTGGAATACCACCCACGACATCGAAGAAGACTGCAATATGGGCAAGCAGCCTCTCAAGATCAAATTCTGCAATCCTGCGGATATCGGCTTCAGCAAAGAGAAGCTGGCGAAGTTCGACGGCACCATCGTCTGCTCCGCCGCAGGCAACATGGTCCATTTCTTCCGTCCCACCGCCAACGGCTGCGAGCTCCGCACCCGCTTCTTCTTCGGGTATAAGTGCGAGAACGGGAAGATGGTCAAGGCTCTGCCCGACGGCATGAAGTTCCCGACCCTGGCTCCGGTCAAGGCGCTCCTGCACCACAATATCAAGGAGTTCACGAACCTGGCCGCCATCCTTCCGGAAGTCTATGCCGAATTCTACGACGACTTCGTGAAATGACCGTTTCCCGCTGAATCATTCGTTCATCCGTAAAAGAACATCCGTCCGGGAGGACGGGTGTTCTTTTTGTTCAATAAGCCAGATCCTTCCGGACGCCTTACCGTCCGGTGAGCCTGGCTGCCAGAGAACGCCGGACCTTCATGGCTCCCGCGGGGCAGAACTCCTGACAGCAGAAGCAGCGGATACAGGCGCTCCGGCGGATCCTGGCCCGGCCTCCCCGGATGACGATGGCGGAGGCGGGACAGTCCCGGGCGCACTTTCCGCAGCCGACGCAGTCCGGCCCCGGCGTCGGATGGGAACGAAACAGGACGTACATACCGCGCTTGGCGATCTTCCGCAGCCCCTTGTCGTCCTCCGATCGGGCGAACCAGGAAGCCGTCGCCCCGGAACGCTGAAAGTCCGCAAGGGCAAACGGCGCGGCCATTTCCAGGATCTCCGGCTCCTCCTCCGCCAACAGGCCGCGGCGTTTCGCCGCTTCCAGATAGGGGATCTCCCGCTCCTTCACCCCCAGCAAGGCGGCGCACAGCCGGTCCAGCCTGTAGGGATCCCGGCAGGCCAGCATCAGTCCGAGATGGCGGGGAGTGCCCATGGTGGGGCCGTTGCCCTCCATGATCTCCACCGCGTCGCAGAGGCAGAGACGCGGCTTCACGCATTCATTGAGATCCACCAGCATATCCGCAAAGCGCATGGGGTCCTCATAGCGGTAGTGATACTCGCTCTTATGGGTACCGGGGATCACCCCGTAGAGGTTTTTGACCGCCGCAGTCATACCCATCATCCCGTGGGACTTGAGCTTGCAGAAGTTGACGACCGCGTCGCAGGAGCGGAGCCAGTCCACACAGGCGAAGCTGCGGAGGCTCTTCCCTCCGGGACACTCCACCTCGGTATAGCCGAAATCTTCGTTGAGCTTTCCCCCCGCCTCCTCACAAAGCCGCAGGCCCGTCGCCTCATACAGGCGGTGCATCAGCGGCGCTGCAAAGGGGCCGCCGGGGCTGTCCCCCAGCACCACTTCCGCGCCCCGTTCCACGAGCAACTTCGTCAGTTCCGCCGCTGCGGCGGGGTGAGTCGTGGCCGCAGCCTCCGGCTTTTTGGCCGCACACAGGTTCAGCTTCACGCCGATGCGCATGCCGGGCTTCACCCAGTCCAGCCCGCCCGCATCCCGGATCACGGTCTCCAGCGCCCGGCGGAGGGATGCCGGATCATAATCCTCGCATGGAGCCAATGCCGGGAAATCCATTCTGTCTTCTCCCATATCTCCTGTTTCTCCCTTCGTTGCTTCCTTTCATCCCCAGGACCCGGGTGGCAAAAGAGGAAGAGCCCTGAAATCCCTTTCAAGGCTCTTCGAGGGAATGATCGCTCAGAATCGCTGCTTTGTGGTGGTATGTCCGATTTCCGCAAACAGCCCGGAAGCTTATTTGCCCAGGAGGCCGGAGAGCAGAGAGGTGATATCAGCGTCGCCGAGCATGCTGCCCATCATGCTGCCGATGGGATTGCGGCCGCGCTCTGCTGCTGTGCGCCGCCGCCGAACAGTTTGCCCAGCAGCCCGAAAATGCCCGAAGACTGGGCGGGCGCCTGCTGCTGCGCGCCGCCGAGGAGCCCGGCAAGCAAGCCTCCGTCGGAAGAGGAGGGCTGCTGAGCCTGGGACTGCGCCTGAACGGTCTGCGTGGCCTGCTGACCGAGGAGGCTCATGAGCAGAGGAGCCGCTGCGCCGAGAATGCTGCCGGTGGCTGCTGTGCTGAGACCGGCTCTCTCCGCCGCTGCCGTCGTCGCCGCATCCTTGTCCCCGCCCAGCAGATGGCTGACGATCTTCCCGCCGTCTTCCAGATCCACGTTGGACAGGAATGCGGCAATGTCGCTGACGTCATCCTTCGCATGGGCATCCAGCGCGCCGGCAAAGCCTGCGACGGTATCCTGGTTGTTGGCCTGTCCCTGTACGCCGCTGAGCATGGCGGGCAGCGCGGAAAACAGCACGGATTTGACCTCGTCCGCGCTCGTGCCGGTCTTCTCGCCCATCTTGGCAATACTGTCTGAACTGAGCATCGTCTGCAGCATGGAAGCTAGATCCATTCGGAACATCTCCTTATTGAATATTGATATCCGTATTATAGAAATAGAAAAGAAAAATGTCAAATGGAGGCGTTATCCGACGTCTGCCGCGCCAATTCCCCCAGTCGGCTTTTTCTTGCGGCAGGAAATCGCGCTTCCTTGAATCAAACCGCGCCGGGAACGGAATCGTTCCCGGCGCTGGTATCTCCTTACAGGTTGTTCTCCGTACGGGAGATCAGATCGTTCTGGCAGTCCGTGCTCAGCTCCACAAAGTAGGCGCTGTAGCCCGCGATCCGCACGATCAGATCCTTGTAATCCTCCGGCTCCTTCTGGGCCGCCCGCAGCACATCCACGGAGACCACGTTGTACTGCACCTCCATGCCGCCGTTCTCGAAGTAGGCGTAGGTCATGTCCCGCAGCTTGTCGACGCCGTCCTGTCCGTTGAGGGCGGAGGGATGGATCTTCAGGTTCACCGCCAGGCCGTCCATATACTTGGTGTGGTCATAGCAGACAGAGGATTCGAACACCGCCGTGGGACCGTGCTGATCCCGGCCCTGCACCGGGGACGCGGCGTCGGCGATGGGCTCTCCCGTTCTTCGGCCGTCGGGCGTGGCCCAGGTGGTGTAGCCCTGGGTGACGTGGTCGGAAGCGCCGTACATGCCCGCCTTGTAGTTGGTGGTACGGGTGCTGTAGCAAAGCTTGCAGGCGTTGTAATACGTATCGGCGATCCATTTCATTTCCATATCCGCGTAGGGGTCGCCGTTTCCGTAATGGGGGACCTCGTTGATGATCCGCTGGCGAAGGACCTCGTAGCCCTTCCAGTTTGCCATCACCGCGTCGTAAAGCTCCCGGGTGGTGCACAGCTTTTTGTCGAAACACATGTACTTGATGGTGGTCAGGGAGTCGGCGATGGTGGCCAGACCCGTGGCCGTGCCGCCGTAGGAGTTGTACTTGCAGCCGCCCCAGGTGCAGTCCTTGCCGGACTCCATGCAGCCCTCCATGCTGATGGAGATCAGGACCTCCGTGCCGTGGTACTGCTGCAGAAGGTCCGTGTAGTTGTCGATGGAGACCTGGAGGGTCATGAGATAATCCACCATCTTCTTCATGGCCTCCCGGACCTCCTCGATGGAGTTCATCTCATAGAGGAAGCCGGTGTGCAGGCGGCTCTGGGCGCCGTTGAAGGGGTTGCTGCCGTCGTTGATGGCCATGTCGAAGACGACGCCGTAGTTCAGGCTGGAATAGGGGGCCGTGTTGCCGTTGGAGCAGGGATACTCCATGCCGGGCCCCACGATCTCCTGGCAGCCCAGGATGGCGTACTGCCTGGCGTCCTCCAGGGTATAGCCGTTCTCCCGCATCAGACCGGGGATGATCACGTCGTCGTTCTGGAACAGGGGCAGGCCGCCCACGATCTTCGTGGTCTCCACAGCCA
>CAMZIY010000147.1 GCA_947307365.1 uncultured Clostridia bacterium
CGGGACCTGGTGGTGCGCATCGCGGGCTACTCCGCCTACTTCAACGAGCTCTCCCTGGACTGCCAGAACGACCTGATCTCCCGGACGGAGAACAACTTCTGAACCGCTTGACACCCTCAAATCGGACCCACTTCGTTGGGCTCCGATTTGAAAAGGATTGCATCGCCGCTGCGCGCCTCGGCCGTACACTTCGACACTTGCGGCGATAGATGTATTTTGGGGCAGAAATGAATTCCGCCCCAAAATGATTCTGTTTCTATTCGCGGCTTGCGAGCCGCGAACTCTGCGAGGCTGTTAGAAGCTTTGTCTACAGCCTGACGTCCCCCGCAGACGATTCTGCGGGGGACGTTTTGCCCTTTGGGGATGGCTATTGACGAAAGTGGTATAATGAAAAAAATATCACCCTACGAGACGGAGGCGGACGCCATGGAAGCGAAGCCGATCCTGTGGATCGTGATCCCCTGCTATAACGAAGAGGCGGTGCTCCCCATCACCGCGCCCATGTTCCTGCAGAAGCTGGAGGATCTGGAAAACGCCGGGAAGATCAGCCCCCGGAGCCGGGTGCTCTTTGTGAACGACGGCTCGAAGGACCGGACCTGGGAGATCATCCGGGAGCTGGCGGAGAAGGACGAACGCTTCCTGGGCATCAGCCAGAGCCGGAACCGGGGCCACCAGAACGCGGTGCTGGCAGGTCTCATGGAAGCCCGGGATCAATGCGACATCACCATCTCCATCGACTGCGACGGCCAGGACGACGTGGGCGCCATGGACGCCATGGTGGACGCCTACCTCGCCGGCAGCGAGGTGGTGTACGGGGTCCGGGCCAAGCGGGATACGGACACCTGGTTCAAGCGCTTCACGGCGGAGGCCTTCTATAAGCTCCTGGCCGCCATGGGGGCAGAGGTGGTGTTCAACCACGCGGACTACCGGCTGGTGAGCAGCCTGGTGCTGAACCATTTCGCGGATTATGAAGAAGTGAATATCTTCCTCCGGGGCATGTTCCCACTGGTGGGCTTCCCCAGCAGCAGCGTGTATTATGACCGGGCGGAACGTCTGGCCGGGGAGAGCCATTATCCCCTGAAGAAGATGCTGGCCCTGGCCTTCAATGGGATCACCAGCCTCTCCGTCAAGCCCATCTCCCTCATCACCGGCCTGGGGATCGGGGTGAGCATCCTGGGGGTGATCATCGCTGTCTGGGCCATCGTGGAGGCCATCCTGGGCAACACCGTGGCAGGCTGGACCTCTACCATCTGCGTGGTCTGTCTCCTGGGGGGCATCCAGCTCGTGAGCCTGGGGGTCATCGGCCAGTACGTGGGCAAGACCTACCTGGAAACGAAACGCCGGCCCCGGTATATCATCAGCGAAAGAACGTGGGAAAGCCACGAAAGGCACTGGATAGAAGAATGAATTGCGCCTGCGGCGCGTGAAGATTTGAAAGCGGAGGCTGCGTCTGCAGCCTCCGCTTGTTTTTATGGGTTCTTCATTTTTTCATCCAGGTCCTTCAAAATTCCCCCGAATTCGGCGTAGTAGGCTTCCTTCCCCGCGTGGCCCGGGAGGTCCAGGGGCATCTCCCCCAGGTTCCCGATCACCGTGGGCACCCACTGGTAGGGCACGCTGACCACCACCGTATCGGAGGGCCAGAGCTGCCGCCCGTGGGGACCGTGGACGAAGGCGGGGACCACGAAATTGATCTTTCCGGTCATATAGGGGTACACCATGAACCAGGAGCAGCCCATCACCGGGGTGCATTCGGAATGGTACCCTTCCCCGGTGCTGTAGGTGGAAGCCCGGAGCACTGGCTCCAGCTTCGCCGCGGGGCCGACGAACACCAGCACGTCCGGCACGGTTTTCAGATGCCGCCAGGGGACGAAGGACACGTAGTTCACGGAGCCGCAGGGCAGCCGCTTGACGGAATAATACAGCCGCGCGTTGCAGCGGGCGGAGTCGAACACCCCCAGGCGGGGGCCGATCTGGCCGCTCTCCGCCGAGGGGGGAAAGGAATCCATCCCCACCATGATCTTCCCCACGCAGTTTTCCGGATGGTCCTTGGTGAAATAGAAGGGCTCCCCCTTCTCCTGGGCGTATCGCAGGATCTCGCACAGGGACTTATCCAGCCCCATCTCCAGGGGCGGGATGTCCTCCGGACGGAACAGGTCGTAGTACAGGCCGATGGGAGGAAGGTCCAGCCCCAGCTTTTCGATCACGGAAAAATCAGGCTTCATGGCGCTTCCCTCACATGTAATAGGCGCTCTTCATGTTCCGGAAGCGCTCGGGAAAAGGGATCTCTTCCCCGTAGGCCCCGAAGCAGTAATTCTCCGGCAGCTGCTGGGCGTTGGTGCCGAAGGAACGCCCCACGTCGTACATCCGCTGGAGATTCATGAGGAAGGCCAGACTGTTGCCCCGGGTGGTGGGGCCGGTGAACTTCTCCAGATTCTGCTCCGCAAAGGCGAAGACATAGATCCCCTCCTTGATGCGGATGTACAGGGCGGGCTCCGTGGGGTCCTTGTAGCCCCGGAAGGACTCGCCCATGGCTTTGGCGCTCTCCCGCTCCTCCGGCGTGGGTTCGTGGTCCGGCATGGGCATGGTGACGTTGTAGTACCGCTCGGAGGAGTACACGTGCACCACCCGGAAGCTGGGCGAGTAGGTCCACAGGATCGCCCGGCCCACCAGGTCCGTGGTGTAGCCGTGGCGCTTCTCGTTCAGGGGGCGGTCGGGGAGCTGCACCGCCCCGAAATGGGCGTGGATCTCCACCAGGTAGGGGAACTTGGGGTTCATCCCCTGCCGGCCTTCGATGACGGTGACCAGGGCGTTCTCGTCGTCCAGGATCAGGGTGAGGCCCAGCCGGGGCTGGACCCCGGGGATCTCCGCATTGATGAAATAGGTGTCTTCCTCCGCCTTGAGACAGACGTATTCATCCGTCCGCTGCTCCTCCCCCGCCTTTCCCCATGTGACGGTCTCCCGGTCGAAATGCAGGGTATAGTCATAGCCGCTGTCCATGCACAGGGTCAGGTCCCGGCCCGTCAGCTCGAAGCAGCGGGGCGGGCAGTACTGACTCAGTCCCTCAAAGGTGGGCTGGCCGTTCTCCCCCATGACGATCTTTTCCTTTGGCATGATGCTGTCCTCCTGTTCTTTTGTTTTGTCTCTATGCTGATATTATAAGCAAAAAGCCCCGGGAGGACAAGGGGGCCCCGATCCGGAACCCGAAGTTTTGCCCGGGCGGCGTCGCCGCCGAGATATTGCAATTCTTTGAACGCCGGGTTATACTGTCAGCAGAGAGAATGTGCAAGAGGAGGACGCGTCATGAACGCCAAGGAAAACTATCTGACCTTGCTCCGTGGGGAGATCCCCGAATACGTACCCAGCATGTTCGAGCCCCGTACAGGCCGCTTCACCGAGGACTGGCTCACCCCCGTCTATGCCCCCAATGGGCCCATCGTCACCGCTCTCGGCGTCACCTACGTGGGCAGCCCGGAGCTGATGAACGGCGCCATGCCCAAGCCCGGCTGCATCATCCTGGAGGACATCACCAAGTGGCGGGACGTGATCCACACCCCCGACCTCAGCGGGG
Source organism: uncultured Clostridia bacterium (assembly GCA_947307365.1). Classification (GTDB taxonomy): domain Bacteria; phylum Bacillota; class Clostridia; order Oscillospirales; family Oscillospiraceae; genus UBA1774. Next base: position 3,569 of record CAMZIY010000147.1, read on the forward strand.
TGGACTGGGAAAAATACTATACGGACAGGATCAAGGACATCGACCGCAGCGAGAAGTACATCCCCGTTTCCGGGGGGGACTATTTCCTCACCCTCATCTCCTTCATGGGCTTCGAGAACGCCATGCTGGCCCTGTACGAGGAGCCGGAGGAGGTCAAGGCCCTGCTGGAATACGTCTCGGAGTTTTACCTGGAGGTGCTGAAGCAGCAGATCCGCTGGATCAAGCCGGAAGTCATGTCCATCATGGACGACGACGCCGCGCTCCGGGCCCCCTTCTTCAGCGTGGAGATGTACCGGGAGTTCTTCAAGCCTTACCAGAAAAAGCACTGCGACCTGGCGGCGGAGAACGGCATCCTCATGGAGCGGCACGACTGCGGCAGGAGCGAGCAGTTCGTGG
>CAMZIY010000148.1 GCA_947307365.1 uncultured Clostridia bacterium
TCCGGGACGCGGGGGAGCTGGGCAGCATCCGCAGCGTGCGCCCCTATTATCAGGACATCTGCTTCTCCTACGGGGCCGTGCTCTGCCACGCCGGGGGCAGCGAGGACGCCTATGACCGCATCCGGAACCTGGGCATCCAGAATCTGGACGGGGTGCGGGGCTGGTATAAAAACGAACCCTTCTGGCGGGATCAGGACCGGCGCAGCTCCGGCTATGCCCTGGAGCACACCCTCTTCACCAGCGGCGAAAAGCTCTGGGAGGCGGCGGAGCTCATGAAATACCCCCTGGAAGTGGGGGAGGACTACGACTGCGGCCTCTATTTCGTCAACGATTGGGACCCCCTGGAGGGGGAGGACGCCGCGACCATCGACATCAATTTCAACAAAAAGACCACCAAGCTGGTCTATCATTCCGAGACCGGCTGCTACACCGGCTATCAGCTGAACGCGGATTATGCGGACGGCCTCACCGGGGAAATGCCCCAGTTCCGCAACGTGTTCATCCTCTTTGCCGACATCCGCACCTACGACTCCTACGGGCGGCTGAAGGTGGACCTGGTGACCGAAAGCACCGGCTGGTACGCCCGGGACGGGAAGGTGATCCCCATCACCTGGTCCAAGGCGGGCACCTACGAGCCCTTCCACTACTTCACGGAGGACGGCGAGGACCTGACGGTCCGGGCCGGAAAAACCTATATCGCCATCGTTTCTCCCAGCTTCGGTGAGGTGAGCTTCAGCGGCTGAGGCCGGGAAAACAGGAGGACTGTGATTGAAAAAAGGCGTCCGCATCCTGCTGCTCCTTCTGGCTGCCCTGCTTTTGCTGACGGGCGGCTATGTGGGTTATGTGCTGCTGCGCTATCACCGCCTGGGGGATCAGCCCTTGGCGGTGCAGGGGCCGGTCCCCGCGGAACAGCCGGAGACGGGGCGGGAATACACCGTCGTTTCCTATAATGTGGGCTTCGGCGCTTATGAGGCGGACTTCGGCTTTTTCATGGACGGGGGCGAGCGCTCCTGGGCCTGGTCGAAGGAACGGCTGGACGCGAACCTGGGGAAGATCGGGGACCTCCTCCGCCGGCGGGATGCCGACTTCTGCCTGATCCAGGAGGTGGACATCGACGCCACCCGCAGCTACCACGAGGATGAGCGGGCCTATATGACCGCCGCGATGCCGGAAAAGGGCTATGTCTTCGCCCAGAACTATGATTCGCCCTTCCTCCTCTATCCCTTCTACCAGCCCCACGGAGCCTCCAGATCCGGCATCATGACCTTTTCCTCCTTCCCCATCGGGAGCAGTGAACGGCTGGAGCTCCCCGTGGAAGCGGGCTTCATGAAGTTCCTGGACCTGGACCGCTGCTATGCCAAATCCCGCATCCCCCTGGGGGAAGGCCGGGACCTGGTGCTCTATGATTTCCACCTTTCCGCCTATACCTCCGACGGCACCATCGCCACGGAGCAGCTTCTTCTGCTGCTGGCGGACATGGAGGGGGAGTATGCCCGGCATAACTACTGCGTCGCCGGGGGCGATTTCAACAAGGATATCCTGGGGGATTCCACAGCCGTTTTCGGCATGCCTACCGAAGGCGCCGTGTGGGCCCAGCCCATCCCGGAGAGCACCTTCGACGGGTATCATATCTCCCTGGTGGCGCCTCTGGACGAGGACCGGCCGGTGCCCAGCTGCCGCAATGCCGACGGGCCCTATCATCCGGGGCAGATGGTGCTGACGGTGGATGGCTTCCTGGTCAGCGAAAATGTGGAGGTGCTGGCCGCCGGGGTGATCGACACCGGCTTTGCCTACTCCGACCATAACCCGGTGGAGATGCGCTTCCTGCTGCGTCCCCAGCCGGAGCCCGCCCCCGGCGAAGAAAACCAGTGAATCCTGCCCGGAGAGCCTTTTGGTCCTCCGGGCTATCGTTTTCAGGAAGCTCTTGCGGGAAAGGGCTCCATCGTTTATAATGGAAAGACCGAATAAATAACCAAAAAGGGGGGACGGAATTGGATCAGGTGCATGAACAAAAATGCGCCGCTTGCGGCGGTCCGCTGCGCTTTGACCCGGAATCGGGCAAGCTGGTCTGCGATTACTGCGGCACCGTCTATGAGATCGGGGAGCAGAGCGAAGCCGGGCAGCCGGAGGAAACGCTGGAGGGCTATGATTTCGACCAGCTCACCGCCCATGCCCACGCCGAGGGAGCGGAGGGGCTGCCCATCTACAACTGCGTGTCCTGCGGCGCGGAGGTCATCGCCTCTTCCCAGGAGATGGCCCTGACCTGCCCCTACTGCGGCAACAACATCGTGCTGACGGAGAAGGTATCCGGCAATCTCCGGCCCGACGGGGTGATCCCCTTCAAGATCACCGCCAAGGTGCTTCCCCAGGTGCTGAAGGATTTCTACAAGAATAAGAAGCTGCTGCCCAAGAATTTCTTCAACGACAGCCGCATGGAGAAAGTGACCGGCGTCTATGTGCCCTTCTGGGTGTTCAGCGGCCATATCAGCGGCAATCTGAAATTCCACGGGGAAAAGAGATCCTCCCACCGCAGCGGGGATTATATCATCACCGACACGGAACACTATCTGGTGGGCCGGGACGTGTCCATGGACTTCCGCGACCTGCCGGTGGACGCCAGCGGCAAGGTGGAGGACGAGCTGATGGACTGCCTGGAGCCCTTCCACATGGAGGATGTGAAGCCCTTCGACATGCAGTATCTGGCGGGCTTCACGGCGGACCGGTTTGACAAAGCGAAGGACGACGTGGCGGAGCGGGCCAAGGAGCGCATGAATAATTCCGCCCTATCCCTTGCCCGGTCCCAGGTCTCCGGCTCATACAGCGGCGTGCGCGCCGTGGGCGGGAAGCTCCAGGCCGATCTCCGGGCCCGCTATCTCCTGTTCCCGGTCTATCTCTTCAAGCTCACCCACAGGAAAAACGAATACTCCTTTGCGGTGAATGGGCAGACGGGCAAGATCGTGGGCAGCGTGCCCACGGACAAGAAGGTCTCCTGGCAGTATTTCCTCATCCGGGCGGGCATCGCCCTGGGCGTCGTGATGCTGATCTTCTTCGTCAAGTACATGCTGGGGAGGTGAGGGGCATGAAGAAACTTATCCGTGTTCCGGCGCTTATCTGCGCCCTGATCCTCCTGCTTTCCCTGGCTGTCTATGCGGACGATCCCTGGTCCGAGGAATACTACCGCATCATCGACTATACCAATACCCTCACCGACGAAGAGATGGACAGCCTGGACGCAGACTGCATCGAGATCCTCCGGGAATACCGGGTGGACCTGGCCGTCCTGGCCGTCGGGGCGGAGGACCTGGGGGAAGATTCCCTGGAATCCTGGGCCAGGGACGAATATGAATACTGCTCCTTCGGTTACGGCGACAACCGGGACGGCTTCATGGCCGCCTACAACGCCGACACGGAGGAGGTGGTCATCCTCTGCTTCGGCAACGCCGAAACGCGCATGGATGCGGACTATCGGTCATTCATCTGCCTTTCCGCCCCCGGCTACCGGGAGGAATACGGTCTGTTCGGCGTGATGTACGCGGTGATCCGCCATACCCAGAATTATCTGGCGGACCATCCGGCGGAGGGGACGGGGGAGCCGACGGCGGCCCCCGCCGGTCAGGACGGCCGGGGCGGGACCGAGGGGAAACCCGCCTGGTATCCCGACGACCCGGCGAATTTCGTCAAATACCACGATCCCGACGCCCCCCGGGTGGTGGATGTGGCGGACATCTTCACCGACGCCGAGGAAGCGGCCATGGAGGCCCGCCTTGGGGAGATCCGCGCCGAGCTGGGGAAGGACATCGTGATCTTCACCGACGTCTCCGCCTACGGTCTGGGCCATGCGGTCTATTCCGCGGATTTCTATGATTTCAACGGCTACGGCATCG
>CAMZIY010000149.1 GCA_947307365.1 uncultured Clostridia bacterium
CCGCGGCTCCAGCTTCAGTGTAAGTCGGACGTTAAAGGGCGTTGTAAGGGGACAAATCGGTATCACTCCCACTCGATCGTGCCGCTGGGCTTCGGCGTCACGTCCCACAGGACGCGGTTCACACCTTTCACCTCGGCGGTGATGCGCTTCACGATCTTCTGCACCAGGGAGAAGGGCAGCTCCGCCACCTCGGCGGTGACGGCGTCCACGGTGTTCACGGCACGGATGACCACGGGCCAGTCGTAGGTGCGCAGGCCATCCGTGATGCCGGTGGACTTGAAATCCGGAACGATGGTGAAATACTGCCAGACCTTGCCCTCCAGACCGGCCAGGGCGAACTCCTCCCGCAGGATGGCGTCGCTCTCCCGCACGGCTTCCAGGCGGTCCCGGGTGATGGCGCCCACGCAGCGGACTCCCAGGCCGGGGCCGGGGAAGGGCTGACGGTAGACCATATTATCCGGCAGGCCCAGGGCCTTGCCCACTACCCGGACCTCGTCCTTATACAGGAACTTCACGGGCTCCACCAGCTCAAAATTCAGATCCTCCGGCAGGCCGCCCACGTTATGGTGGCTCTTCACCGGGCCGGACTCCAGGATATCGGGATAAATGGTGCCCTGGGCCAGGAAACGGATGCCGTCCAGCTTCCGGGCTTCCTCGGCGAATACGTCGATGAACTCCTTGCCGATGATCTTTCTCTTCTTCTCGGGATCGGCGACGCCGGCCAGCTTATCCAGGAAGCGGTCCACCGCGTCCACATAGATGAGGTTCGCGCCCAGCTCCTCCCGGAAGACCTTGATGACCTGCTCCGGCTCGCCCTTCCGCAGGAGGCCATGGTTCACATGCACGCAGGTGAGCTGACTGCCCACCGCCTTGATGAGCAGGGCGGCCACCACGGAGGAGTCCACGCCGCCGGACAGGGCCAGCAGGACCTTATTGCCGCCGATCTGTTTCCGCAGCGCCTCCAGCTGCTCGGCGATGAACGCCTCCGCCAGGGCCGGGGTGGTGATTCGCTGCATGGTTTCCGGACGCTTGTTTTCGTTCATTGGCTCAACCTCCATCAATCAGCTCGGGCATACACCCTGCAAATTATACTGGATTCTAACATAGTCTGTATCGCTGTGCAATTCCTTTATTCGGAGAAAAACGACGAAATATCCGTCTCCTGACCGCTTGTTTTTTTACGCCACAGGGGCGTATAGGTGAGCCGCCCCTTGGGGCGATGGGAGAGATACAGCACGATCTCCTCCACCGGGACCTCCACGGCGGGAGGCGGCGGCAGGACGCAGCCTTTCGGCGCCTGCAGCTCCCGGCACAGGGTCACATGGGCCCGGAAGCGCCGCTTCTCCAGGTCGAAGCCCGCAGCGCGCAGGGCTTTTTCCGCGGCGGCGGCCAGGGAACGGACCGGCGCGTCCTCCGAGGGGCAGAGGCCCAGGATGCCTCCCTTCCCGAAGCTGTCCAGCCGGTCCAGCCGCAGCACGCCGGGGACGATCTCCACCGTATCCAGCGCCTCCGCCGCAGTCTCCCACTCCGGCTGTTCCCCCAGGAAGGCCAGGGTGATATGCAGGTTCTCCGGCCGGGTAAAGTTTCCCCTCACCCCCATCCGCTCCAGCTCCCGGCGGTAGCGGACCAGCTCCCGGATCCCCGCCTCATCCAGCGGCAGGGCGGCAAACAGGCGCATCCCTCAGTCCTCCTCCCCCTCCGGGGCGGGGGGCTCCGTTTCTTCCCCAGGCGTTTCTGTTTCAGGGGCTTCCTCCGGCTCGGCGGGCTCCGGTCCGCCGGCGGCCTCCGGGACCTTCGCCAGGTCCCCGGGAGACAGGAGCACCAGACCGCAATGGCAGAACTGCAGGGCGGAGACCAGCCAGAAGATCCGATAGGCGCCGGTCTCCTGCCGGACCATGGCCACCAGGGAAAGATACAAGGCCAGGCCGCAGAAGAACAGGGTGAAACGGGGCTTCATCCGCTCGACGCAGCCGCCGGTATAGCTGTAGCCCGCTACGCAGCAGGCGCACAGGGCCAGGAACGCATACACCGTCAGGATCAGAGAAGGCTCGGACGCATTATCATGATAATAGCTGATGAGCCAGAGGCAGTAGAACAGCGTGATCAGGCAGCCCGCCAGGAAGCGGGACCCCATGCTCTTCCCCCGCCGCTCTTCCAGGCGAAGGCAGAGCCAGCCTGCGCCGGCCAGACCGGCCAGGATGGCCAGGATCAGGAGCAGCGTGCCGCCGCCGGTCTTCCATTCCCGGAAAAGCAGCCAGGCGCCCATGAGCTGGATCACCAGGCACACCGCCCCGAAAACCACCCCGGGAACGCCCAGGGAGCGGAAGGAGGCAAAGGAAACCGGCTTCTCCGCCTGAGCCGCCTCATGCCGGGCAAAGAGCAGGAAAAAGGCCGCCGCCAGAACGCTGAGGACGATGAGTATCGCCGTCACCGGCTTGAACACCGCCAATCCTCCCGCGTCCAGCACCGTCAGCAGCTCCAGCTTCCGCAGCAGCATGGCCGCCGCGGACAGGAGCAGGGAGACCAGGACAAAGACGATCCCCGATTTTTTCATTTCCCTACCGTCCTTCCCGAAAATGGTACTTTGCATCTGGATTATCATAGCACAAACGACAGGAAAAAGGAAGGATGTTTCATGAAGGAACTGCGCGACTGTCTCCGCCTGGGGGCCTGCACGATACTGCCCCTGATCCTGTTTGCCCTGCTTCTCGCCCGTCTCCGTCCCCTGCCTGCGGACCCGGCGGCGGAGATCCCGGCGCCTTCCCCCGCCGCCGCAGAGACGGCCGCTCCGGAACCGGAGTTTTTTCCCGAGCAGGAGGAGGATCTCTCCCCCGGCACGGACGGGGAACGGCGGGTGAAGCTCATCACCCCGGAAGGGACCCTGGACCTGAGCATGGCGGAGTATCTGCCCGGGGTGGTGGCGGCGGAGATGCCCGCCTCCTTCCCCGCCGAAGCCCTGAAGGCCCAGGCCGTGGCCGCCCGCACGGATACGGTCTGGCGGCAGCTGGGTCATTCCCCCCACCCGGACGGGGCCTGCTGCTCGGATCCGGGATGCTGCAAGGCCTGGCTCTCCGAGGCGGAACTCCGGAATCGCTGGGGGACAGAATACGACCGCTGGTCCGCCGCCGTCCGGGCGGCGGTGGCGGCTACGGACGGTCAGATCCTCCTCTATGGCGGCGAGCCCATCTTTGCAGCCTTCCATGCCTGCAGCTCCGGCAGTACGGAGGCCAGCGAAAACGTGTGGCTGGAGGCTCTCCCCTATCTCCGCAGCGTATCCAGCCCGGAAAAGGCGGAAACTGTCCCGGATTTCTACAGCGCCGTGACCCTCTCCTATGAGGAGCTTCGGCGGACGGCGGCGGAAAAATACCCCGGCCTCGAGCTGGCGGGGCCGGGGGAAAGCTGGCTGACGGAAGCCGTGTATTCGGAAAGCGGCAGGCTGCTCACGGTGAAGCTGGGAGATACGACCCTCACCGGTACCCAGCTCCGGTTCCTGCTGGGTCTGCGGAGCGCCGCCGTCACCTGGACCTGCGGCGATGAGGAGATCCGCTTCCAGACCCGGGGCAGCGGGCACGGGGTGGGCATGAGCCAGTACGGCGCCCGGCAAATGGCCCTGGATGGGGCGGACTGCTGGACGATCCTGGCCCACTACTACCCCGGGGCGATACCGGGGAATACGCCGCTTCAATGAACAGACGCATGCCCCCGGTCTACCGGGGGCATGCGCCGTCAGAAAAGAGAGAAAGGGATAAGGGGAAAGCCCGGTTTGATCCCAAGGCCTACCTTTCCGGGGTCAGCGCCCCGTCCTTCACCCGGTAGACCTGGTCCGCCAGCTCCGCCACCTCC
>CAMZIY010000150.1 GCA_947307365.1 uncultured Clostridia bacterium
CCGCCGGAGCGGATGCTGCAGGCGATGGCGATGGCCCAGATCCGGTCCGGGGTGTACTGGTTGATGCGCAGGGCCAGGCTGGGCTCCGCCACCCGCAGGCGGTAGTAGCCCAGGAGGATCATCTCCGTGGCAATGTTGTAGGTCCCGGCGGTGCCGTCCGGCGTCTGCCCGCCGATGGTGATGAGGCTGCCCGCGGCGATGTTCTGGGCCCCGCCCTGGAGGTCGAAGAAGCACTTGCCGTTCTTGTGGGCTTCAATGAGCCGGTCGTTGGTGGGCTTGGGGAACATGATGATCTGGTCGCCGATGTGCAGGACGAAGGCGTCGAACAGTTCCTGCGCCTGTTCCCGGGTGAGGGTGCCCTCGGCGATCTCCTTCTCGGCCAGGGGGCCCAGGAAGCGGTCGATGAGTCCGGGGCTGTCCGCCCAGTGGACGCCGTCCGCCACCAGCAGATACTGGTAGAAGAACAGGGCCTGGATGCCCTCCCACAGGGTGCGGGCGGGATGCTCCACGATCCAGTCGCAGCTGTCCGCCATCTTCAGCAGTTCCGCCTTCCGGGCGGGGTCGGCGGTCTCCTCCGCCTTTTTCCGGCAGCCCTCGGCATAGCGCTTGCTCATGAGGATCATGCCGTCGCAGACCTTGATGTAAGCCCGGTAGAAGAGCTCGCTGCGCACGTTCTCCGCCGTGGTGTTCTTCCGGATGGCCTCCAGCTTCTCCTGGGCGATCTTCCGGCATTCTCCGAAGGAAACCATGACCGCCCGCTCATAACCGGGGCAGAAGTGGCCGGGGAAGGTGCCGCTCATGCCGCGGCCCATGGTGCGGCGCCGGGCCACGAAGTCCTCCGGGAAGAGGCCCATGGCGGTGGATGCGATGTCGTTGTCCTTCCAGAATTCCGCAGCCTCCAGGATCCAGGCCCGGTCCTCGTCCGAGACCCAGACGCTGCCGGGCACCTGCCAGGCGGCCTTGAAGCGCTCGTCCGTGTCCCCGAAGCAGCCCGTGATCCAGGCGTTGGGGGTCTGCTCGATGTCGAAATGGACGGTGCGGCAGTGGGGGCCGCTGTCCCCCAGGAAGATATCGTCGTCGTCGATGTTGATCTCCCGGGTGGTGAGCCAGGTGTACAGGTAGCCCGCCCGCTTCAGGATGGGGTACTCCTTCATATGGGTCTTATAGTACTCCGTGATGATGCGGTTGCGCTCAAAGTCCAGACGCATGTCCTTGTTGATGCGTTTGCGCTTCTCCTTCAACTCCTGGATGCGCGGGGAAAGGGGATAATCAAAGTTCTCCATGGTTGCGCTCCTTTCGCGGCTATATTTTCATTCTTGCTCTTGCTTCTCTTTCTTCAGTGTATCTGCGCCGGAAGTCCCCGGGCGGTAAAGAGCTTCAGGGCCTCTTCCATAAAGCTCTCCGGGGGCGGCTCCACGTTGGTGAGGCGGTAGGGCCTGCCCAGGCGATCGTACTTCGACCGGCCGGACTTATGGTAGGGCAGGAGCTGCACCAGGGTGAGGGCCTCCCCCAGGCTCACGCAGAAGTCCGCCGTGGCCTCCATGTTCTCCCGGGAATCGTTCAGCTTAGGGATGACCGGGTAGCGGACCTGGATCTTCGCTCCGTTTTTCGCCAGGAGCCGGGCATTGTCCAGGATCAGCTCGTTGGGGACCCCGGTGAGGGCCTTATGCCGCTTGGAATCCATATGCTTGATGTCGTAGAGGAACAGGTCCACGTAGGGGAGGATCTCCAGGAATTTTTCCCCCGGGGCGAAACCCGTGGTATCCAGGCAGATATGGATGCCGCTGTCCTTCAGCCGCTTCAGCAGGTTCAGGGTGAATTCGAACTGGCTCATGGCCTCTCCGCCGGAAACGGTGACCCCGCCTCCGTTCTCAAAGAAAGGCACGTCCTTCATGAGCCGGTCGTAGACCTCGTCCACCGTGGTGTCCCACCCGGCGGAGTACAGGGCCTTGGTGAAGCAGACCTCCGTGCATTTCAGGCAGCCGTCGCACTTCGTGCGGTCCAGCTCCGCCTTCTCCACCAGCTCCTCGGTGCCCATGCGCTTGGTGGGCTCTCCCCTTGAGATGGCGCCTTTGGGACAGGCCTTTTTGCAGGCCTCCACGCACAGGTCCATGCCCAGGCATTTCAGAGGCAGCCAGCCCAGCTCAAAGCCGAAGCCCTGGGATTCGGGGCTGTGGCACCACAGGCAGCTCAGGGGGCAGCCCTTTGTGAACACCGTGGTCCGGATGCCCGGTCCGTCGTGCACCGCGTAACCCTGAATATCGTAAATCCTTCCGGTCGCGTTTTTGTATTCCAATGTTTCGTCCTCCAGGGGACCGTGGATACCAGTCCAATATATATTTTACTATGCACGAATGGCAAACGCAAGCCCCTACGGGTATTTTCTAGGATACCCGCTCCCCGGCCAGCCGGGGAGCCTCCCCGGTGAGCAGGGCCCGGGCTTCCGCCTCCCGGGTGAGCCAGGGGCGCACCCTTTCCGGCCCCAGGATCAGGGGCATCCGGTGGTGCACCGGCGCCATATCTCCGTTGGCCGCCCGGGTGAGGATGACGAAGCGGGTCTCCTCCCCCTCCTGCCGGTACAGGCCCCCCAGATAAAAGAAGGGGAGTCCCGGCACGGTGAAGCGGTATTTCTCCCGGGTCTCCCGGCTCCATTCAAAGAAGGCGCTGGCGGGCAGCACGATGCGCCGGGACCGGAGGCACTCCGCAAAGGTGGGCTTCTCCCCGGCGGTCTCGCTCCGGGCGTTGATCAGGAGCTTCCCGCCCTCCCGGCCGGTGAAGCCGAAGACCGCCGGGACGGGGGAAAGCCGCTCTCCCCGGGCGATCACGGCCGGAGCCGCCAGGCCGGGGCCGATTTCTCCCAGGGTATACTTTCCCGGAGAAGTGCGCTCCAGGATATCCAGGATGGCCGCGATCCGCTCATCCGGATCGTCGGCAGTGAACTGAAATCTTCCGCACATGGTTTGCTCCTATCTCAGCAGCAGCTTTGCCAGGGTCAGCAGCCCCAGCAGCACCAGATTCACAACCAGGAACTCCCCCAGGAAGCGCCCGGGCTTCGCTCCCTCCGTCCGGGAATAGAGCTTCAGACTGATGAGGCTGGCCAGGCTGGCGATGGGGGTGCCCAGGCCGCCGATATCCACCCCCAGCACCAACTCCCGGCCCTCCTCCGTGAAGCCGGAGAGGAGCAGGGCGGCGGGGACGTTGCTGATCACCTGGCTGGCCAGGAGGGAAACGCCGTATTCCCGCCCCCGCATCAGGCTCTTCAGGGCTTCGCTCACCGCGGGGATCCGGGCCAGGTTCCCGGAAAAGACGAAGAAGGCCGCAAAGGTGAGGAGCAGGAAGAGATCCGCCTTTCCCAGCAGCTTCCGGTCCGCGATCAGCAGCGCCAGGATCACGCCTCCCAGCATGAAGGGCCAGGGGAGGATGCGCAGCACCGTCAGCAGGCAGAGGAGAAAGAGCCCCCCGTGGAGCCAGACGCTCTTTCCCACGGCCGGGGGAGCCTGCGCCGGTCCCCGTTCCAGGGCCGCTCCCGGCAGCAGCAGGCAGCCGGCGGCACAGAGGACCAGAGACACGCACCAGACGGGGAAGGTGATGGAGAGGAATTCCCCCATGGAGAAGCCGTACCGGGAATAGAGGTACAGATTCTGGGGGTTCCCCACGGGGGTGAGCATGCTGCCCAGGTTGGCGGCCGCAGTCTGGAGCACCACCACCCGGCTCAGGTCCCCGGGACGGTGCGCCAGCACCAGCACCGCCCCGGCGAAGGGGACGAAGGTGATCAGGGCCACGTCGTTGGTGATGAGCAGGGAGGA
>CAMZIY010000151.1 GCA_947307365.1 uncultured Clostridia bacterium
CCTCCCCCGTGGCCTTCATCTGGGTCCCCAGGGTGCGGCTTGCGTCGGCAAATTTGTCGAAGGGCCACTTGGGGAATTTCACCACCACGTAATCCAGAGTGGGCTCGAAGCAGGCGCAGGTCTTGCCGGTGATGTCATTTTTGATCTCGTCCAGGGTGTAGCCCAGAGCGATCTTCGCTGTGATCTTGGCGATGGGATAGCCCGTGGCCTTGCTGGCCAGGGCGGAGGAACGGGAGACGCGGGGGTTGACCTCGATCACCGCGTATTCGAAGCTCTTCGGGTTCAGGGCAAGCTGCACGTTGCAGCCTCCCACGATGCCCAGGTGGGAAATGATCTCCAGGGAGGCGGAGCGGAGCATCTGGTATTCCCGGTCCGCCAGGGTGAGGGTGGGGGCTACCACCACGCTGTCCCCGGTATGGACCCCCACGGGGTCCACGTTTTCCATAGAGCAGACGGCGATCACGTTGCCGGCAGAATCCCGCATGGTTTCGAATTCGATCTCCTTCCACCCGGCGATAGAGCGCTCCACCAGGATTTGCCGGATGGGGGAAGCTTCCAGCCCGGTGTGGGCGATGAGGCGCATCTCCTCGGCGTTGTGGGCCGTGCCGCCGCCCCCGCCCCCCAGGGTGAAGGCCGGGCGGACGATCACCGGATAGCCGATGCGCTTCGCTGCTTCCAGGGCTGCTTCCTCGCTCTCCACGGCCTCGGATTCCACCACGGGCTGGTGGATCTCCTCCATGGCTTCCTTGAAGAGCTTCCGGTCCTCTGCCCGGCTGATGGCTGCGGCGTCGGTGCCCAGGAGACGGACGCCGTATTTCTCCAGGATGCCCGCTCTATCCAGTTCCATGGCCAGGGTCAGGCCCGTCTGGCCCCCCAGCCCCGCCAGAAGGCTGTCGGGCCTCTCCTTGGCGATGATGCGCTCCAGGGTCTCCACCTTCAGGGGTTCCAGGTAGATGGCGTCGGCCATGCTCTGGTCCGTCATGATGGTGGCGGGGTTTGTGTTGCAGAGCACCACCTGCACCCCGCTCTCCTTCAGCACCCGGCAGGCCTGGGTCCCGGCGTAATCGAATTCCGCCGCCTGGCCGATGACGATGGGGCCGGAGCCGATGACCAGCACCTTGCGGATGGACTCATCTCTTGGCATGGTCAGCAGCCCCCTTCCATGAGTGAGATGAAGCGGTCAAAGAGGAAGCCGGTGTCCTTGGGACCGGCGCAGGCTTCCGGGTGGAACTGCACCGTGAAGGCCCGCAAAGAGGGGTAATCCATACCTTCACAGGAGCCGTCGTTGGCATTTACGAAGGACATTTCCCCGCCGGGAACGCCCTCGGCCACGGCGTAGCCGTGGTTCTGGCTGGTGATATAAGTCCGGTGGTCTCCGGGAACGCGCACCGGCTGGTTCACCCCCCGGTGCCCGAATTTCAGCTTGTAGGTGCTGCCCCCCGCAGCCAGGGCGGCGAGCTGGTGGCCGAGACAGATACCGAAAAGGGGAAGTCGACCCAGCAGCATTTGCAGCTGGGCGATCTGATAGGTATTCTCCGCCGGGTCGCCGGGGCCGTTAGAGAGCATGAGGCCGTCGAAGCCGCCCGCCAGGATGTCCTCCGCCGCTGTGGAGGCGGGGCAGACAGTGACCATGCAGCCGCGTTTCGTGAGCTCCCGCAGGATATTCCCCTTCATGCCGTAATCCAGCAGGGCTACCCGGTGCGCTGCCCTCCCCGCCGGGGAGAAAACCTGCTTGTCCCCGCAGCTCACCGCCGTCAGAGCATCCGTGACCCGGTAAGAAGCGATGGCGGCCAGGTCCTCCGGCACCCGGTCGCAGAGGAGGGCGTTCATGACCCCCTCGTCCCGCAGGATGCGGGTAATAAGTCGGGTGTCCACTCCCCAGAGGCCGGGGATATTCCGTTCTTTCAGGAAGGAATCCAAGTCCCCCTCGCAGCGGAAATTAGAGGGCGCGGGGCACCACTCCCGGACCACATAGGCCCGCAGACGGGGGACGCCCTCGAAGTCCGCGGGGATGACCCCGTAATTCCCCATGAGGGGGAAGGTCTGCACCACGATCTGCCCGTAGTAGCTGGGGTCGGTGAGGGTCTCCAGATAGCCCCCCATGCCGGTGGTGAACACCAGCTCCCCCAGGCTCTCCCCTTCCGCGCCGAAGCGGAAGCCCTGGAAAACCTGTCCGTTCTGCAAAACAAGATATGCTTTCTTCATTTCACTCATACTCCACGGTTGCGGGTGGTTTGGAGGTGATATCGTAAAGCACCCGGTTGACGCCGGGCACTTCGTTGACGATGCGGACGCTGACCCGGTCCAGCACTTCATAAGGGAGCCGGGCCCAGTCGGCAGTCATAAAATCCTCCGTCTCCACCGCCCGGAGGGCGATGGCCCGGTCGTAGCTGCGCCCATCTCCCATGACGCCTACGCTGCGCAGATTGGTGAGCACCGCGAAATACTGGGCGGTGGAGGCCCCCAAGCCCTCTTTTTCCAATTCCTCCCGGAAGATGGCATCCGCTTCCCGCAGCGTTTCCAGCTTCTCCTTCGTCACCGGACCGATGACCCGGATGGCCAGGCCGGGGCCGGGGAAGGGCTGGCGGCTCACCAGGCTTTCCGGCAAGCCCAACTCCCGCCCAAGCTGCCGCACTTCATCCTTGAACAGCAGCCGCAGGGGTTCCACGATTTCCCGGAAATCCACGGTGTCGGGAAGGCCGCCCACATTGTGGTGGCTCTTGATGACCGCTGCGCTGCCGAGGCCGGATTCGATCACGTCGGGGTAGATGGTGCCCTGGGCCAGATAATCCATTTTCCCCAGCTTCCGGCTCTCCTCCTCGAAGACCCGGATGAACTCCTCCCCGATGCGCTTGCGCTTGACTTCCGGCTGCTGCACCCGGCTGAGTTTCTTCAGGAAGCGTTCCTCGGCATTCACGCGGATAAAGTTTGCGCCCCGCCCGGCAAAGGCAGAGGCCACCTCGTCTCCTTCATTTTTGCGGAGAAGGCCGTGGTCCACGAAGACACAGGCGAGCTGCTGACCCACCGCCTCCGCCAGAAGCGCGGCGCAGACGGAGGAATCCACGCCCCCGGAGAGGGCCAGGAGCACCCGTCCTTTGCCGATCTTTTCCCGCAGCTCCTTCACGGCTTTCGTCCGATAGCTCCCCATGGTCCAGACACCGTGAAAGCCGCAGATCTCATACAGGAAATTCCGCAGGATCGCTGTACCGTAAACCGTATGGCGCACCTCCGGATGGAACTGGACGCCGTAAAACCGCCGTTTTTCGTCGCAGAAGGCGGCGGTGGGGCAGCCCTGACTGTGGGCTGCGGACCGGAAGGAAGCCGGCAGCCGGGAGATGAAATCCCCGTGGCTCATCCAGGTGACGCTCTCTTCCGGCAGCCCCCGGAACAGAGGGCTTTCCGTGGAAAACACCGTATCCGTCTTGCCGTATTCCCTGGCCGTGCTCTCCTGGGCGGGGACAACCTCGCCCCCCAGCCGGGCGGCCAGGAGCTGGCAGCCGTAGCAGATGCCCAGGATGGGGACGCCCAGGGAAAACACGCCAGGGTCCACGTCCGGCGCGCCGGGGGCGTAGACGCTGTGGGGCCCGCCGGTGAAGATGACGGCGGCGGGCCGAAAGGCTTTGATCTCTTTAAGGGAGGTCTGCCAGGGCATGACCTCGCAGTAAACGCGGCATTCCCGCACCCGGCGGGCGATGAGCTGGTCATACTGCCCGCCGAAATCCAGGA
>CAMZIY010000152.1 GCA_947307365.1 uncultured Clostridia bacterium
TCAATTTGTCTATTTGTTACCGCTTGCTCCACAGCAAGCAGTCGATTTTCTTTGTATCGCTGACCCATGTATACTCTGGAAGCAGGCAATCGAATTCACGGATGTTCTCCCTGGCTTCATCGGTGGTTAGATAATCGGCGTACCAGTTTACGATCCGCCCATACAGGATCGCCGCGTTCTGCAGCTTTTCTTCCTGTGTTTTTCCTGCCAGCTCGAGGCCGAGATTCTGAAGAACATAATTTGCCTGGTTGTTCCCTCTTATTCGTATTCTTCCTCCCGCATTCGACGCTCGAACAGGTAGGCGGAGTAGGCGGCCTGGGCCTCCTGGCTCTCCTTCCGCTCCCGCCAGGTCTGCGCTTCGGCAGAGATAGCCAGCATCTCGTCTACGATCATTTCTACGCTATGGGGTTTGGCGCTCCTCAGGTACGCCGTCATCCGGCCGATGGCCCGGGGACTGCCCAATTCCTTCGCCAACAGGTCGGCGAATTCCCGGGGAAAGCCCAGGGACAGGACCTCACGGCAAAGGTCGCTCTTTGCCATGCTCCATTCCAGCCGGTTCCTCGCCTTATTGTCGATCACGGGCGCTTGCTCCTGACGATCCATTGGTCACAGCTTCATATTGATCAGCACATCCCCCGCCCGGACCTTGACGTTGTCCTCCGGGACCACCACGAGATCGCCGCGGATCAGGGCGGTCACGCAGACTTGGTGCATGGTCTCCACCTCTTTGACGGTCCGATCAGCATAGTCCGAATCCGGCTCCACCAGGATGGCGGAGGTGCTCTTTTTGTTCTCCGCCGCGTCCTGCATGCGCTGCAGGCGGGTGTAATGCTCCACGAAGCCGGCGGAGAGGATGCCGGTGGGGATCGCCACGGCGCCGACGCCCAGGAAGGTGATGATGACCCCCATGATCCGGCCCATGAGCGTCACCGGGTAGATGTCCCCGTAGCCCACGGTGAACACGGTGGAAACGCTCCACCAGATGCCGGACAGGGCGTTTTGGAACACCTCCGGCTGGGCCGCGTGCTCCGCGCTGTACATGCTGAGGGAAGCGGCCAGGATCAGCACCAGGATGATGAAGACCGAGTACAGGATGGCGTTCTTCTTTTCCTTGACGACGGAGGTGATGACCTGGAAGGAATCGTATTGGGTGTTGATGCGAAATAGATGCAGGATCCGCGCGGCGCGGAGGATCCGAAAGGCCCCGAACCCGGACAGGAAGAAGAAGGGCAGGATGGTGAGCAGGTCCACGATCCCGTCAAAGGAAAACAGAAAGCGCAGGACCGCTTTGGGGCGGGTGTCGGCCGGGTATAAGAGATCCGCCGTCCAGATCCGAAGCGCGTACTCGACGCAGAAGATCGCGACGGTCACGTTTTCTATCATTCCGAAGAGGCGCCTGAACGCGTTCAGCCCGTCGAACGTTTCCAGGAACAGGACGGCGATATTGCAGAGGATCACCGTCACGATAAAATAATCGAAGATCCGGCTCGGGGCATCCTCCTGATTGCCGATCTGGATGATCTCGAAGATCCGCTTTTTCTTTACTGTCGAAACACGCTGCATGTGCTGTTCCTCCTGCCTGCCATTGTACACAAAAGCGATCGAGAGGGCAAGGACTATCCCTCTATTTCCGCCAGCAGCTGCTCGCAACCCTCTGTCACATCATCCCAGGTCTCGTCGAAATCGCCGGTATACCAGGGGTCCGCGACCTCCTGCCCGGCTCGGGCCGTATGATCGAGGAGGAGGCTGACCTTGTGCTCCAGATCGCCGCCGGTGATGCGGCAGATGTTCCGAAGGTTCGCCATGTCCATACCGATGATATAGTCGTATCGGTCGTAATCTTCTCGGGTCATCTGCCGCGCGTGATGCCCGCCGCAGGAGATGCCGTGCTCGGCAAGCTTTCGCCTGGCCGGAGGATAGACCGGGTTCCCGATCTCCTCCCGACTGGTGGCGGCGGAAGCGATCTCAAATCGATCGTCCAGCCCGCGCCTGTGGACCATATCCTTCATGACGAACTCCGCCATGGGACTGCGGCAGATATTGCCGTGGCAGACAAACAGCACCCTCGTCATCTGGCGTTCCTTTCCAACAGAAGTTCCTTCTCGTTCGGAAGATGGACAGCTCCTTCCCCCATTTCCGGCTGTTTTTTAAGTATATCAGTTGGGAGGGAAAATGACAATGACCATCAAAACAGCAAACGGTGGTTTTGACCCTTTGTTTTCTCCTCCGGGTGTGGTATCATATCGGTGTCCCATCATGTTTGGAAAGGGGAAAAGGGATGGCATCTGTTTTGCTGGAGGTCTGCTGCGGAAGACCGGGCCGCTTTGAAAGGAGACTGTGATGGAAGCGATACTCAGCCGATTCTCCCTTCAGGGCCGCCCCCTGACCTGCGAACGCTACGGCCAGGGACATATCAACCTGACCTATCTCGTGACCACGGACAGCGGCCGGCGCTATATCCTGCAGCGCCTCAGCCGCGCCGCGTTCCACGACATTCCCGCCCTGATGCGCAACGTGGCCGCGGTGACCGGCTTCTTGGCCGCCCGCAGCACCGATCCTCGGCAGACCCTGCACCTGATCCCCACCCGGGACGGCGAAAACTGGGTCCGGGACGAAGCGGGCGAGGCCTGGCGTGTCTACGACTATGTGGAGGACAGCATCTGCCTGCAGGTCCCCGAGAGCCCCGAGGACCTGTACGAGAGCGCCATCGCCTTCGGCAGCTTTCAGCGGATGCTGGCGGATTTCCCCGCCGAGACCCTCCATGAGACCATCCCCAACTTTCACAACACCCCGGACCGCTACCGCATATTCCGGGAGACGCTGGCCGCCGACCCCATGGGCCGGGCCGCGGGGATACAGCGGGAGATCGATTTCGTCCTCGCCCGGGAGGAGGAAGCCGGAGCCCTGCAGCGGATGCGGGAGAGCGGGGAGCTGCCCCTGCGGGTGACCCATAACGATACCAAGCTCAACAACGTCATGCTGGACAGCAGGACCCGCAAGGCCCTGTGCGTGATCGACCTCGATACGGTGATGCCCGGCCTGGTGGCCTTCGATTTCGGCGATTCCATCCGCTTCGGCGCGTCCACGGGACCGGAGGACGAGCGGGATCTCGACAGGATCTGGCTGGATCTGTCCCTGTACCGCCGCTTCACGGAGGGCTTCATCCCGGCCTGCGGCATCCTCACGCCCCGGGAGATCGAAACGCTGCCCCTGGGCGCGAAGGTGATGACCCTGGAGTGCGGCCTCAGGTTCCTTACCGACTACCTGGACGGCGACCACTATTTCGGCATCTCCCGCCAGTCGCACAACCTGGACCGGGCGCGTACCCAGTTCAAGCTGGTGGCGGATACGGAGCGCCGGTGGTCCGAGATCTGCGGCATAATAAAGAATTGTCGTCCTTGATGGCAGAATATGAAACGGCTGTTGCTTTTACAACAGCCGTTTTTGTTTGTTGAAGTCAGATCAGCCCTTGACGCCGCCGGAGGTGAGCCCCGCGGTCAGGTGCTTCTCTATGGACATGAACAGGATCACCACGGGGATCGTGGCGAGGAGCGAGGCGGCGAAGAGGTACTGCCACTCGATCATGTTGAAGGAGGAGAACTGGGTGATGCCCACCGTGATGGGGCGGTTCACGTTGGTGGAGATGAGCACGGTGGAGATGGTGTACTCATTCCATGCGTTGATGAATACAAAGATC
>CAMZIY010000153.1 GCA_947307365.1 uncultured Clostridia bacterium
AGGGGATGGTCCAGAGCCTGGGAGTCCATGGCCACGCACTTGACCTTGTTCTTCACGAACCACTTGCCCGCCTCGATGCCGGTGCCGGCGGCGTAGTGGTAATAGGCCTTGGTGTCGTCGAAGAGGCGGTGCATGCCGGTGTTGAGGCAGATGATCTTGCCCTTCAGCTTCTTCTGGTCGACGCCGTACTTCTTGCAGGCTTCGTCCAGGTGCTTGTCGGTGATGAGGCCCCAGGGCTCGATGTCGATCTTCAGCACCACGGCCTGGCCGGTGTAGGCGTCGATGGGCATCTCATGGGTGTAGCGGGCGCGGCGGCCGTCGAACTCGTACTCCATGACGTGGCGGGGGGCGTCGCAGTGGGTGCCGGTGTGCATGGTGCAGGTGATCTTCTGGGTCAGCACGCCGCCCTTGGCCATGGTGTGCTGGTTGTCGATCACGGGCTTGTCGAAATAGGGCCAGCGGGGGATCTCCGCGCTGAAGGGGTGGGTCAGGTCGATGAATACGGTCTTTGCCATGTGGTCATCCTCCATTTCAAGTATATCTTCATAATATTGCTTTCCAAAGCCTCGCAGAGTTCGCGCCCGCAGGCGCGAAGGAAGTTGGACTCATTTTTCGCGGGGACATGCGCCTCGCGAAAAATACTTCTCGCGGAGCGGACTGTGCGAGCAAAGCGAGTGCGGGGAGCGAAGCGTAAATCCTTCTCAAATCGAAGCCGCACAGCGGCTTTGATTTGAATTCATTTCCCGTATAACATTTTGATCAAATACGAATTGAGGCCGCTGTTGGCTTCCTGGATCTGTTCCGGGGTCCACTTGCGGAAGCCTTCCCCGGTCTTGAACCCCTGCTTCCCTTCGGCCTTCAGCTGCTCCAGCAGGGGCGAAGGCCGGTGGGAATCCTCCAGGTACTGCAGGATATAGTCGTGGATGCTCCAGGTCAGGTCCATGCCCACCATGTCCGCGTTCTCCAGGGGGCCCAGCTGGGGCAGGCGGAGGCCGAAGGAATACTTCACGGCCTTGTCCACCGTCTCGGCGTCGGCGATCCCATTTTCCACGATGCTGATGGCCTCCCGCCACAGGGCGTGCTGCATCCGGTTGGCGATGAAGCCGGGCACGTCCTTTTTGCAGAGGACCGGCTCCTTCCCCACCCCCGCCAGCACTTCCATGACGGTCTGCGCCGTCTCGTCGGAGGTGGCGTCGGACTTCACCACCTCCACCAGGGGGATCAGGTGGCCGGGATTCCAGAAGTGGGTGCCCACGAAGCGGTCGCGCTTGCGGAGGTCGCGGCTGATGAGGCTGGGGCTCATGACGGAGGAATTGGTGCAGAAGATGGTGTCCTCCCGGCAGCGTTCCTCCAGCATGGCGAAGGTAGAACGCTTCACGTCCATATCCTCGAACACCGCCTCCACCACCAGATCGGCTTTGGAGAGCAGGGGACTGGCTTTATCCGTGGTGAAGGAGATGCGGCTGAGGCGCTCCTCCAGCTCTTCGGTGGTCAGGACGCCCTTTTCCACCAGCTCCGCCGTATTCTGGCGGATGCCGGCGGCCACGTCCACTTCTTTCATGTCATAGACGCCCACCCGGTAGGCGGGGTTTTTGGTGAAGACGAAGGCGATGTTTTTCCCCATCATGCCGCCGCCGGCAATGAGGATGTTTTTGATCTCCTTCACGGCTTACACCACCAGGTAGCCGCCGGAGCAGTCGCAGTTGGCGCCGGTGATGTAGTCGGATGCGGCGGAGGAGAGGAACAGGGCGTAGCCCACGAAGTCGCTGGGCTCCGCCAGCCTGCCCACGGGCTCCCGGTTCAGGAAGTTCTTGTAGACCTGGCTTTCGGGGTCGAACATCCACTCCGTCAGGTCGCTGCGGAACACGGTGGGGCAGATGGAATTGACGTTGATCTTGTACTTGGCGGTGAGGTCGGCGGCCAGGCAGTTGACCATGAGGTCCGCGCCGCCCTTGGAGGTGCAGTAGCCGGTGTAGCCCGCCATGCCCCGCTTACTGCGCTGGGAGGTGGTGATGACCATTTTGCCGCCCTTGCCCTGCTTCACCATCTGCTCCGCCACGAACTTCGTGACGATGTAGACGCTCTTGCAGTCGGCGTCCATGATGTACTGCCATTCCTCCACGCTCTGGTCCAGGACGCTGGCGGGCTTGTTGAAGCCGTGGCACACCGCCAGGATGTTCACTTCCCCGTATTTGGCGACGCAGGCGGCGATGCAGGCCTTCACGTCCTCCTCCTTGGCGGGGTCCGCCGCGAACCAGGCGCAGTCGATGCCCTCGGCCTTGAATTCCTCCTCCAGGGCCTTCAGCTTGGCTTCGTTGCGGCCGGTCATAAAGACCTTGGCCCCGGCATAGCCGTAGGCCTTGCTCAGGACGCAGCCCAGGGCGCCCGTGGCGCCGGTGACCAGGGCCACCTTGCCCTCCACGGAAAACATGCTAGTCACAAAGCTTTTTTCTACTGCTACCATTGTGCTCCTCCTTTTTGTTGCTTTGTATGTATAACT
The DNA here is from genome assembly GCA_947307365.1 of uncultured Clostridia bacterium. GTDB lineage: Bacteria > Bacillota > Clostridia > Oscillospirales > Oscillospiraceae > UBA1774. Next base: position 2,501 of record CAMZIY010000153.1, read on the forward strand.
CTTTCTTTATAAATATGGTATTATGCAGAATCACTATATCCTAACCCTCTCTTCTTTTCAATTACTCACTTGTTTCTCAATCCCTTACCATCTGGTTATTAGTTACCAAACGGTGTCCGCGAAACGCTTTAGTTTCCCCGCAGGATTTTGTGCATTTTTGCCCGATCAACGCGGGGATTTCATGAAAGCGCACAAAACCGGGGGCTGAATTTCGTCATTTTGTCATTTCCTCCGGGGAAAGACTGTGGTAAAATAAAAGAAATTTCTGGTAATAGGAAGGAGGTTTTGTCCCGATGGCGCGAGAGGACTTCACCCGCCCCACGAATCCCTATCACTATGCGCTGCACTGCCTGGGCGGAAAATGGAAAATGACCATCCTCCACGAGATCTATACCCACGGCTCCATCCACTTCAACCAGACGCTGAAGGTCCTGCCCCTGTCGGAAAAGGTATTGAGCCAGCAGCTGAAGGAGCTCATCAGCGACGGGCTGGTGCGGCGCATCGTCAGCAGCGACACCTTCCCCCCTTCCACGGAATATGAGCTGACGGAGGAGGCTTCGGACCTGATCCCCGCCCTGGATATCCTGTATATCTGGAGCATCCGGCAGATGGACGCCAAAAAGATCCCCATCGACGCCGACGCCTTTGCCGTCCACGATTCGGCAAAGTATCTGGAGGCTTTGGGGGACATCATGAAGGCCAACGGCTTTTATACGGGGCAGCGCCGCAGCGCCAAACGATAAGGAAAAAATAACCGGAACAGGAGAGGTAATATGCAGGTAAACGACATCATTCACGGATTTCAGGTAAAGCGCGTCCGCTCCCTGGAGGAGCTGGGGGGCGACTTCTATGAAATGGAGCATCTGCGCACCGGCGCGCAGCTCAGCTGGCTGGCGAGGCCCGACGAGAACAAGACCTTTTCCATCGGCTTCAAGACCCTGCCGGAGGATTCCACCGGCGTCTTCCACATTCTGGAGCACTCGGTCCTCTGCGGCTCGGACAAATACCCCCTGAAGGAGCCCTTCGTGGAGCTGCTGAAGAGCTCCGTGCAGACCTTCCTCAACGCCATGACCTACCCGGACAAGACGGTCTACCCCGTCAGCACCCGGAACGACCAGGATTTCCTGAACCTCATGGACGTGTATCTGG
>CAMZIY010000154.1 GCA_947307365.1 uncultured Clostridia bacterium
AACGCAGTACAGTTCAACCGCATGGGGCAGGAGGCCTTCGACACCGGCAGCTATGAGGACTATATCAGCCTCGGCCTGCTGGCGGACCACGACTCGGAGGCATACCGGTATGCGCAGGAGATCCGGGAAAAGCTGAACGGGGGCCAGGCGGTCACCAACATCGAAATGGGCCAGCTCACCGCCGCTGTATACGCGGACGCCCTGGGCGTGGGGGAGAAATGGACCGCAGAAACGCGGGAAGAAACGGATGGGAAAAGATATTCGCTGTATAGTAAAGGAGTCGAGGGGATTGCCCCTTGACTCCCGTTTCTGTTTATTCCGGCGTCCGGAAGGAGATATACGGAGCTTCCCCCGCCTTTTCCGCGTACCGGCCTTACAGGGGGAAGCGCCGATCCGTCCAGGGGGTGGTGACGCTGTGGGTGATGACGCTGTCCCTGTCCGCCAGGCCCAGGTCCCGGAGGGCGGCATACAGGACATGGAGGTACAGGGGGTCGTTCAGCCCCAGGTGGGTGAGGTCGAACCAGCCGTTTCCGCAACCGACGGGTATGGCCAGGAAGGAGACGTCCCCCTCCGCCGGATCCCGGTCCAGGAAGACCAGGTAGACGCAGCCCTTCACCATGGGCCAGGACTCATATTCCCTCACCAGGAGCCGGTCCATGCCTCCTACCAGCACACAGCGCTCATAAAGACCGATCCGGTCCCCCGGCTCCTCCTTCCCCTTGACGACCTGCAGCACCTTTACCCAGCGCCAGGTGCGGGGCCGGTAGAAGTTGTATTTCAGCCGGGGATCCGTTCCGGCGTAGGACTTGTCCTCGCTGAAGCCCGTCCCCGTCTGCGTAAGATCCTCCTCCGGGGTGACGATGAGCACCGCTTTGGCCGTCTCCAGAAGCTGAGGGTAATCGTATATCACCTTGTCCAGGTCGGGGCCTGCGTACAGCTGGTTGGGGTACAGGCGGCGGTAGTATTCTTCCAGGGTCTCCGGGAGGGGACGGCTGTGTTCCCGGTACAGCCCCAGGGCGGCAAATACCAGGACCAGGCCCAGGATGGGCGTCAGCACCCGCAGAAGCCGGGCGTGTTTCTTCTTTTGCATGAAAACTGCCCCCTTACTGCTCCCAGCGTACAATTTGACGCCGCGTCAATGTCAAGAGAAATTTTCCCCGAAACGGTAATTTTCCGTTTCGGGGAATGAATTTGTCCCGGGCGGGATATGAATGGCGTCCGCAGCATCCGCAGGATGTCAGACTTTATGTAAGTCCGGCCGTGATCTGCCCCTCATCAGTCATCCGCCTTGCGTGAGACGGCGGCTGACAGCTTCCCCCCAGGGAAGCCAGACCGCGCGGCGGGGACGAAGGAGAGAACCGGCAATGAAAAGGTTCGGTGCAGCGACCGGGATCCCGGCTTCCCCTGGGGGCTGTGAAGCAGGGGCGCGTGAGTAAATGACGTGCCTGTGGCACGTCAAAGCCGCGCCTGACCGAGCCGCAGCGAGACAGCTGGCGCGAAGCGCCTGACGAGGGGCGTGCGGCGAAGCATGAGCCCGGAAAAAGATTGCCGCGGAAAGGGAACCGTATCTTCCCTTGTCAATTCATCTCCCAGGTGATGGTGACCGTATCCTCAGCCCGGATATCCTCCGGGTTGATGTCCATGGCAAAGCTCTCCACCGCCGCGTCGTTGGTGCCGCGGAGCATGGCCTTGGCCATGGGACGGGTCTCCAGCATGGGCTCCGCCATGGCGTAATCCATGCGCAGGAGAGCCCCCAGCTTCACCCCCGCGGCGGCGGCCAGCTTTTCCGCCTTCCGCAGGGCGTCCGCCACCGCGGCTTCGATGAGGTCGGCCTTGGCGGCCTCCCGGTCCCGCAGCCCGTAGCTCAGATGGAACTCCGGGTCCACCGGCGCGGCGGCCAGAGCGGCCAGGGTCCGGCCCAGGAGGACGTTGTCCACCGGGAACTCCAGCTTCAGGTTCTGGCGGAAGCGGTAGCCCTTGAATTCCTGCCGCCAGCGGCCCTTATCGTCCTGCACGGATTCATACTCCGCGTCCACGGCAAAGTCCAGGGTCTTCAGGTCCTCCCGGGCAAAGCCCAGGGAGGCGATGGCCGCCCCCAGGGCGGCGGAGTCCTTCGCGGCCCGCTCCAGGGCGGCGGCGTAGTCCTTCTCCACGCCGCTGAGGTTCAGATTCACGCAGCACAGGTCCGGCTTCAGGCGCAGGAGCCCCGTGCCCGTGACCCGGATGATCCGTTTTTTCTCCATTTATGCCAGCTCCTTTCCGTCCCGCATGTGCAGGACCATGAGACAGATATCGTCGTATTGCGGCCGGTTTCCGGAAAAGGTCAGCAGCTCCGTCATGAGCCGCAGGGGCAGATCCTCCACCCGGCGGGCGGCCAGCTTCCGGAAGGTCTGCCGGAGCCGGTCCAGGCCGAAGGCCTCGTCCAGGGGAGAGGCGGCGTCCGGCGCCCCGTCCGTATACTGGAGCAGGGTATCCCCGGGACGGAGAGAGACCCGGCTGGTGGGGTAACGGATCTCCGTCATCAGTCCCAGGGGCAGCTTCCGTTCCGCCGGCTCCAGCAGACGGGTCCTGCCCTTCCGGAGCAGGATGGGGTCCTCATGCCCCGCGCTGGCGTATTCCAGCGTCCCCGTCTCCGGGTCCAGGCAGCCCATCCATACGGTGACGAACAGCCCCATGGCGTTCTCCTCCCGGAGCCGGTTCCCGGCATAGGTCAGGATCTCTCCGGGGCTGCCCCCCAGATTCAGGGCCCGCTCCTTCAGCACCGCCTTGGCGTTCATCATGAACAGGGCGGCGCTGATCCCCTTGTCGGAAACGTCCGCCACGGTGAAGGCCAGACGTCCGTCCGGGAGAAGGTAGGCGTCGAAGAAGTCCCCGCCCATGGTGCGGGCAGGGCGGACCAGGGCGTCCAGGGTGAAGGGCCGGCCCCGTTCCAGGGGAGCCAGCTCCGGCAGGATATCCCGCTGGATCTCTCCCGCCACGTCCAGCTCCGCCTCCATGGCCTCCCGTTCCGCCAGGAGGCCGTAGCTCTCCAGGCTCTTGCCCGCAAAGGCGGAGACCACGCTGAGGAGCCGGACGTCCTCCTCCGTGAACAGGGCGGGCTTCCCGTCCTCCGTCAGCCGGTTGATGCACTGGTATGCGCCGATCACCTCGCTGCGGCTGTTCAGCAGGGGCACGGTCAGCAGGGAGCGGGTGCGGTAGCCGGTCTGCCGGTCCACCGCCGGATTGAAGCGCCGGTCGGCGTAAACGTCGTCGATGCGCTGCACCTGACCGGAGCGGACGGTCTCCGCCACCAGCCCGTAAGTATCCGGCAGGGTGAGCCGGCCGGAGGAGGAGGCCGCCAGGGTCCAGAGCTTTCCGGCGGGCTTGTCCCAGAACCAGAAGCTCACCCGGTCGCACTTCACCAGCTCCCGGGTCAGGACCGTCAGCAGGTCCAGCACCGCCGGGAGGCGAGTCTCGGTGACCAGCTGCTCCATGACCGCCGTGATGCGGTCCAGCCGGTAGGCTGTCAGCTCCCGGGGAGTCATGCGGGCTTACCTCGCTTCACCACCGCCTTGGTCTTCCAGATGCCCGTGCGGAAGCGCAGCCACACCACGATGAAGCCGAAGGCCCAGCC
>CAMZIY010000155.1 GCA_947307365.1 uncultured Clostridia bacterium
CTCTGGGGGATGCTCTCCCAGGCCCCGTCCTGCCTGGGGCGCAGGGACTCATAGTTGGTGGCGCTGCGGGTCCACTCCAGGCCCATGCCCGGATCGCCCTCCGCCATGAGACGGCTGGCGCTGGCCCAGGTGAAGCGGATATCCCCGTGGCGGGTGTGGAGCACCAGCTCCGCGGGGCCGATCTGCTGGGTGGCGAAGGGCACCCGCCTGCCCTCGAAGGTGGCGTAGATGCGGAACAGCCTGCTCCCGTCGTCCGTCTGGCTGTGGACGCGGTTGCCCCGGCAGGTGGTGAGGGTCAGGGTGCCCTTGCCGTATTTCACGTTGTCGATGCTCAGTGCCATAAAAGCCCCGGCCCGGGAGAACTTGTAGGTGGTCACGGGGAAATACTGGGGGGCGTTGCGGAAGAAGGGGTCGCAGGAGACGGCGGTCACCCGCTCCCGGATGTGCTTGGCCTGCTCGATCTCGTCCACCATGGCGATGGCGAAATCCGCATAGGAGATGTAGCTCTGGCCCATCCGGTTGAGGATCACCACGTCCCCGCCCAGGGTGTAGCTGCCGCTGCGCGCCCCGTTGGGGTCAAAGCTGCCGGCGGGGCTGAAGAAGGTCCAGTTCATATCGGAGGCCTGGAAGAGGTCCAGGGCCTCCTTGGCCGCCTGGGGCACCGCCCGGAAGGGCTCCGGGATGCCGTCCACCACGCGCTTCGTCTTCGTCTCGTCCGTGAACAGGCTGCCGTAGCCGCCGATGGTGAGGAAGCGCACCTGGGGCAGCTCCCTGCCGATGGCGATGAGGAGCTTCGCCGCGTCGATATGCTCCTTTTCCTTCCCCGGCACGTCGTAGGGGGTGCCGAAGGCGTTCACCACCGCGGCAAAGCCCTTCAGGTCGGCGGAAGTGAGATCGAACAGGCTCTTTGCCAGGACGGCGCAGCCCTTGGGGACACGGTCCTCGCTGCCGGGCTTCACGATGGCCGTGACCTCGTGGCCCCGGTCCAGAGCTTCCTTGGCGATGAGCCTGCCCGCCTTCCCGGCGGCGCCGATGACTGCGATCTTCATGGAAATACCTCCTCAATATTTTATTCGTATTTATCTTGCAAGGATTGACGGCGCCGGAGGCGATCAGCCCAGGGGCAGCTCCACGACCTCCGCCATTTTGGTCAGGCACATCTCGATCTGGCCGGAGATATCCTCCACCAGCTTCTCCGTGATGTCCTCGTTCTTCTCCTGCTCCAGCTTTTCATACAGGCCGGCCTTGACCTCCCCGCTGATGCGGTCCGCCCTGGTGCGAAGATAGCTCTTGGGCATCAGCTTTCGCATGGGCTTGGGCACGTTCATCCGGAGGAAAGCGCCCTGCATCTGCTCCCTGCCCAAGGCGAGCACCAGGGCGGATACCACAAAGCCGATCAGGATGCCCTGCACGCCGGTTGCGATGAGGGCCAGGCCTCCCCCGCCGCACAGGAGCCCCACCACCACGGAAACGATGGCGTCGATCAGCCAGGTCATTTCCCGGATGGCAAAGAGGTCCTTTGCCTCCACATGGATGTCAATGTCCGAGAGGGACAGATAGGACGTCAGGTTCAGGGCCGTGAAGGGCACGTTATGGCGGACGCAGACGGGCATGGTGTATTCCTCCAGGCCGGCGGAGACCTTTTTCAGCCAGGCGGCCACGTTCTTTCCCAGCAGCTCCCTGCCCTCGTCCGAATGTAAATAGGCGTCGATATCCTTTTCCAGGATCGCGTCGATCTCTTCCAGCCGTTCAATGGAGCCGTCCCGCCAGCGGTCTATGACCGGGATGGCCACATGCTCCAGGATCGGGTCCACGATGCTGTCCACCGTGCTCCGGTACAGCTCGTCGATATGCCTTTCCACCACGTCCTCTACCGCCGTTGACTCGATCAGCTGCGCGATCTCCGCCTTGAAATCCCGCAGCTCCTCATCGATGAGCCCGCACTGCGCCAGCCCCTTGGCGACGGAATACTCCGGCTCGCTGCCGCAGATGACCACCGCCTCCGGGAACACCTCCCGGCACCACTGCCGCAGCTCCTCCATGCGGGACACGCCCCCCGTCATGAAGATCAGCTCGGGCTGGCGGTCGGAGATGCTCTCCCGGACCTGCCGGAGGCTGTCGGTGAACACGCTGCGGAAGGATCTGCCGTCCAGGCGGTCCACCTTTTTGTTGAGGAGCCTGTCCGCGATCACGGGGCTCATGGTCAGCTTCAGCTTGATCGGGATGAGCTGGGTGCGGAGGCTGATCGTCTGGGTCAGCGGTTCGCTTTGCCAATATTCCACATCGGAATAGTATTTCTCCTTCAGGCGGCGGGCGGCAAACTCACAGTAGGTGCGCCAGGCCTCGTTTTCCGCAAAGACCCGGCGTATCTTCTCCGGGTCCGGCGAAGCTGCGACCGCCTCCTCCAGCAGGATCTCGTCCATGATGCCGCCTCCCAGCGCCACCTCGCCCCCGGTCTTCAGCTCCACCTCTTTGCCGCTCATGATATAGGCGAAATCGGTGGTGGAGGAACCGATGTCCACCACCAGCACCGGCTTCGACAGGATATCGTAGCCCACCTGCAGGTGCTTCGACCGGCAGGCGCTCACCAGGGCGGCCCTGGATTCCGACACGATCTTCAGGGGCGGATAGCCCGCGCTCTCGAAGATGCCCCGGTATTCCTCCCGGGCGGCCTTGTCCCACCCGGCGGGACAGCCGACATAAAAGCATTGGTCGTCCCCCCGCACCAGGTCCCCGGTCAGGAGCAGCTCCCCCAGCACCCCCGCCGCGAAGCTCTTGATGTCGTTCCTCGCGCCGCTCTCCGTCAGGAAGCGGCTCTTGAACCGCAGCTTCCGGACCAGCACCTCCGGATCGTAGCAGGCGCCCTCCCCGATCAGCAGCTGCCCGTCCCGCTTCATGGCATAGGCCGTGATGAAGCTGCCGGCCTCCCGGACGGGTATCACCTCCGGCGAAGCGCCCTCCCCCTTGATGATCCTGGTGACGGCGCTCTCCGCGTCCCCCAGGTCAAATCCGTAAAATCGTTCCATCATGCATCCCTTCCGGCGGAAGCCATGCCCTTCTTCAGGAGTTTGCCGTCCGCCACCAGGGCGGGCCGGATGGTGCCCCCGGAAAAAGCCGGCATCATATCGAACCAGCCGCTGTTGCTGACCGTTTCGGTCTCTTTGCTCCCGCTGCGCCGAAGGACGTCCGCGGTCCAGTCCACCACTTCCACATTCTTTTTATGGAGGTAGAAGCGGATCTGGGCGATCTCCTCCTCGGCCTGGTCGTCCTCGCCCCGCCTGCCGTAAGCGTCCTCCAGCAGCCGGGACAGCAGCTCCAGCTCCGCGCCGTCCAGGGCCGAGGCCTGTTCTCTCAGGCGCGCCTTTTCCTCCTGCCTGGCGGCGCTTCTGACCTCCTCCAGCTGCTTGTCCATGACCAGGACCACAGAAAGGAGGCGGTTATATACCAGGGTCGCGTCCAGCGTCGTCTCCGCGTGCAGCGTCTCCTTCGCCGCCCCTTTCCCGCCCCGGAGCAGCATGCCCGCGAAGAACAGCGCCGCAGACGCCAGCAGCGGCACGCCTGCCAGCACCCAGCGGGACGGCAGACCGGAGGACTGCCAGTCGGCGGAT
>CAMZIY010000156.1 GCA_947307365.1 uncultured Clostridia bacterium
TGCGCCCTGCGCCTGGCCGCCATGGCCCCCGTGGAGGGAGCCCATTATGACGGCCCCTCCGAGGGGAAAATGCTGCTGAAGGCGGATATCCGGGGACAGCTGCGGGTGGATACCGAACTGCTGCGGCAGATCAACTCCATCGGGGATATCACCATCTGCGCCCTGCCGGACCATTACCCGGTGGAGGTCGGCGCCCGCCTGGCCTCCATGCGCATCGTGCCCCTGGTGACGAAGGAGGAGCAGATCATTGAGGCGGAGAAGCTCTGCCGGGGCCGGAAGCTCTTCGATCTGCGGCCCTATCAGGCCAGAAAGACCGGAGTCGTCATCACCGGAAGCGAAGTCTATTCCGGGCGCATCCAGGATAAGTTCGAGCCGGTGGTGCGGAAGAAGCTGGCCGCTTACCCCGGGGAGATCCTGGGGGTCAAGCTCTGTGACGATGATCTGGAGATGATCGTCTCCGCCGCGAAGGGTTTCCTGGAGGCAGGAGCGGATTTCCTCATCTTCACCGGCGGCATGTCCGTGGACCCGGACGACCTGACTCCCACCGCCATCAGGCAGCTGGGGGCGGAGATCGTTACCCACGGCGTTCCCTCCCAGCCGGGGAACATGACCCTGGCGGCCTATCTGGGGGACTGCGCCATCCTGGGGGTGCCGGGTGCGGCCATCAGCCTGCCCACCACCATGTTCGACGTGCTGCTGCCCCAGATCTACACCGGGGATAAGCTGACGAAGCGGGAACTCATCAATCTGGGGGAGGGCGGCCTCTGCCAGCAGTGCAAGGTCTGCCATTTCCCCAACTGTACTTTCGGGAGATACTGAGATGCGGGATCGCTTCGGGCGGGAGATCACCTACCTCCGCCTTTCCGTCACGGACCTGTGCAATCTCCGCTGCCTCTACTGCATGCCGGAGGAAGGGGTCTGCAAGAGTGACCATGCGGCCATGCTCACGGAGGAGGAGACGATCCGGGCGGTGGAAGCCGCCGCTTCCCTGGGGATCCGCAAACTGCGCATCACCGGCGGGGAACCCCTGGTGAAGACGAATATTCTCTCCATCTGCCGCAGAGCCGCCGCCGTGCCGGGGATCCGGGAGGTCTGCCTCACCACCAACGGCATCCGGCTCCCGGAGCTGGCGGTACCCCTCCGGGAAGCGGGGGTAAAACGGCTGAACATCAGCCTGGATACCCTTGACCCGGAGAAATACGCCCGGATCACCCGCTGCGGGAAGCTGGACGACGCCCTGGCAGGCATCCACGCCGCCCTGGCGGCGGGATATGACAAGATCAAACTGAACGCAGTCCTCATCGGCGGCTTCAACGACGACGAGATCGAAGACCTGGCGGCCCTGACCCTGCGGTATCCGCTGGATATGCGGTTCATAGAGCTCATGCCCATGGGGGAGAACGGCTTCGGGAAGGAAGCTTATCTGCCCTACACCGCGGTCCTGGACCGACTTCCGGAGCTGGAACCGACGGGGGAGGAGGGCGGCGCGGCGAAGCTGTACCGTCTGCCCGGCGGCCTGGGGAACGTGGGACTCATCAGCCCCATCGGCGCCCATTTCTGCGGCAGCTGCAACCGGCTGCGCCTCACCGCCGACGGGAAGCTGAAGCCCTGTCTCCATTCCCCGGCGGAATACCCCATCAAGGGGCTGGACAGGAAAGGCATGGCAGAGGTCATGAAGGAGGCCATCCTGGGCAAGCCGGAATGGCACGGAGCTCTTGATTATGTAAACCGAAGCCAATCCCAGCGAAGCATGAACCGGATCGGGGGCTGAAACGATGCAGAACGGGAAAGATTTTACCCATTTCGGGGAGGAAGGCCGGGCGAAAATGGTGGATGTGGGGGAGAAGGACCCCAGCTGCCGCTGCGCCGAGGCCGGAGCCCGGGTGCTGGTGAGCCGGGAGACTTTTGAGCTCATCCGCACCGGCGGCATGAAGAAAGGAGATGTGCTCACCGTGGCCCAGGTCGCCGGGGTCATGGTAGCCAAGCGCACGCCGGAGCTGATCCCCATGTGCCACCCCATCCTCATCCAGGGGGCGGACCTGAGCCTGCGGCTGGATGAAGAACGCTGCGCCGTGGACATCCGGGCGGCCGTGCGGTGCGAAGGCCGGACTGGGGTGGAGATGGAAGCGCTCACCGCAGCGTCCGTGGCAGCTCTGACGGTGTACGATATGTGCAAGGCGGTGCAGAAGGACATGGTCATCACGGACCTGCGGCTGATCTCCAAGAGCGGCGGCGTCCACGGAGAGTATCATCGGGAGGAAGAACAATGAAGGGAAAAGCGGCGGTCATCACCGTAAGCGATAAGGGGTCCCGAGGGGAGCGGGTGGATACCAGCGGCCCCGCCGTGGCGGAAATGCTGCGGGAGGCGGGGTACGAGATCGGATATCAGAGCATCGTCCCGGACGAGCAGAAGCAGATCGAAGCGGAGCTGATCCAGTGCGCCGATACTCTGGGCCTGAACCTGGTGATCACCACCGGGGGCACCGGCTTTTCTCCCCGGGACGTGACCCCGGAGGCCACCCTGGCGGTGGTGGAGCGGGAGACCCGGGGCATCCCGGAGGCCATGCGGGCGGAGAGCCTGCGCATCACCCCCCGGGGATGCCTGAGCCGGGCGGCGGCGGGAATCCGGGGGAAAACCCTGATCGTGAACCTGCCGGGAAGCAGAAAAGCCGCCCTGGAAAACCTGGGGGCGGTGCTGGACGCCCTGGGCCACGGACTGGAGATGCTGGCTTCTGCCGGCAGCGCCGACTGCGCTGCTCCCGGTCCCGCCCGGGAGCCCGCTCCCAGCGTGGACGCCTGGCTGCGGGAGGCCAAAGCCGACCGGGAGGCGGGGAAGATCGGCATGTATCTCCTGCATAACGGTACGGTGCGGGCTTCTGCCCGGGCCGCCGTCCGGGAGGGAGAGGACCTGCCTCCCGTCCGGAAAATGGAATTCAGCTATGATCGGGAGAAAGTGGACGCCGCCGCAGCGGAGGCAAAGGCCCTGCCGGGCATCTCCCTCATCCGGGTCTGGCTGAACAGCGGCGAGCTGCAGCCGGGGGACGACATCATGTATGTTCTCATCGGCGGGGATATCCGCCCCCAGGTGGTGGACGCCCTGAATTTCCTGGTGGGAAAGATCAAGTCCGAATGCGTCGTGGAAAAAGAGATCTTCTGAATACAAATCCAGCCTACTATTTGAAAACGGAGGAAAAGACATGAAACTCAGCGCAAGAAATCAGCTTCCCGGCACCGTGACCAAGATCACCGAAGGCGCGGTCAACGGCATCGTCACCCTGGACGTGAACGGCACGCCCGTCACCGCCACCATCTCTCTGGCGGCCATCCGGGAGCTGGGCCTGGAGCCCGGAAAGAAAGCCTATGCGGTCATCAAGGCCACGGAGGTCATGGTGGGCCTGGGCGAGCACCTGACCCTCAGCGCCCGGAACCAGTTCCCCGGCAAGGTCATGAGCGTGGAGAGGGGCGCGGTGAACTCCATCGTGCGACTCAGCGTGCTGAAGGGGCTCACCGTTTCCGCCACCATCTCCAACAACGCCGTGGACGAGCTGGGCCTGGA
>CAMZIY010000157.1 GCA_947307365.1 uncultured Clostridia bacterium
CCGATATCCGCCCCCTGGAGCTCCGGCACTTTCTCCCCGGTCCCGGTGAGGACCGCCGTACATGGCCCCATGGGTTTTCCCGCGCTGACGGCGCTCCGGGTGATAGTGATCTCCTGATCCCTCCAGACCAGGTCCACGCGTCCCTGCATGGGGCTGCCGTTCCAGGGCAGATACCGGATCCGGTCCGGCAAGCTTCCCTGCTTCGCCCGCTCCGAAGTGGATATCCCATAGATCATTGCCCGGATAAATCGGCTCCAGGTGGATTTCCCCGTTTCGTTCCCGGAATGGAGGATGTTCAGGCCGGGCTGCAGCTCCAGCTCCGCATCCTGCAGACCGCCGAATACCGCGCGCATTTTCCGGATCTGCATCTCACATGTCCTCCCTGTATTCCATGGCGGCCAGGCCGAAGCGGGCCGCCCGGGTGATGCGCTCCCGCTTTTCCTCTTCTCCCGCTGTCTCATACTGCTTCCGAAGGATCCGCAGGAAGGATCCCCGCAGCGTATCCTCGTCCGCCATCTTCCAGATATCCCGGGTCAGCCGGGTCTCGTCCCGCAGGTCCAGGCTCCAGCACCGGTCCTCCAGAACTTCCGCCAGGCTCTCCATCCCGGGCTTTGTCTCCCATTCTCCCCGGAGGGTGATGCGCAGGATATCCTCCTTCCAGTCCGGAGACAGGGCGGCCAGCACCGCTTCCTCCGGGCTCTCCGCTCCGGTGACGTCCACAGTCAGGTCCCGGTACCGCCTGCCGGACAGGGGGCGGTATTCCAGGGTGCAGGTTTCTCCCTCCAGGGTCCCCAGCAGCACGCCCTTTTCCCCGGTCTCGTCAAAGCCCCGGCCCAGGGTGCAGCCGGGATAAGCCCACCAGGTCCTGCCGGCACGCTGCAGGCCGCTGCAGCTGTGTTTGTGCCCCAGAGCCAAGTAGCTGAGGCCGGAGGCGGCGATATCCTCCTGGGTGATGGGCCCGTATTTGCTGTTTCCCTCTGTCACCTCTCCATGGACAACCATAAGCTGAAGGTTCCCGTCCCCCTCTGCGTGAAAGCCCCGGAGTGGGGGCTCCGCCCGTTCGCTCCGGAAGGCCGTGCCCCATACGGTACAGCCCAGTTCCGGCAGCGGGATGCGCTCCGGCTTTGTCTGGGTGAAGATATGGACGTTCTCAGGCAGTTCCATACGGGTGTAGGGGCTCTGGGGGATATAGGAATCGTGATTGCCCGGGGCGATGAACACCGGCATAGGGAGAGAGCGGAAGAACTCCTGCAGAGCCTCCCGGGTCTCCCCGTAGGCCCTGATGCTGTCCAGCAGGTCCCCGGCCAGGAGGACCAGATCGGTCCCCTCCGCCAGATTGGCCAGTTCCCGGAGCTGCCGCCGCTGCTCCTGACGCCGGAGGGCGGCTTTTTCCCCGCCCAGGGCGGCGAAGGGGGAATCCAGATGAAAATCCGCGGCATGCAAAAAACGCAGCATAGCTCAATCCTCCATTCGCAGCGGCCGCACCTCCAGGCAGCGGCCGTCTGCGGGATCTACGGTGAACAGGGCGCCCTCCAGCTTCACAGGACCCGGGGCGGCGGTATACCGTTCCCTGGGATAACCCAGGAACATGCGGATGCTTTGCTTCGGGTCGATCCCCAGCACGGAATCCCGGGGGCCGGTCATGCCCAGGTCCGTGATGTACCCCGTGCCCCCGGGCAGGACCCGGTGGTCGGAGGTCTGCACGTGGGTGTGGGTGCCCCACACTGCGGAGACCCGTCCGTCCAGATACCAGCCCATGGCCAGCTTCTCCGAAGTGGCCTCCGCATGGAAATCCAGCAGCCGCACCTTCGCCCGGTCCCCCGCCTCCCGCAGGATGCGGTCCGCGGCGGCAAAGGGGTTGTCCGGCCCGAAATCCATATCGCAGCGCCCGATGAGGTTCATGAGCAGCACGGGACCGAAGGGGGCCTCCAGGACCCGCCACCCGAAGCCCGGAGCCTGAGGCGCATAGTTATGCGGTCTGAGGAGCCAGGGCGCATCGTCCAGAAGGTCGAAGATATCCTCCTTCTGGAAGGCATGGTTCCCCAGGGTGACGGCGTCTGCTCCGGCATCCATGATTTCTTCCGCCTGCCGGGCGGTGATCCCCACGCCGGCGGCATTCTCCCCGTTCACCACGATGAAATCCGCCCCGGTGAGCTTTTTTATGCTTCGGAGCTTCCGGGAGACCAGTTCCAGGCCGCTCTTGGCCACCACGTCCCCGATGGCGAGGATCCTGACTTCCATGACTGCTGTTCTCCTTTATTCTTGCTTCTTTTCCGCAGTATACCACAGGACCGCCGGTATGGGGTAGGGGGCAATCCGCCTTACATTATGCTTTTTTCTGAATTTTCACTCCGATCCCCCTTTACAAGCGGAGAAAGCTATGTTAGAATGGCACGGTTTATTGAGCCCCTCTGCCGGGTGGTGGGATCCGTACCTTTCCCCCCACGACTCAGCAATGCGGGCAAAACAGGAAGAAAGGAAGTATACCCCCCATGATGCTCAAGGACGAAAAGACTGCCATTATCGAAGGCAACCGCACCCACGAGACCGATACCGGCTCCCCCGAGGTCCAGATCGCCATCCTCACCGCCCGGATCAACAACCTCACGGAGCACCTGAAGGTCCACCCCAAGGACAACCACTCCCGCCGCGGCCTGTTCAAAATGATCGGCAAGCGCCGCAGCCTTCTGGATTACCTGGCCCGGAAGGACATCGAACGCTACCGCGCCTGCATCGCCAAGCTGGGCATCCGCAAATAAACGTTCACCAAGGGGGCTGTTGCCTGACCGCAACAGCCCCTTTTCCCCAGGCAAAACGAAACTTTATGTAAAGCAGTCCACCGGCCTTTTTAGCAGTTGAACGGGAGCTGGCACAAAACTCCGCGAGTTCACGGAGCGCCAGAATCGGTTCAAGTGCTAAAGGGCACGGGTCTGCGGAAAGGAAACGAAATGATCATCACCCACAGAGAATTCCCCAACCAGAAGAAGTACGAAATGGAATACGCCGGCAGGCCCCTCTCCTTCGAAGTGGGCAAGCTGGCCGAGCTGTGCAACGCCGCCGTTCTCACCAAGTACGGCGAGACCACCGTTCTGGTGTGCTGCACCGCTTCTCCCCGGCCCAAGGAGGGAGTGGATTACTTCCCCCTGAACGTGGATTTCGAAGAAAAGCTTTATGCGGCCGGCCGCATCCCCGGCGGCTTCCTGCGCCGGGAAGGCCGTCCCTCCGAAAAGGGCACCCTGGCCTCCCGTATGATCGACCGCCCCATGCGGCCTCTCTTCCCCTCCGACCTGCGCAATGACGTGGTCATCACCTGCACCGTGCTCTCCGTGGATCCCGACTGCTCTCCGGAGATCACCGCCATGCTGGGCGCCAGCGCCGCCACCGCCATCTCCGACGTGCCCTGGAACGGGCCCATCGGCGGCGTGGTCCTGGGCTGGGATGGGGAGAAGTACCTCTTCAACCCCACCGCAGCTGAGAAGGAGACCAGCCGGATGACCGTCACCATCGCCGCCACGGCGAAGAAGGTGGTCATGATCGAGGCCGA
>CAMZIY010000158.1 GCA_947307365.1 uncultured Clostridia bacterium
TTCACGCGCCCACAGGCGCCATTCATATCCCCCGTTTCAGCTCTCCCCGCAGGGTCCATGCTCCCCCCGTCTGCTCCAGATACAGGGCGCGGAGGGAATCCCCGGCCTGGACACCCTCATCGAAGAAATACCGGGACAGGGGATCGATGAGCATGCTTTCCACGATGTTCCCCACTCCCCGGCCGCCGTTTTCCAGGTTCCCCAGGGCGGCGGCCAGCAGCTGCTCCCGCAGCTCCGGGGAGAGGGTGAGGGCGACGCCCTTGTCCCTGGCCGCCCGCTCCCGGATCTTCGTCAGCAGGGCGTCCAGGATCTGGGCCGCCGCGGGGGGACGGATATAGTCGAAAACGATGATGTTCTCCCCCATGCGGTTCAGCAGCTCCGGCCGCCCCAGCTCCAGCTTGAAATAGTCCTCTATATTCCGGCGGATCACCCGGCGCAGGGTGTCGGAATCCGTATCCGGGGTCACCAGGGCCTGCCTCCGGCCCTCTTCCCCCTCCCCGTAGAAGCCCAGGTTGCTGGTGAAGATGATGACGGTCTCGGTGAAGTACACCGTGTTACCCTGGCCGTCCGTCATCCGTCCGTCCTCCAGGATCTGGAGGAACTTGTCCAGAATGGATGGATGGGCCTTTTCGATCTCGTCGAACAGGAGGATGGAGAAGGGATGCTTCCGCACGGCGTTGGTGAGCTGGCCGCCCGCCTCATACCCCACGTAGCCCGGCGGGGCCCCCAGGAGCCGCTGGTCGGAATGGCTCTGGCGGTACTCGCTCATGTCGAAGCGGATGCAGCAGTCCTCGTCCCCGAACAGGGCCTCCGCCAGGGTCTTGGCGGTCTCGGTCTTCCCGGTGCCCGTGGGACCGGCGAAAAAGAGGATCCCCTTGGGCTTCGTCTGGGAAGAGCTCTGGAGGTTGCCCAGCCCGGTGGCCGCCCGCTTCACCACGTCCAGGGTGCGGCCCACGGCGTAATCCTGCCCCTTCACCCGGCGGCGGAAGGCCTCCTCCGCAGCCCGGAGGCGGGATTCATCCAGCCGGTCCCAGGGATTCTCCCGGATGCCGTATTTATACAGATCCACCACCCGGCACAGGTCCCGGGGGGTCAGCCCCTCGTTGACGCAGAGGCTCCGGAGGCTCAGCAGTTCCGTAAGGCTCAGGCCCTCCGTCAGCCCCGTGAACCGGTCGGCGATCTTCTCCAGCTCCCCGGGGTGCTCCTCCAGATATTCCCGATCCCGCTCCCAGGCGCAGGGGGTGAAGAAGCGCCGCAGCTCCGGCCCCGTCACCAGGGCGGCCCGTTCCTCCCTTCCGGGAGGCTCCACGGCGATGCTCTTCACGTTGGGATTCTGGAGGTAGAACCAGGGGGGCAGATCGTTCACCTTGTTCACGATGAGGATCATCAGATTCTTCAGCCGGTCGACTCCCGTGGCCACGTCCCGGCTCTCCAGGGAGGCCTGGAGGAGGGTGGTGAAGCTCTCCAGATCCCCCTGCTCCATCCGCTCCGGAGAAACGATATACCGGGAGGCGAATTCCAGCACCGCCGCCACGGGCTCCCGATCCTGGGCCATGGCCCGGCGGATCAGGGACGCGGCTCCGCCCCTGCCCCGGAAATCCCCGTACTGCAGGAGCTGATTCTCGGTCATGCCCAGGGCCCTGGCAAAGCCCCGCTTCGCCTCGGCGTCCCAGGGATTGTCGAAGCCGTTCCGATTGTCGTAAAACAGGATGTTCCGGTACCCTCTCCGGCTGAGGAAATCCTGCAGCCAGGGGCCCAGGCGCACCGCTTCTCCGCCCCCCGCGGGGCGGTAGATATCCAGTACGTTTCCCTCCAGGATCAGCACGGGCTTGATGCGCCGGAAGATCTCCAGCTCCCGCTGCCACTTGGGGATCAGTTCGCTCATGGCCTTCCCTCCCATGTTCGGGCAGTATACCACATTTTTCGCCCCGGGGCAACGGATCTTCTCCGGTCCTTGACTTTCCCCGCCCCATGGGGGAGAATAGGTCCGATGATCAAAAAGGAGAAACGGGGGCTTGCAAAATGGAAAACCGGTTCGGGAAGGAGATCACGATCCTGCCCAGCCTGTGCGACAGCGCGGCGCTTCTGGGCATACCGGATACCTTCGGTCTGTTCATGGACGTTGCTTCCGAGCATGCGGCGGCTCTGGGCTGCGGCATCCGGGAGCTGGGGGAAAAGGGCCTGTTCTGGCTGACGGTGCGCACCCGGGTGCGCTTTTTCCGCCGCCCGGCGCTGATGGAACGGGTGACTCTCTCCACCTGGCCGGAGGCCCCGGGCCGGCTCCGGGCGGAGCGGGACTACCTCATGGAGCAGGAAGGCCGGGTCCTGGCCGCCGGGAAGACGGAGTGGGGCGTGCTGGATCAGGCCTCCGGCCGGCTGACTTCCCCGAAGGAGGTCTACCCGCCGGAGCTGGCGTTCTTCCCGAAAACGGTGTGGCCGGAGCCCTTCACCCGCCTGCCGGACGAGCCCATGGAGGAATACGCCCGGTATACCGTCCGCTCCGTGGATATGGACCTGGGGGAGCACATGAACAACGTGGCCTATATCCGGTCCCTGGCGGGGACCTTCTCCGCCCCGGAATGGCAGGCCATGAAGATCCGGGAGCTGGAGATCGCCTACCGCACCTCCTGCCATGAGGGGGACGTGCTCATCTGGCAGCGGCGCACCCAGTCCGACGGTTCTCTTGTCCTCCGGGCGGTACGGGAGGATGAAAAGACCGCCGTCCAGGTGCGGATCACGCCGTCTCAGGACTGAGGGGGCCTGAAGGGGTCCCACCTCGCAGGCTGTCTCTCCCGGCTGGGTGTTTCAAACCGTTTCTTCCCTATCTCAGGCCAAAGCTTTCGCTTTGGGCCGAAGAGGAGGAATGATCGAACACACGCGAGGGATCGCGGCCCTTACGCTAACCGTATCCCCCGTACCTCAAATCGAAGCGGATGCTTCGATTTGAAGAGGAGGAGCAATCGAACGCAAGCAAGCATTCGCGGCTCTTACGGCAACCGCGGATGCGCAGCCCGTGAGATTTGCGACGACGAGGAGGCCTGTGAGGTCCATTCCGACGATGCCTCCGGCGGCCATCTTTCTTTTTGTGCGACAAAAAGAAAGATGGAAAAGAAAAAGCGCCAAAGGGGACCTATTCCGAGGCGGTTTCCTGTGGAATCCTTCCCCGACGGCGAATGGGGCTCCGCCTCGTCATCGCAAATCTCGCAGGCTTCGTTTTCCCGGTTGGCGAAAGAGCCGGGAAAACTTGCAAGTGCTCGATTGCTCCTCCTCTTCCTGGAGAAGCGTACGCTTCTCCAGGAGCTTAGACGGGAGACGGGGGAAGGGAGCTCTGTACGAAACAACGGGACCAGGTGACATGTGCGGAGATGCAGCCGCCTGCGGGATAGGTCGAATATCTGCGCCGGTGCGGCGAAGGGCGCCCTGAAAAGTAAACGACTATTGCCAAACAGATTCAAAGTCGGCAAGCTGACGTTCAGCAACCGCTTGTTTATCGTCGAACCTATGTCCCCTTCGCTTCAGCGCCCTGCGCACCGG
>CAMZIY010000159.1 GCA_947307365.1 uncultured Clostridia bacterium
ATTCCTTCGCGATTTCGAGATAGGGGAAATCCGGGGCGATGATCCCCTTGGAGGGAGAGGCTTTCTTGCATTCGCAGATGAAAGAGACGCCGGGCTTTTTCAAAGCGTTTTCAAAAGCGAAATCCCCTTTGGGCAGAGACAGGGCCTGCCGCCGCATTTCTTCCAGGGGTTTTTCCTTCTTTGCCGCAGCTACCCTTTCTCTGGCATGGGCGGCAAGCTCATCCAGGATCGTCATGCTTCCGCCTCCGGCCGGTTGCTGACTTCGATCAGCTTGTTCAGGGTCTCCAGCGCTTTTCCGGAGTCGATGAGCTGCGCGGCCAGGGCGACACCCGCTTTCATGCTCTCCGCCTTGCCGCCGAGGTAGAGCGAAGCGCCTGCGTTCATCAGGACCGCATTGCGCTTGGGACCGCCTTCTCCCTTCAGGATCGCAAGGGTGGTCGCCGCGTTTTCTTCGGGTGTTCCGCCGCGGAGTTCTTCCTTTTTGCAGCGTTCAAAGCCGAATTCCTCCGGCGTGATGAGGAAGGATTTGAACCAGCCGTCGCGGATCTCGCACACTCTCGTCGGGGCGCTCAGGGAGATCTCGTCCAGCTTGTCCTGGCCGTAGACCACCATGCCCCGCCGGACGCCCAGATTGCTCAGCACCTGGGCCAGGGGCTCCACCAGGTATTCGTCATAGACGCCCAGGAGCTGCATGGACGGTTTTCCCGGATTCGTGAGGGGGCCCAGGATGTTGAACACGGTGCGGAAGCCCAGTTCTTTCCGGATCGCGCCCACATACTTCATGGAAGAATGGTATTTCTGCGCAAAGAAGAAGCACATGCCCGCTTCTTTCAGCAGCTCGATGCACCTTGCCGGGCTCTGGTGGATGTTGACGCCCAGGGCCTCCAGGCAATCCGCCGTCCCGCACTGGGAGGACGCCGCCCGGTTGCCGTGCTTCCCCACCTTCATGCCGCCTGCCGCCGCCACCAGGGCGGAGGTGGTGGAAATATTGAAGCTCCGGGCGTTGTCGCCGCCCGTGCCCACGATCTCAAAGAGCTCCATGCCGGTTTCCACGGCGGTGGCGTGATCGCGCATGGCTTCCGCGCAGCCGGCGATCTCATCCGCCGTTTCGGCCCTCGCGCTTTTGGTGGAAAGGGCGGCCAGGAACGCCGCGTTCTGGGTGGCGCTCGTTTCGCCGCTCATGATCTCGTTCATGACGGTATAGGCTTCGTCGTAAGTGAGGTCTTCTTTATTGACGATTTTGACGATGGCTTCCTTGATCATGGCTCAGCTCTCCTTTATGAAGTTTTTCAGCATGGTCCTTCCGTCCGGCGTCAGGATGGATTCCGGATGGAATTGTACGCCGTAGATGGGGTATGTTCTGTGCTGCACGGCCATCACTTCGCCGTCCGCAGCCAGGGCAGTGATCTTCAGCTCCGCCGGGATCGTGGAGGCATCCGCCGCGAGGGAATGATAGCGGGCGACGGGAACGGTCTCCGGGCAGCCGGCGAACAGGGGGCAGCCCAGGTCCAGCTTCACCTCGGACTGCTTGCCGTGCATGAGCTTTTTCGCGTAGGTGACCGTCGCGCCGAAGGCGGCGCAGATCGCCTGGTGCCCCAGGCAGACGCCCAGGATCGGGATGTTCGCCCCCAGGGTCCGGACCACCTCGATGATCACGCCGGCATCCTCCGGCCTGCCGGGGCCGGGGGAAAGGATGATCCGCGCAGGCGCGAGCTTCCCGATCTCCGCTGCGGTCATTTCGTCGTTGCGGACGACCCGGATATCCGGCTGGAGCGCTCCCGCCAGCTGATAGAGGTTATAGGAAAAGCTGTCGTAGTTGTCGATGAGCAGAATCATAGGTCTTCCTCCTGTGCCAGCTCCAGCGCCTTGAGGGAAGCCCTCGCCTTGTTCATGCTTTCCTCGTATTCCTTTTCCGGAACGGAATCCGCCACGATCCCGGCCCCGCTCCGCACGAACACCTTCCCGTTCTTCTTATAGGCGAGGCGGATGGCGATGCAGGTGTCCATATTGCCGGAGAAGTCGATGTATCCGATGGCGCCGCCGTAGATGCCGCGTTTGTTGTTTTCCAGCGCATTGATGAGCTGGCAGGCCCGGATCTTCGGCGCACCGGAAAGGGTCCCGGCAGGGAGCACGGCCTCGATGGCGTCCAGGGCGTCCTTGCCTTCCAGCAGCTCCCCCCGCACGGTGGACCCGATATGCATGACGTGGGAAAACCGTTCCACGGAATGGAGCTTCTCCACCTGCACGGTGCCGATCTTGCTGATCTTGCCCAGATCGTTCCTGCCAAGGTCCACCAGCATATCGTGCTCCGCCAGCTCTTTTTCGTCCGACAGCAGCTCCGCCTCCAGGGCTTTGTCTTCCTCTTCCGATCTCCCCCGCGGTCTGGTCCCCGCCAGAGGGAAGGTGTGCAGCACGCCGTTTTCCAGCTTCACCAGGGTTTCGGGGGAAGCGCCGGCCACCTCCACGTCCGTTCCGGAGAAATAGAACATATAGGGCGACGGATTGATGGTGCGCAGGACGCGGTAGGTATTCAAAAGGCTTCCCTCAAAGGGAGCGCTCAGGCGGTTGGAAAGCACGATCTGGAAAATATCGCCCTCGCGGATATGCTGCTTTGCCTTCTCCACCATGGCGCAGAACCGCTCCTTGCTGAACAGAGGCGTGACCTCCCCCAGGAGCTTCCCGCTGGGTTCGTCCCTCTTTTCCCCGGTGCGAAGCAGGGCGATCAGCTGCTTCAGCTCCCACACCGCTTTGTTGTAATTCGTTTCGGGTTCGTCCAGAGCCATATTCACGATCAGGACGATCTTCTGACGGATGTTGTCAAAGGCGATCACCTTGTCAAACAACATGAGATCGACATCCTTGAAATTCTCCGTATCCTCTGCCTCGCTCCTCACGCTGGGTTCGCTGTAGCCGAGATAATCAAAGGAAAAGTAGCCCACCAAGCCGCCGGTGAAGGGAGGCAGATAGTCAAAATGCGGGCTTCTGTACCGGGACAGCACCTCCCGCAGATAGCTGGAAGGATTCCCCGTAACGTATTTCTGCTTCCCGGCATCCAGGACGCCGTTGATGTTCCCGCCGATGCATGTGATGGCGAATTTCGGGTCGAAACCGAGAAAGGTATATCTGCCCCAGGTCTCGTCCGCCTGGGCGGACTCCAGCATGTAGCAATGCTTCGAGACGTTTTTCAGGATGCGCATGGCTTCGATGGGGGTGATGAAGTCCGACAGGACCTCGCAGCTGACGGGAAGCACATCGTATTTCCCGGTGGCCGCGAGCCTTTCGACTTCTGTAAAAGCGGGCGAAACGGTCATGTTCTCTACCTCCAAACAAAGGATCCTTTTGTCTTTCGGTCAAGGGAATAAAAAACGCCCTTGACAGAAATTTGCTTCTGTCAAGGGCGAATATAAATCCGCGGTGCCACCTTGATTCACGGGACTTGCCCGTGCGCTCTGCGGGATACCATCATATCCCCGGCAACTGACGTATGCC
>CAMZIY010000160.1 GCA_947307365.1 uncultured Clostridia bacterium
AGGGGAGGGGAAAATAAGACGTGCAGTGCCGCAGGACGATAGTATAGCACATTTTCAGGCCCGTTCAAAGCGCTGCGGAAAGAAAAAAGGGGGGGACGGCAGACGCCGTCCCCCGGAACATCGTATTTGCTGATTCGCCCCAGTATCGCTTCAGCGGTCCTTTGAAGGCCTTGCCGCGGCAGCAGAACCTTGATAAACGGATCACTCAGAAATCATCGCGAGTCCAGTCCACAGGCGTGATGTCTCCCGTGATCGTCAATACGTCCTCCGAAAGCTCTTCCAATGTCTTCTGGACCTGCCAGAGCTCGACCGACATCTCGTCCAATTTCCGCTTGAGCTGCCCAAGCCGACCCATGCAGTCCTTGTCGTCGACCATGTGGAAGAACGCGTCGCAAACCGGCTCATTGCCATAACCTGTAAGCTGCCGGAGAACCCGGTTGATTTGCTCCTGTTCTTCGTAT
Organism: uncultured Clostridia bacterium; assembly: GCA_947307365.1. GTDB lineage: Bacteria > Bacillota > Clostridia > Oscillospirales > Oscillospiraceae > UBA1774. The sequence continues at coordinate 462 of CAMZIY010000160.1, forward strand.
AATCCCCTGCGGAGTTTATGGGTTCTTTCCGCTTCCAATAATATGCAATGGGAGATTTTGATCAATCCTGCATCGGAGGGCATTTCCTGGTTCGGAGGCTCCATGCTTATTCGCCGAAGTACCGCTTCAGCAGGCCCGCGAGAGCCTTGCCGTGCCGGGCCTCATCCCGGGCCATCTCGTGCACGGTGTCGTGGATGGCGTCCAGGTTCAGCTGCTTCGCCAGCTTGGCCAGATCGGTCTTGCCCTGGGTGGCGCCGTTCTCGGCGATGATCCGGACCTCCAGGTTCTTCTTGGTGGAGGGGGAGACGACCTCGCCCAGGAGCTCCGCGAACTTGGCGGCGTGCTCCGCTTCCTCATAAGCGGCCTTTTCCCAATAGGCGGCGATCTCGGGATAGCCCTCCCGGGCGGCGGCCCGGCCCATGGCCAGATACATGCCCACCTCGGAGCACTCGCCCTCGAAGTTGGCCCGGAGACCGTCGATGATCTCCTGAGGCACGCCCTGGGCGATGCCGATCACATGCTCGGAGGCCCAGGTCAGCTCCGCGCCTTCTTCCACCAGGACGAACTTCTCGCCGGGGACCTTGCAGCGGGGGCAGATCTCGGGACGGGTTTCGCTTTCCACGATCTCACCGCAGACGGTGCATTTCCATTTCTTCATGTTAAAAATCCTCCTGTTCGTTATGTTGATATGCTTATCAACAATATACCATGCCCGTTCCCCTGCGTCAATGGCCCCGACGGGGAGAGGAATCAAATATTGTTGAGAAATATTCTCAAATCCTCTTTACAACTCAAATATAATAGAGTACAATGACGGCAGCAGAAAAGGAGGATGGAAATGGGAAAGAAAAGCGAAGGACCCAAAGGCTGCCTGTTCTATCGGCATAGTCTGGAACTGATCGGGAGTCTGGACGATCGGGAGGCCGGAAGGGCGGTGAAGGCAGCTGCCGCCTATTTCCTTTACGGAGAGGCGCCCGATGGACTGGGTGGAAGGGAAGAACTGGTATGCAAGGTCATGTGCTGCGACGTGGACGATTCCCTGGAACGGTATCAGGAAGTCTGCGCCAGAAACCGGGCCAGACGCAGAGGAAGCAGTCTGCTTCCGCCGGGAGAGTATTACGTCCTGCCGGATGAGACGGCGGATTGAGGGAAGCGGCGGTCAGTCCCAAGTGGTCCCAAGTGATCCCAAGTGGTCCCGGGTTGTCCCAGGTGGTCCCAAATGGGCCCTAAAAGAGAAGAAAAGAAGACAAAAGAGCAGAATCAAACCAAAATGAAACAACAAGAAAAAGAACAGGATAAAGGAAAGGAACGGAAAGGAAAGGAAAAAAGCAAACAGAAAAAAGCCCTGTGGATTTGTGGATCACTCCCCCCCTTGCGCGGAAGGGCCTGCCGCCGTATAATGACCGGGACGGATGGGAAGACCCGTCCGCCGCCATGCCGATATGGAGGAACGATCCATGGATACTGTCAATGCCGAAGGCGCTCTGCTCACCGCTCTCACCCGGGACGGGGGAGCCAGACTGCTGTTTGCCCATACCACGGATATCGTGGAGTACGCCCGGCTCCGCCACGGCTGCTCCAGAACCGTCACCGCCGCCCTGGGCCGCTGCCTCACCGCCGCCGCCATCATGGGGGGCACCCTGAAGGACGGGGACGGGAGCGTCACCCTGCGCATCAGCGGAGGCGGGCCCGCCGGGAGCTTCACCTGCGTCTCCGACGCCCTGGGGAACGTCCGGGGCTGCTGCGAGGACCCGAAGGTGGAGCTGCCTCCCAATGCCCAGGGCAAGCTGGACGTGGGGGGAGCCGTGGGCCGGGACGGGGACCTGTACGTGGTGCGGGACTATGGCTTCGGAGAGCCCTACGTGGGATATACCAAACTGGTGAGCGGGGAGATCGCGGAGGATATCACCGCCTACTACGCCATGAGCGAACAGACCCCCACGGTCTGCGCCCTGGGGGTCCGGGTCTGGCCCGAGGGGAACGTCAAGGGGGCCGGAGGCTTCCTGCTCCAGCTCATGCCCGGCGCGCCGGATGAGCTGGCGGACCGGCTCCAGGAGCGGGTGGAGGCCATGCCCTCCCTCTCCGCCCTCATCGGGGAGGGAAAGAGGGGAGAGGAGATCGCCGCTCTGGTTTTCGGGGAGATCCCCTACGACCTGCTGGAGACGAAGCCCATCCGCTACCGCTGCAACTGTTCCCGGGAAAAGTACCGCGCCGCCATCAAGGGCATCGGCGTCCGGGAGCTCCGGGATATGCGGGACAGCGGGGAGGAGGCGGAGGTGGTATGCCGCTTCTGCGGGGAGCGATACGTCTTTTCCCCGGAGGAGCTGGCCGCCATGTGCGCGGAGCGGGAAGCGGAGCTCAGAGCAAAGAAGGCTCAGTCTCAGGCTCCGGCTCCGGATCCGGAAGAAACGCCGTAACGGAGACCTCGTAGGCGGTCCGCTCCTGGGTCTCCCCGGTCTCCAGGGTCTTGACGTATATCCGGGACTGGAATCGTCCCTGGAGGCTGACGATCCGGCCCACGGACCAGGCGGAGGCCCGGAGGGCGTTTTTTCCCCAGGCGATGCAGGGGAGGTAGTCGCTGCGGCCGTACCGCCGGTTCACCGCCAGCATCAGATCGCAGATCTCCCGCCCCATGGGGGTCCGCCGCCAGGTGGGGGGCTTGCACAGGGCGCCCGTCAGGGTGACGTCGTTCCGATCCTCTCCCAGGTCCTCCGCCGGGGCCAGCTCCTGGCCGTAGACGTACAGCATCAGGCGGCTGCCGCTGCCGCTGCGGTTGTTGAAGCTCCGCAGCTCTCCCCGGAGCCAGAACTTTTCCCCCGGCTCCGGCAGACAGGGCAGCAGCCCGCCGGGCAGGATCACGTTGGCCCGGTCCCGGGCGCCGGAGAGCCGCCGGGTGATCAGGGTGACGGCGTAGTATTCCGTCCCCCGGCTGATGTGGGATAGTTCCGGCGGCCCGGCCAGGGTGCCCCGGAGCTCCGCCGTATTGTTCTGCCATGCCAAAGCGCTTCCCTCCTTCGGCGCGGC
>CAMZIY010000161.1 GCA_947307365.1 uncultured Clostridia bacterium
GTGGAGATCCTCCTCTCCCCCGTTGTCCCAGGGGATGGATTCGGAGGGGTGCTTCGTGTCCCAGGTGGGATTGAAGACCCGGATGCCCTCCTTTTCCAGGGCGGCGGTCATGGCCTGGGCGAAGGGCACCACCACCTTCCCATGATCCCCGTAGCCGCTCACCCACGCCTCGTCCATGGGCTCCGTGGAAACCCGGTGCCTGCTGCGGATCTCCTCCGAGAAGGAGAAGTAGAACACCGCGACGGTCTTCGCCTCCGGCATCCATTCCGTCGGGGCCATGAATTTCTCCCCAATGACCGCCGGATCCCGGAAAAGCTCGAAGATGGGATCGTCCGCGGCGGCGAAGCCGTAGATGGGCGCGTCCATGATCGGCACCGTCACATCCTCCGCGGGGAGATGCGTCTGATTGTCCACGCCGGCAAAGGCGTCCTTTACCAATGCGTCAAACCGTTCCTTGTCCATAATGACCTCCCATTCAGATTCCCGGGCATGCCGAAGGGCGGCGAAGCCCGGCCCGCTCCAAGGCGTCCATATCGGCGGGCTTCGGGCCCGCCGGGAAGACCAACGCCGGATCGTTTACCATATAATAGCATTTTCCCCCGGGCAGTGACAAGTTTTCCGCGGAAAATCGCGGCGGAACGCCGGAGCTCCTGCGTATAAAGCGCCTCCGGCGGCCGGATGACCGCCGGAGGCTTTTTCAATCGGATATGTCCCTCGTTATTCCAGTCCCTGGGCCTGGGCGATGGCGTCGTACCAGGCGCTCATGACGTCATTGGCCGTGGTGTCGTCGGCAAACTCCGCTCTGAACAGGAACGTATACTCCCCGTCCTCGACGGTCACGACCTTGCGGATGAGGTTCTTATCCCCGAAGAGGAAATCATAGCGGGTGTTTTCTTCTGGGAGCAGAAGCACCACATACTCCCCGTCGGACCCCTCTTCATCATTTTCGAAGGTATATGTCCCCTCCAGCAGCTTTTCCACGAAGGGGGCGGGGTCAACCTCGCCGGGCTCCAGGGCCAGGTATTTCAGCGTGCTGATGGTATAGGGCTCGATGCCGCAGAGGATGCGGTTCAGGGTGATCTCCAGGTCGCTGTTGCCCCGGTGGAAGGGCTCCAGGCCGTTGGCCTCCGTGAAAGCGGCGGGGATCTCGGCAGCCCATGCATTCAGGGCAGTCCACTGCTCCATGTCCTCCTCGGTGAAGGTCCCTTCCCGCTCCAGGCGCACATCCGTGGGGGTGCAGAGGAGATAGGCATTGCCTTCCTCGTCCCTGGCGAAGGGCGCCATGCCGGACATATCGTAGCAGAGCATATCCTGCAGGGCTTCCCCGGAGACCTTGCGGATGGCAAAGAGCCAGCCCGCGCCGTCGAATTGCCCGTCCCTCGCCTGGGCGGCCTCCACGGAGGCCTTTTCGGAAACGGTGAACAGGGTGCCGAATTCATCCGCCGCGGGCGCTTCCGCGATCACCAGCTCCGCTTTGTCGGCGGGGATGGTGAGGGTCAGGCCCCCGTTTTCCAGGACAAGACCGGTTTCCCCGTCGGTGACGGCGGCCTGGAAACGCTCCAGGATGGCAGCCGCTTCCGCAGCGGACAGGCTGCTCTTGGGGCAGAGCCCTTCCTCGGAACCGGTGAGGATGCCGTTCATCACCACCCAATGCATGGCTTCGTCCGCATAGGCAGAGATCTCCCCGGCGTCGGGATAGTCCAGCAGGAACATCCACATGCCCTGGAAGCCCTTGCCCTGCGTCTGGGCGCAGCGGTAAAGGATGGCGGCCAGCTGTTCCCGGGTGATCGGATCGGCGGCGCCGAAGGACCCGTTGCCGTAGCCCAGGACGATGCCCTTGGCGGCGGCCCAGTTCACGGCTTCGGCCAGCTCTCCCCCGGCGGGCACGTCGTCAAAATCAGCCTGGGGGTATTCTCCCGTCTCGCCGCAGAGGGCGTAAAGGGCGGCGACTGCGTCTCCCCGGGTGCAGAGGGCTTCCCCGGCTTCCTCCCCGGCGGCCATGGCCGGAAGGGCAAGGCTCAGCGCCAGTACCAGCACCAGGGCCAGCACCAGAGACAGACTGCGTTTACTTTTCTTCATGGTTTCTTTCTCCTCCTTTTGAGGCTGGAATGACAGCCTATTCCCGGCGGATGCCGGACCAGCGCGGTCCGGTGTCCGCCGGGCGTTCCATATATTACCACCATCTGTGCCCTTTGTCCACCCCGGAATGACCGATCCGCGTATTCCACCCGGCTTTACGGACCGGGGGGAGCGGCTTGACAGAAGCCCCCGGGCAGCCGATAATAAAACGACAGGTCCCGAAAGGCAACACGACCTCCTTCGGGACCGGAAAGGAACGCTGCACATGAGCATGAACAAAGACAAGATCGAGACCCTGTACGAATCCAGGTTCCTGAAATGCTACGACCTCCAATACGCCGAGGGGAAGCACTATTACGAGGCCTCCCGCCGGGGGAAAGACGAGCTGGTGGTGAAAAAGACGGACGGGGAATTCCGGGAGATGCTCCCCGACGCCGTGACCGTCGCCGTGGTGCTGCACCTTCCCGGAGACGAGACCCGCCTCCTCATGAGCTATGAATACCGCTATCCCGTGGGGCAGTATCTGCTGAGCCCGGTGGCGGGGCTGCTGGACCCGGAGGACCGGGAAAGCCCGGAGCCGCTGGTGAGCGCGGCCATCCGGGAGATCCGGGAGGAGAGCGGCCTGACGGTCAAGGAGAGCGACCGCATCACCGTCCTGAATCCCTGCGCCTTCTGCACCCCCGGCATCACGGACGAGTCCAACGCCTTCCTCTGCGCCGAGATCACCCTGGACGACCTGGGAGAGCTGAACCAGAACGGCGCGGTGGGGGCGGAGCAGTTTCGCGGCTTCGAGCTGCTGGACCGGGAGCGGGCCCGGAAGATATTCCAAAGCGGCAGGGATGAAAAGGGCAATTTCTACTCCCTGGCCGCCTGGATGGTGCTCAGCATTTTCCTGAGCATGTTCTGACCCTCAGCCGTATTTGGCGTGCACGAAGCCGGCGGCGATCATGACGACGATGAACATGACCGTGGAAGCGATGGTGCTGGCGAGCTGGATCGTCTTTACGGTGCTGTTTTTGACGCCGAAGAGCATCATGCCGCTGGTGACGAGGCTGACGGCAGTGAAGAAGAGCTGCAGGTATACCAGCGCCGACTGCCCGGAAAGGCCCAGGCGGCCGATGGCGCTGTGCCGCCACTGGCGCACCTCTCCCCCGGGCATCACGGCCCGGTCCGTAAACAGCGTCAGGTTCAGGACGACGCAATAGACGATATTCACAACGATGGAAATGAGACTGCGCAGCATAGGCACCGCTCCTCTGAATGTTTTTTCTCCCGGTCCGGTCATTCCGTCAGGAGTTTTCGCGTTTTCCACTTTCCGCTGAAATAATAGATCATGCAGATGATCATGGGACCCACCCGGCACAGGGCGTTGCCCCACCAATAGCTGTAGACCCCCAGATGGAAGA
>CAMZIY010000162.1 GCA_947307365.1 uncultured Clostridia bacterium
GTGGTCACCACCATCTTCATGCCCCTGACCCTGATCGCCGGGTGGTACGGCATGAACTTCCGGTATATGCCGGAGCTGGACAAGCCCTGGGCCTATCCCGCGGTCATCGCCGTGAGCGTCCTCATCGCTGCGGGGTGTCTGATCTTCTTCAAAAAAAAGAAATGGATGTAAAACAAAAAACCACCGCCTGCGGATCGCTCCGCAGGCGGTGAACATATTATAATGTGTCTATTTCAGCTCCCGGATCGCGGCGTTGGCCCGAATGGTGTCCTTTTTCCGGACTTCGATGGTGTAGCTGTCCAGCTTTTCGTCTTTGAGCATCTCCGCCTGCAGTCTGTAGTTGGTCACGGTGGGAGCCCTGCTGTAGTTCTGCGCGGTGCCCATAGCCGTCAGGCCCTGGCCCGCCAGACGCTGGGTATAATTATAGGTGAGTGCCCGAAAGGGAATGCCTGCCAAGCGCAGGGAGGTCTGGATCGCCTCATACCGGCTGTTGTCCTTACCGTGGTACAGGGTCGTCCAGCCGAAACGCAGCCCCTCGGGAAGGCTGCGGATGCCCTCCTGAGTCTCCTTTTGGATCCTTTCCATTTCCTTGAAACGGAAATGCAGGTCCTGCTTGGGTAGGGGAATGTCCTCCGTGGCGGGACGCAGCTTATCCGCCAGAGCATAGATGTCTGCAGACCGGCCCAGGTCATCGCTGCGCAGCAGCTCCCGGATCCGGCCCAGGGAGGCGTAAGCCTCCTCCACATCCGCCTCATAGTCCCGAAGGACCTCTCCGATGCACTCCGGGTCCTTCTGCATCCGCACGATCTCTTCCACGGGGAACCGGGCTCTCCGCAGAGTGCTCACGGCCCGCAGGGCGGCCACGTTCTCCTCGGAGTAGTCCCTGAAGCTGCGTCCGTTCAATTCCTTTGCCTGAGGGATGACCAGACCGCGGTTCTCATAGTATCGGATGGTCTTCTCCGTCAGGCCGGTGGCCTTGGAAACCTCTTTGATCTTCATAGACACACACCTCCTTCTGCCCGTATTCTAAGGTATTCCCTTAGGGAATAGTCAAGCATATTTTTCCGGAAATCGGGGAAAAAGAGGAAAAGCATGGAAGGGGAGAGGATGAAAAACGCTTTTTCTTGTATCGTGACTCGGTTCGTGATAAAATACAGGCCGGTCCGGGGAATACTTCCCCGGAAAGAAAGGAGCGGTGAGATGAGATCCTATGAGCTGACCATTGAGACCCGGCAGCCCACCTGCGGCGGGAAATCCCCCACCAAGGTGGAACTGCTGGAGGTGGAACTGGAGGACCCCATGGCTTTCGTGCGGAGCCGGGAGTTCGACCTGCCCCTGGAAACCGAGCAAACGCCGGATGGAGACCTGGTGGTCCGGGTGAATCAGGAAAAGCACCAGGTCACCTATACCTTTACCGAGCTGTAAAGCGCGGGATACAGAAAGAGAGACCGCATATGCTGGATAAGGTACGCGAATCCATCGATCATCTGGAATGGATCATCCTGCTCATCCTGGTCATCATCGCGGACGGCCTGGTGGGCGGACTGTACCGCCTCGGGGGAAAGGAGACCCTCAGCCGGGTGATCGGCGTGATCATGATCGTCTCCTATGTGGCCTCCGTGGCTTCCTTCCTGAGCCTGCGGGGGATCGTGGGCTTCATCGCCGGGGTCGTCACCCTGGTGTGCTTCATCCTGGACTTGATCACCGTGATCCGGGACAAAAAGATCACCTATTTCGCGGCGTAACGTCACTACGAACAACTCCCCGGGAGCTGAGCTCCCGGGGAGTGCCTTATTCAGGGAAGATCACGTGCTTTGACGACTCAGCTTGCCATGTAGGCGTCGTAGGCCTCCTGGCAGGCGGCCAGGATCTCGTCCAGGCCGATGTTGTGCAGAGCAGCCATGTAGTCGTCGAACTCGCTCAGGGGCTTGGAGCCGTCCACGAAGGCCACGTAGTTCTCCTCAATGTAGGTCTGGAGGTCGTCGCCGTAGGTGGTGCGGATCTCAGCCTGCTCAGTGGTGAACTGGATGCCGGAGGGCCAGACAAAGGCATTGTCGTGGGGGACCATTTCCCAATCCTTGATGTAGGTGTAGCCGATCTCGTTGCCGGGGATCTTCCAGGTGTAGTTGATGTACAGGCCGGGTTCGCCCACGCTGTTCAGGGCGTAGAGCAGCATGTACATGGAGTAGAACACCTCGTTGGTGAGGATCAGGTCGGTGATGTAGATCTCGCCGTTCTCGTCATAATCCCAGCTCACGCCCTGGATGCCGTAGCCGTAGACGAAGCTGCCTTCCTCGCTGTACCGCCAGTCGATCCAGGTGCAGGCCAGGGGGATGTTCTCGCAGGTGGCGGAGATGGAGGCGTTGCCGTAGTAGATGCGGCTGACGTAGTAGCCCATATGCAGGGTCTGGCCCAGTTCCTTCACGGGCTTGGGCATGGCGACCCAGCCGTACTTGGCGCCTTCGGGGATGGCGGCGGCATGGCCGTTCATGGTGGAGGGACGGACGTTGGACATATAGCCCATCTCGCCGGAGTCGATCTTGGAGTCATAGTCGGTGGCCATGGTGTAGGAGGCCCAGTTGGGGTCGATGAGGCCTTCGTTGTACCAGCCGTTCACCAGGGTCATGACTTCCTTGTCCCGTTCGGTGGTGTCCGCCAGGCAGACCTCGCCGTTCCGCACATACAGGGCGTTGATACCGTTGACATAGAACATGGTCTCATAGGCCACGAAGTCGTTGCCCGCGTCCAGGCTCTGGATCAGGGTCATGGGCGTATCACAGTTCTTCTGGCTCTTGAAGTAGTAGAGCATGTCGTGCATGTCTTCGAAGGTCCGGATATCCGCATTGGTCTTGCCCATATCCCAGAGCCAGTCGCCCCGGGCGAAGGAACCGGCGGACAGCTCCAGCTCCTGACGCAGCTCATAGAAAGCGAGGATCAGGTCCTTCTCGGGGAATACGCGGTTGATGGTGTCCTTGTCGCTGGGATCCTTCATGACTTCGTAGATGTAGTTGGGCATGTACTCCCGGTAATCATACAGGTTGGCGAAGTAGCCTTCCTCGGTGACGCTCTCCTTGAACACGCCGTTGTAGTAGGAGGAGGCGCCGCACATGATGTCCATCAGGGAGTCGGAGGCGATGAGCACGGAGAAGTTGTTCTGCCGGGCATCGGAGGCCAGCAGGCTGTACTCCACGTGCACGCCGGTCATATCCTCAACGCCCTGGGGGAAGGGCATGGAGTTGAAGCCCTCGGCGGGCAGGGACTGGGGGGTGTAGCACACGCCCCAGTAGGTCAGGACTTCGTCCGTGGTGCTCAGGGGCAGAGTGTAGTCGTACTTCTCCGTAGCCAGACCGTTGGCGTCCGCTGCGAACTTGCCGGCGGCAAAGTTGTAGGGGGACGCAGGTTCGGGCTCGGGGGTGGGCTCGGGGGTAGCCTCGGGAGCTTCGGTGGCAGGGGCCTGGGTGGCCGGAGCCTGAGTAGCC
>CAMZIY010000163.1 GCA_947307365.1 uncultured Clostridia bacterium
CGGGACCGTATACAGCAGCAAGGTCCGGCTCACGGTCAGCGGAGTGAAGCCCAAGATCCTGTCCCAGCCCAAGGCGGCGACGGCTGCGGCGGGAGGAAGCGTTACCTTCAAAGTCATCGCCGCAGGGACCGGCATAAGCTACCAGTGGCAGTATTCCACCGACGGCGGCACTACCTGGAAGAACAAGACCGGGGCAACCTCCTCCAGCTACACCGTCACGGCCAAGGCCTCCTACAACGGCATCCTCTACCGCTGCCGGGTGAAGAACAGCTACGGCACCGTGTATTCCAGCGGCGCGGCGCTGACGGTCAGCTGAGAAAGCGCGCGGACAAAGAACGAAACAAAGATACCCAAAGCGGCCGCGAAATGCGGCCGCTTCTTTATGGGCGGAAATCCGGGGTTCATCTGATTGCCGCGCGGCGGGGAGGGGGGGGCCGTCGTGTCAGCCGTTTTCATTCCCTGCTTCCCGCCGCGCCTTTCCGGGTTATCCACAAAACCATCCCCAATTGTTCCACATTTTGTCCACCTCGGTTCTGCTCCTTTCCGTTCCTATCCGTTCCTTTCCATTTGGTTCTGTTTTTCGTTTCGTGAGGTTCCGTTCGGTTCGGTTTGGTTACGTTACGTTAGTCACCAGTGGTCACCAGTCGTCACCACTGGTCACCGGTGGTCGCGGCAAAAGGCCCCCTCCTCCCAGGCGAAGAATCCCCTCCCTTCGGCCCGGCTCATCTTCAAAGGGGGCCTGCAAGCAGCGCAAAACCGGCTCCCGGGGTCATCCCGGGAGCCGGTCGTATTTATCCGCTTATCTGGAAGACGGCGTCCAGAGGTCGTCGCTGGTGGCCAGGCCCCATTTCTCAAACATATCGTTGTAGAACTTGGGCCGGGGGTAATCCGCATGGAGCTCATAAGCCAGCTGCTTATAGCTGAACCCGGCCTTGATGAGCTGGCGAGCGGACTCGATGAACACCTCCAGGTTCTTCCCCGTCAGGGTGAAGATCATCTCGTTCTCCCCCACCAGGCCCCGCTCGTACTCTCCCGCGTCCGGCATGGAGAGGTTGTAGTCCATGGTGCCGTTCAGCACGGGCACCAGGGCGGCGCCGCAGCTGTCGCAGGTGTCCAGGCAGGCCTGGGTGATCTGGCCGCTGTGCCACTTGGCGGCCATGAGGAGCTGCCGCAGCTGGGAGGGATCGCAGTAGATCATGATGGCCTGGGGCTCGAAGGTGCAGCTCTCCAGGGGGGCGATGACCATGCCGTCCTTCTTCTTGTCCTCGTCGATGTAGGGATACTCCTCCACAAAGTGCTTGTAGCTCAGCTCCCGGTCCCGGATGAAATACCCGCTGCCCACGAAGCGCTTATCCTTCTCATCCAGGTCCCGCAGACGGAAGTTGATCACCGGCCAGAGGCACCAGTGATCCTCCGGGAAGATGGCCTGGGCCTTCCGGGTGCGGCGGACGTAGGACAGGGTCTGGCACAGGGCGTAGTGCTTCCCCTGGGCGGAGGGCTGCACGCAGCCCTCGGGGACCTCGTCCCGGTTCACCAGGCGGATGGCCATGGGGGCGTTCTTCAGGCAGTAGATGCTTTCCAGCTCCCTGCCGATCTCATGGATCTGTTCCAAAGTCAGCATGGTTCTCTCCTCCTCAATCGTCAGATTCGATCATTGCACCGTCTCATGGTAGGCCGTCTGCAGGGCGTAGTCCGAGAGCTCCTGGCCGATGCCTGGTTCCTCCGGAATGAGAAAATCCCCGTTCACCGCCGCCATGTCCACCTTCCCCAGCTCCCGGGTGAACAGGAACTTATTGATGACATGGTTCTCATGGATCTGGAAGTTGGGGATGGCCGCCTCCACCTGGAGGGCGGCAGCCAGGCTGATGGGGCTGCCGCAGACGTGGATCTGCACCGAGGCGTCGAAGATATGGGCCAGGTCGCAGATCTTCTTGCACTCCGTAATGCCGCCGCAGTTGGCGATCTCCGGCTGCACCACCTGGATAGAGTCGTCCTGCAGGAAGGGCAGATAGCGCCAGCGGGTATAGATCCGCTCCCCGTTGGCCATGGGAATGTTCACCTTCCGGGCGCAGTTCTTCGCGGTGTCCGTATTCAGGGGATAGGTCCCCTCCTCGAAATAATAGATGCCGTATTTCTCGATGGCCTGGGCGTACTGCACGGCGCTGAGGGCGTCCGTATGGCTGTGGCACTCCACGATGATGTCCACCTCCGGCCCCACCGCTTTCCGGGTGGCCTCCAGCCGGGCGCAGGCGGTATCGATCATCTCCCGGGGAACGATCCCCCGCATGGTATCGTGCTCCCGCATCCGGCCGTCCGGCCCGACACAGGTGAAATCCGTCTTGATGGCGGTGTACCCCTCCTTCAGTGCGCACTCCGCCTCCCGGGCGTAATCCTCCGGGGTCACGGCGATGCGCAGGCCCCGTGCCTCATCCTCCGGCCAGCCCAGCTGGAGCTGGCTGGCATAGGCCCGGACCCGGTCCCGCTGCTTGCCGCCGATGAGCTGGTAGCAGGGCACGCCGAAGGCCTTGCCCTTGATGTCCATCAGGGCGATATCGATGGCGCTCATGGCGGAGTAGAAGATGGGCCCGCCGCTCTGGCCCCAGAAGGTATCCATGAACATCCGCTCCCAGAGCCACTCCGTCCGCAGGGGGTCCTGCCCCAGGATCACCGGAGCCAGTTCCTTGATCATGTGGAAGCCCGCCATGGAGCCCTTGCCGTAGGACACGGCGGCCTCCCCGTACCCGTAGAGCTCCGTATCCGTATTGATCCGGCAGACGATGCCCCGCATGGCCTGGGGCATATACCGGGGCTTCAGGGCAAAGACGTCGATGCTGGTAATCTTCATTGCTGCTTCTCCTTGCTCTTATTCCACCGTGGCCTTGACGGCCTCCGCCATGGCCTTCTCCGTCCATTCGTTCCCCAGGCCGGGCAGCTCCGGCGCCTTGATGCGGCCCTTCACCGGCTGATAGTCCATGGTGCACAGGTCCTTGTTGTACTGGTGGAGGAAGCACAGGTGGTGCTCATGGATGATGAAGTTGGGAATGGCGGTCTCCAGGTGCAGGGCAACGGTGGAGCTGATGGGACTGCCGCAGGCGTGGGCCTGGATGGAAACGTCGTAGATGTGGGCCAGATCGCAGATCTTCTTTGCCTCCGTCAGGCCGCCGCAGGTGCCGATATCCGGCTGGGCGATCTGCAGGGCCATGGCTTCGAAATACGGCGCGTACTGCCACCGGGAGAAGATCCGCTCCCCGTTGGCCAGGGGAATGTTGATATGCTCGCAGATGAACTTTGATGTTTTCACGTTGGGGCTGTTGGGCTCCTCGAAATACAGGATCCGGTATTTCGACGCCATATGCGCGACCTGGATCGCGGAGAGCGCGTCCAGATTCGAGTGGTTCTCGATGATGATATCCCCGTCCTCGCCGGCGGCCTCGCGGACCGCGGCCAGCCGCGCTTCGAACAGGCCCATG
>CAMZIY010000164.1 GCA_947307365.1 uncultured Clostridia bacterium
CACGTCGTCGCCGGGGGCGCGGCTGCAGCCGAAGAGCATCTGATAGCTGCCGGCGAAGGGGCTCTCGCCCAGGTCCAGGTCGGCCATTCCGGCGAAAGAGTCGATCAGGGTGGCGTCGATGGGGCTGGCGTAGGTGTAGTAGGCGTCGCATTCCCCGTTGGCCATGGCCATCATCAGGGAGGCCTGGTCCGCGTAGGACTGAACGGTGACCTTATCCACGGTGATCTCGCCCAGGAAGGCATTCTCGGGAACGGCCTCATAAACGGAGGTCTGGGAATCCAGGTCGTAGGAGACCAGCTTGAAGGGGCCGCAGCCGATGGCGGCCTCGGGCCCGGTGACGTTGGAATAGTCCGTCACGCCCTCCCAGATATGCTTGGCATAGACGCAGGAGGTGTTCATCGCGGAAGTGTTCATCCAGTAATACACGTCGGGATGGGAGAAGGTGAGCCGGCCGGTATTGTCCCCCAGGATCTCGATGTCGGTGAGGTTGGAAAGACTGCCGACCTTTTTCACGTCCCGCATGTACTCGAAGGAAAAGACGATGTCCTCGGCGGTGACGGGCTGCCCGTCATGCCAGACCGCGCCTTCATGCCAGGTGAAGTCCAGCACGGTGCCGTCCGGGGAGATCTGGTAGCTCTCGAAGAAATAGGGCTGCAGGTCGCCGTTTTCATCCCGGTACACGAAGTTGCCCTGGGTCAGGCCGTTGTAATTCATGCGGCCGAAGGCGTCCTTCTGCCCGGTCATATTGAAAGTGTTGTTGGCCGCCGTGGTGCCCACGATCAGGTTGGCCACGTGCTTGGGTCCGGCCGGCGCAGGCGCTTCCGTGGGGGCGGGGGTGGATTCCTCGCCGCCGGGAGCGGGCTTCTGGGTGGGCGCCGGGGCGGTCTGACCGCCGGGGGCCGGTGTGGGATTTTCCTTTGCGTCTCCCGCGCAGCCGGCAAAAAGCCCGATGCAGAGAAGGAGGGCAAGGACCAGAGCCAGAATCTTTTTCATGAAAAAAACTCCTTTCATTTCCCAATCAAACGGAAAAGAAGGAGTCTCAGATACAACAGACCAAGCGTGACAGGCCGGGGGCCCTTCACACAGATTGTCGCTTCATCTTCAGACAGCCTAACGCGGAGGCTTGTACTCAAGCATCCGGATGGAGCAGGTTTCATGGCTTCGGGATCAAGCTCCCGTCCTCGCCTTCTCATGGTCTCCCACAATGGCGCTGTGAGGACGGAATACCCGTTACATTGACCGGTTCGCTCAGGATTCGCACCTGATTCCCTCTTTCCCGGCAGCGGTGCTGCCGGACACTCGATCCGTTTGATTCAGTTGTTTGGCTTTGTGTTTTGCCTGCTATCCCTTGTATAATAATTCATTTTGCCCGCAGGAATCAATTAGGGGAATCACCCAAGAATCGGCGAAAAGCCCCGCGGAATTGGCCATAATCCATAAAACCGCCCGGCTGTCATACCCCCCGGAGTATCGCGTCGGCGCTCACCGGCGCTGCGCAGAAAGACGCCCGCCTGCAGAAGCAGACGGGCGCCGCTGTACATACAGGGGAATCAGGTGAGCTGATGGACTTCTCCGGTCTCCTTGTTCCGCCACCTGGGCTTCAGGGGCAGGGGCCAGTTGAACTCCATGGCTCCGGGGGTGGGGCAGTCCGTGGCGCAGCAGCCGCAGTACCAGCACTCCTCCGGATGGAGGATGATGGGGGGCTTGCCCTTCTCGGGGTTGGGAATGAACACGTCGATCTGGCAGACTTCCACGCAGGTGTTGCAGCCGATGCACTTCGCGGGATCGATGCGCACGGGCACGCTGGGGGTCTGCACGTTGGGGATCGCAAACACTTTATCCGCCATCGCTGACTCCTCCTTTTTCAGTTTTCCGGCTTGTACACGCCGGTGTAATCCGGGTTGTGGGCCTCGTACTGTTCCTTCATGTTGCCCCAGTACCGGATGGGAACGCGGTCGAACTTGATCTTTCCGTCCACGTTGGTGAGGGTGAGGTAATACTTCGCGTCCTCGGGATCGTCCTCAGGATAGTCGATCCGGGAGACGCCCAGACGCATGTTGGTGAGCCGCCGCTCCTTCATGGCGTTGACGACGATCTTGGCGTCCTCGATGAGGCTCAGGTCCTCCAGAGACCGCATGAGCTTATGGGGATCCAGGGCGTAGAGCTGGGGCACGGCGTATTTCTCGATCCGGCCGATCTCCTCCAGGGCCAGGTCCAGGGTCCGCTCGCTGCGGTATTCCCCGGCGAAATACTGGAGGGCGCGGCTGAGGCCGTTCATGAGCTCCTTCCATTCGATGCCGCCCTTCCGCTTGGTGGGGGCCAGCACCCGCGCCTTTTCCTTCTCGATCTGCTCCCGGGATACTCCGGACGCGTCGATGGTCTTGGCGTAGGCCGCGGCCTTCCGTCCGGCGTAGCGGCCGGTGGAGGCGGCGAAGCTGTGATCCCCGGGGTTGAAGGTGGCGGTGCCCGCGGCATAGAGGCCGTCCAGATTGGTCTTCAGGTTCCAGTCGATCATGAGGCCCGCGCCCCGGTTGGCTTCCCGGTATGCCTGGGAGCCGCCGAACTCCAGGTTGGAATAGCTCATGACCTGGTCCTTGGTGTAGTCGAAGCCCGCCTCGGTCATGGTCTTCACCATGATCTTGGTGGTGGATTCCTCCGTGAGCATCAGGTTCCAGGTGGCGTTGGCCTCTTTGGGCGGGGTGCCCGCGAAGTCGGAGTAGAAGGGCAGCTCATACTCGCCGCTGCGGATGCCCGCCTGGAGCTTCCGCTGGTCGGACATCATGGAGCCGCCGTCCTCCCAGCCCTGGGTGGCGGCGGGAAGGACCGTGTTGTTGGAGTCCACCAGGTGGATGTTCTCATAGCTGGCGTCGCCGCCGCCGGTGTACCATTTGTGCCGCTGGCCGCTCATGCGGTTGACGCTGGTGCCCTCCATCATGGTGAGGGTGGCGCCTGCCCGCCAGGCCATGGCGGTGCTGTCTCCGCTCCAGGTGCGGGGGTACATGTTGGTGAAGCCGCCGTGTTCCATGTCCACGTGCCACATCTGGCCGGAGCCGCCGGCGGACATGATGACGGCCTTGGCCTTCACGATGACGAACTCGCCGGTGCGGGTGTTGAGGCCCGTGGCCCCCACGATGCGGCCGCCGATCTTCCCGCCTTCATTCAGCAGGCTGGTAGCCATGACCCGGTCCAGGACCTTGACGCCCAGACGCAGGCATTCCTTCTTCAGAGCGGGCTTGAAGGTGCTGCCCCAGATGCGGATGACCATGTTGTTCCGCTTCGTGGGGGGAACGAAATCCGGCGTGCCCCAGCCCTTGGGCATGCCCAGGCCCGCGCCCCAGCTGTACCGGGGGGAGAACATGAGCTTGGTCTTCTCATCCCGGCCTTCCACGCCCAGGAATTCGTCCTTGTCGTCCCGGATCTTGCCGC
>CAMZIY010000165.1 GCA_947307365.1 uncultured Clostridia bacterium
CCTGCGGATCGCGGAGATCGAGCTGGCCAAACGCGAGGGTAAGCTGAAGCCCCCTGGAAAGCTGGCAAAAACGCACCTCATCACCGTCGGTGAGTTTCTGGACGAGTTTGTCGAAAAGTACGGCGCAAACCACTGGGGAGACTCTTATTACAGCGTCAGTCTCCATCGGATCGAGCACTATATCAAGCCTTTGATCGGAGATATGCTGCTCCGGGACATTTCCGCACGGGACCTGGATGATTACTATAACCAGCTTCTCACCACGCCGGCGGTTTTGCTCAAGGGCCATCGCAGTTCGGGCAAGACGGTATCGCACAGCGTCATCGAGAAGATCGACGATCTGCTGAGCACCGCATTCAATCAAGCGATCAAATGGGAATACATCTCCAAGAATCCGGTGCTGTCCGCCACGGTGCCCAAGGTGCCGAAGAAGAAACGATCCGTTTGGACGCCGGCGCAGGCAGCCACAGCTATCAATGCCTGCAGCGATCAATTATTGAAGGTCTGCCTTCTGTTGGGCATCGGCTGCTCGATGCGGGCGGGCGAGATCCTCGGCTTGCAGTGGTCTCAGATCAGGATCACCGACGAAACCGTCCAGAGCAACAGTTCTAGGCTGGAGATCCGGCAGGAACTGAAACGCTGCGACAAAAGAGCCCTGGAGGTTCTGGAATCGCGGAAGCGGTCAACGGTATACTTTATTTTCCCGGAGACGAAGGAAGACTGCAAGACCTCTCTGGTGCTGAAGGCCCCAAAGACAGATAGCAGCGTTCGGACGGTCTATCTGCCGAATACCGTTGCGTCGGAGCTGCTGAAACTGAAAAAAGCCCAGCAAACGCAAAAGGAACGTCTACATGGGCTGTATCAGGATTTCGACATGGTGATCGCGCAGCCGGATGGGCGACCCACGGAGGAACGCCTGTTGGCAAAGAGCTTTAAGGAGCTTATTCGGGAAACCGGGCTGCCGGAGGTGGTTTTCCACTCCTTGCGGCATCTAAGCACCTCCATGAAGCTCCAACTCAGCGGGGGAGATATCAAAGCGGTGCAGGGAGACACCGGCCATTCCCAGTCGAACATGGTGACGGATGTCTATTCTCACACCTTTGATGAAAACCGTCAGCGGATCGCCGGACAGATGGAAACCACGTTTTTCGACAAGCTCGGTACGGCGGAAGCCCCGGCAAGCCCTGAACAGGATCAGGTGCTCAAGCTGCTGAATGCGAAGCCGGAACTGATGGCCCTGCTGCTGGCAATGGCGTAATGAATCAGATCATATTCCCAACAGAACGCAGGAAATCACCGCTTTTCACAACAAATCCCATGTTTTTCGTTAGAGGTTTGTTAGAGGCGGATGTCCAATCATAGAGAAAATCGGAGAAAATGTTGCAAAAAGTCCGGTTTTCATTTGAAAACCGGACTTTTATGGAGCTGCTGCCCGGATTCGGACCGGGGACCTCATCCTTACCAAGGATGCGCTCTACCGACTGAGCTACAGCAGCGTTGGCGACCCGGAACGGGCTCGAACCGTCGACCTCCAGCGTGACAGGCTGGCGTTCTAAACCGACTGAACTACCGGGCCAAGACGCTTAATTAAGATAACACCTGCGCTCCGATTTGTCAAGCGGAAAAATCGAAGAAAGACAAAATTTCCGCAGACGGCCGGGAGGAGACGGTGATGGGCCTGTCGTCCAGGGGATGACGGAAGCGCAGGCGGGTGCACCAGAGGGCCTGCATAGTCTCTCCCAGCGCTTCCGAGCGGGCCAGGGAAGCGGGGGTGCCGTAAAGCCGGTCCCCCACAAGAGGCCAGCCCATAGCGGCGCAGTGCACCCGGATCTGGTGGGTGCGCCCGGTGAAAAGCTGCAGCTCCAAAAGACTGACCCCCTCCCGTGTGCGCAGCAGGGTCCACGCAGTCCGGGCGCTCTGCCCGTCAGGGGCGCAGATGCGCTTCATGTCCTTCTCAGAAATGCGGCGGATGGGGAAGTCGATGCTGCCCGCCGCCGCGTCGGGGACGCCGCAGACCGCAGCCAGATAGCGCTTGTCCTCCACGGCGCCGGACATGCGGCTGCAGGCCCAGGCGTTCTTGGCAAAGAGGACCACGCCCCCGGTGTCCCGGTCCAGACGGTTGACGGCGTGGCAGCCGTCGCCCCCGGCAGCACGGATATGCCCCCAGGCCAGGTTGGCCAGGGTGCCGGTGAAGCGGCTGTGGGTGGGGTGGAGGATGATCCCCCGGGGCTTGTCCACCGCCAGCAGGTGTTCATCCTCATACAGCACCGTCAGAGGCCCCTCCTCCGGCGGAAAGGCGGGCTCGGGCTCCGTCATGGGCAGGGCCAGCTTGTCCCCCTCCCGGAGCCGGTGGTCCGCGTAGCAGGGCACTCCGTTGACGGATAAAGCATCTGCGGCCTTCAGCCGCCGGAGTTGGGCAGCCGAGAGCCGCAGGGAATCACGAAGCACGCTTTTCAGGGTCCGGCCGTCTTCCGCAGCCGGGACGGTATAGGAAAGGATCATCAGAAGTACTTGTCCAGCACCGCCTTGGCCTTCTCCGCGTCGGCGGCGACGCAGAGGACGACGGTGTTGCCCCGCTGGAGGATCATGGCCTTGTCCAGCTTGGGGATCTCCTCGGGCTTATACTCCGTGTAGAGCTTGATCAGGTTTTGCAGCCGGTTCCCACATTCCGAATAGGCAGTCTGGGCGTTCGCCTCGTCTGCGCAGGGCAGGACGGCGATCTCCTCTGCAACGGCGCCGGAGGAGAAGCAGAAGCACAGGCCGGGGGCGTTCAGAGCTTCCAGAGCATAGAGGAAGCGGCCCACATCGTCTTCCGCCACGGCCAGGTCCTCGCTGAAAGCGCCGGAGGCCAGCAGTTCGGAGACCAGCGCCTTGGCCTCCGGGATGGGCGCTTTTTCCTTGGGCTTGGAGGCGCAGGCACAGAACATGAGGCAGCAGAGCGCCAGCAGGAAGGGGAGCAGCTTTTTCATCGTTTGACCTCCGTGACGGTATGGGCCTCCAGATAGGTCAGCCACTGGGGGTAATACTTGGGGTAGGGGTGGATGCCGTCGTCGCTGGAACCGGCGGGCAGGCAGCCGTCTTCGTCCGCGAAGGCGTCGAACACATAGAGGTAATGGGCTTCCTTATCCTCCGCCAGCTGACGGATCACCGCATTGTATTCCAGGATGCGGGGGTTAGTAAAGGTGGTGCTGGCGTCGGACTGACGCTTGGTGACCGGGGTCATGGACTGGAGGTAAAGCTCCGCCTCCGGCTCCAGCTCCCGGATCTTGTCGATCAGTTTGGCATATTTGGTGTAGAAGGTCTCCTTGCTGGCCCAACTCAGCTCGTTGATGCCCAGCATGACGAAGACCTTTCGGTAGCTCTTCCGGGCCATGGCTTCCAGGATGGTGAGGTAAGTGCCGCCACCCACGTTGATGACGTGGT
>CAMZIY010000166.1 GCA_947307365.1 uncultured Clostridia bacterium
AAAGGCGCATCACGTCCACCACGCCGATGCCCCGGATCTCGATATAATGCTGGATCAGGGGAGGCGCCTGGGCAAACAGGGTGCGGTAGGAGATCTTCTTCAGCTCCACCGCGTCGTCCGCAATGAGGCGGTGGCCCCGCTTCACCAGCTCGACGGCGCACTCGCTCTTCCCCACGCCGCTCTCCCCCATGATCATGATGCCTTCGCCGTAGACCTCCATCATGGTGCCGTGGCGGGTGATCCGGGGACCGAGGTGCACGTTCAGGGTGGTGATGAGCTCCGCTTCGAAAACGGAGGTATCCAGCTCCGTGGACAGCAGAGTGACCTGGTGCTTCTTCGCCATCTCCAGGCACTCGGGGTAGACCTCCATCCTGTGGCAGATGATCAGGGCGGGGATATGCCGCTTCATCAGCTCTTCGAAGATCTTCCGCCGCTCCACCGGCGGCAGGGTCTTCAGGTACATGATCTCCACCGTCCCCATCAGCTGAAGACGTTCGTTGTCAAAATGGCTGAAAAAGCCCACCAGCTGCATGCCGGGGCGGTTCAGGTCGGGGGTGACCACCTTGACCTGGTCGTAATTGGGGGGCGTATACACCTTGGTCAGACCGAATTCATCCACCAGCGTGGAGAGTTTTACGCTGTATCTCTGCTCCATTTCCTCCGCTCCTCCCGGTCCTCGGACGCAGGACCTGCCTGATAAAAAGATTTTATTCAAAAATAGAGGCATTTGCAAGCAAAAATTCTGTCCCGGAACCATGAAAACCATTTGACAAAGGGAAAGGAATCCTCTATAATAATCGGGCTTATGCAGAAGTACGTACCGCCGTGTCCCGCCTGCAAGGCTGCCGGGATGAGTTGGAGGAGCCTATGCGCCTGGATCTGAAGGAAATACTCCAAAAGGATGGGACCATCCCCTTCTCCTGCACGACGGACCTGAGCGATCTTCATTTTTCCGCCATCTCCCGTTTTCTCTCCCCGGTTTCCGCCAGCGGCCGGGTGACCGCCGGCGCCG
This sequence comes from uncultured Clostridia bacterium, assembly GCA_947307365.1. Taxonomy (GTDB): domain Bacteria; phylum Bacillota; class Clostridia; order Oscillospirales; family Oscillospiraceae; genus UBA1774. The sequence continues at coordinate 1,013 of CAMZIY010000166.1, forward strand.
GGGTCCTGACCCTGACCGGAACGGTCTCCGCCGAAGCGATCTGTCTTTGCGACCGCTGCGGCAGGGAGTTTGCCCGGGAGTTCCGTATCCCCCTGGATCTTCCTCTGGCGGAGGATCCCCAGGATGCGGAGGATCCGGACCTCTACCCCATCGAGGAAGACGGGGTGGATCTGGATGAGATCGTCTCCACCGCCTTCGTGCTGGGGCTGGAAACCAAGCTCCTCTGCAAACCGGACTGCCGCGGCCTGTGCGATCGCTGCGGCAAGAACCTGAACGACGGTCCGTGCGGCTGCACCGCTGAAACCGATCCCCGATTAGCTGTATTAGGACAGCTATTAGAACAAGAATAATACAGGAGGTGTCATAATGGCTGTTCCGAAGAGAAAGGTCTCCAAGGCCAGGAGAGATAAGCGGCGTTCCTCCGTGTGGAAGCTGGAAGCGCCCACGCTGGTGGCCTGCCCCAAGTGCGGGGCCTATCATCTGCCCCACAGGGCCTGCCGGAAGTGCGGTACCTATGACGGCAAGACGGTCCTCAAGGTCGAGGAAGCGAAGTAAGCACATTCGATCCAAAGGGCGGAGGGGGTATATGTCCCCCTCCGCTTTTTTGCCTTCGGCATCGAATCAGACCTGTTAAGGAGGCGTTCCATGCCCCAGCGCATATTCAGCGTGGACCCGGGAAGCCCCGGGGCCCGGGCCGGGATCCGGCCCGGGGATACGCTCCTCGCCATCAACGGCCACAAGATCCTGGACGTGCTGGACTACCGGTACCACAGCGAAGAGACCCGTCTCCGCCTGGAGGTGGAGCGGCAGGGAAGGCGGAAGACCATCCGCCTCCGCAAGGAGGAGAGCGAACCCCTGGGGCTGAACTTTGAGACCTACCTGATGGACCGGCCCAGAGCCTGCGTGAACAAATGCGTGTTCTGCTTCATCGACCAGCTACCCCGGGGGATGCGGGAGACCTTGTATTTCAAGGATGACGACGCCCGTCTCAGCTTTCTCCAGGGGAATTATATCACCCTGACGAATCTCTCTGCCCGGGAGCTGGAGCGGATCATGGCCCTGCGCATCAGCCCCATCAACGTCTCCGTGCAGGCCACCGATCCCGAGGCCCGCTGCCGCCTGCTGGGAAATCCCCGGGCGGGAAACGTGATGGAGATCATGCGGCGCTTCGCCGACGCCCATATCCATATGGACTGCCAGATCGTGGTGGTGCCGGATTACAACGACGGGGCGGTGCTGGACCGCACCATGGAGGACCTGGCCTCCCTGTACCCCGCCGTCACCAGCGTCAGCATCGTCCCTGTCGGCCTGACCCGGTACCGGGAAGGGCTGACTCCCCTGCGCCCCTTTGACGCCGCCATGGCCGGGACGGTGCTGGACCAGGTGGACCGGATGGGAGAGGCGTGTCTGAAACGCTGCGGCGCCCGGATCTTCTGCTGCGGGGACGAGCTGTACTGCAAGGCCGGGAGACCCGTGCCGGACTGGGACTGGTACGAGGGTTTTCCCCAATTTGAAAACGGGGTGGGTATGCTCCGCTCCCTGGAGGACGAATTCCTGGAAGCCCTGGAGGACCTGGAGGAGCGGCCGGAGGCCGTTTCCCCCTTTACGGTGGCCACCGGCGCCGCCGCCGCGCCCCTTTTAACGAAACTACTTCAAATTTTCCGGGATTCATGCTATGCTGTACAGGGGCAGGTGATCCCCATCGAAAACCGTTTCTTCGGGGAGATGGTGAACGTGGCCGGGCTCCTCACCGGGCAGGATCTGCTGGCGCAGCTCCGGGACCGGGACCTGGGCAGCCGGGTGCTCATCAGCGCCTCCATGCTGCGCCACGGCGGAGACATGTTCCTGGACGATATGACCCTGGAAAACCTGTCCGATACCCTGGGGGTACCCGTGATCCCGGTGCGGAACGACGGGGCCGCCCTGCTTCGGGCATTCCTGGATACGGAAGAATAAGCGAGGTTCGACCCATGGCTGGTAAACCCCTGATCGCCCTGGTGGGGCGACCCAATGTGGGCAAAAGCATGCTCTTCAATAAACTGGTGGGCAAGCGGATCTCCATCGTGGAGGATACGCCCGGCGTCACCAGAGACCGCCTCTATGCGGATACGGACTGGAACGGCCGGAGCTTCACCCTGGTGGACACCGGGGGCATCGAGCCCCGGGCGGACAGCGAGCTTCTGCAGTTCATGCGGGAACAGGCCCAGATCGCCATGGACACGGCGGACGTGATCGTACTGGTGACGGATATCCGCACCGGCGTCACCGCCGCGGACCAGGAGATCGCGGACATGCTTCTCCGCTCCCGTCGGCCCGTGGTGCTGGCGGTGAACAAGGTGGATTCCACCGGTCCCGTGGATCCGGACGTATATGAGTTCTACAACCTGGGGCTGGGGGAACCCATCCCCGT
>CAMZIY010000167.1 GCA_947307365.1 uncultured Clostridia bacterium
TCCGGCCCAGGGCCTCGAAGGCCAGGGGGAAGATGATGTGGACGGGGGTGACCACGCTGCCCTGGCACCAGCCGCCCCGGTACAGGGGACTGGTGAGGCTCTCGGTGGCCAGACCGAAGGGGGTCTCGAAGGTGCCTTCCCGGAAGATGTATTCGATGCTCTTTTCCGCAATGTCCTTGGGCAGCCGGTCCCCCAGGATCAGCGCGGCGTACAGAGGCAGGCTGTCGCTCTTGGCGGCCTTTTTGGTGGTGGCGTTGAAGGCGAACCACCGCTCCCCGTCCCAGAAGGTCTTGACGATCTTATCCAGCAGCTCGTCCGCCCGCTTCTGCCAGGAATCCGCGTCGGGCTCGCCCAGCTCCTTGCCGAAGGCGGCCAGGGCCTCCATGCAGATCTCCAGATAGGCGTTCATGTCCGGGCTGGCCAGCGGGAAGCCCACGTAGAAATAGGGGCCGTCCTCCCAGCCGGTCTCCCCGGCCTTCCGGTTCTCCCAGATGCCGTCGTGGTCCAGGTCCCGGCACAGGAGGAAAAACTCCGTCCATTTCTTCAGGCCGTCGTACAGCTTTTTCTTCTCTTCCGCCGGGATCCCGCTGAGATCCCGGTTCTTCATGAGCCATTTGAGGGCGACGCCCTGGAAGGGGGGCTTCATGGTATCCTTGGGCAGGGTCTGGTTATCGTAGATGTCCGCGATGCGGCCGTTCACGTCCTGATAATCGAAGCAGGAAGCCAGGATGCTCCAGGCCAGCTTGATATCCTTGCTCAGGCAGATGGCCTGCATGGCCTGCTGCCAGCCGGAGATGTGCTCGAAGACGCCCCGCATCATCTTCACCACGGTGTGGCGGAACAGGTCGTCCTCGTGGGCGTCGTTGGTGTGGCTCCAGGTGGTCCACAGGGCCTGGAGTCGCATGTCCTCATAGGGGGCGGGCAGCTCCGGCATCACCGCGGCGGCGTAGGCATCGAAATCCTTCTTCACGTCCGCCAGGCAGGCCTCGTAATCCGGGAAGCTGTGGATGTCCCCGGGAACGGGATCCAGGGTGTATTCCTCGAATACCAGCTCGATGACCCCGTCCTCGCCGGGGGTCATGCGGAACTGCATCCCCTCCTGGGTGAGCTTGCCGGTGATGGGGATGAGGCGCATGCGGCTCTCCCCGAAGCCCAGCTGCCAGGTGCCGTCCATCAGATCATAGAAGCTGGCTCCCGCCAGGAAGCCCCGGGGGGCGGAGGGCCGCATCACCAGGCTGCTGCCCTGGAGACCGGTGCCCAGGCAGCGGACAAAGTTCCGGCCGCCGATGCAGTACCGCACCTGGCCGTGATCCGACTCCTGGATCACCTCGTAGGGGGTGGTGGAATTGACGCTGGCGATGGCTCTGCCGTTCTGCTGGATCTCCAGCTTGATCTGCCGGTTCGTCACCGCTCCGATGGTGGAGCCGCCCCGGGTATTGGAGAGCCACAGGGAGGCTGCGCCGAAGATCTCGCTGCCGCCGGGATCGTTGAAAAAGGCCAGGAAGGAGTCCCTCCGGGCAAAGGGGCAGGAGGTGAGCTTCACAAAGGTTTTCGCCGTTTTCATCTGGATTCGATTCTCCCTTCATCGTGTTTATGATATTTTGTTCAGTATAGCATATCCGTGTCTCAGCGTAAAGCCGAAAGCCGCGCTTCCGCCGCCCCCCGGTCCGGCATGGCGGGGATGGCACCCCGTTTTTCCACGCAGCAGGCCGCGGCGGCGCAGGCAAAGCGCCCGGGCTCCGGTAGGCCCCGGAGCAGGGCGAACAGGTACGCCCCCCAGAAGCTGTCCCCCGCCCCGGTGGAATCCACCGCCTTTGCGGGAAAGGCAGGGAGGAAGGCCCCGTCCAGGATCGCCCCCTTTTCCCCCAGGGTCACCGCCAGGTGTTTGAGGGGATACCGCTTCCGCAGCGTTTCCGCCGCCGCGGCCGGGTCCGTTTCCCCGGTGAGGAGGGCCGCTTCCGCCTCCGAGACCTTCAGCCAGTCCACATGGGGCAGGAGCTCGGCGCAGGCAGCCCGGAACTCCCCCTCCGCCTCCCAGAGGGGCGCTCGGTAATTCACGTCGCAGGAGACCGCCGCTCCCGCCTCTTTTGCCAGCCCGAGAGCCCGCAGGGTCGCGGCGCAGGCGGGTTCGTCCGTCAGGGAAAGGGTGCCGATATGCAGCACCTTTGCTCCCCGGATCAGCTCTTCCGGCAATTCTTCCGGGCGGAGGCGGGTGTCCCCGCAGCCTTTGCGGTGAAAGGCGAAGTCCCGCTCGCCCCCGGGGAGCTGCTCCACGAAGGCCAGGGTGGTGGGGCTCTCCGGATCCAGGATGAGACCGCGGCAGTCCACCCCCTCCCGCTCCAGTACGCCCTTCAGGAAGCGGCCGTGGAGGTCCGCTCCCACCTTGCCCGTGAAGGCGGCGGACAGACCCAGCCGGACGGCGGCCACGGCGACGTTGGCCGGCGCGCCTCCCGGATTCCGTTCGTACAGGGCCATGCCCCCGGGGGAAGTCCCCGCCGGGGTGAAATCGATCAGCAGCTCTCCCAGACATATCAGCTCAGGCATCCTTGTTTCCATTTTTCCGCCTCCCGGATGAGATCGTTTCTCTCTCTTTGTTAGCATATTTTCGCCGAAAAGACAAGCCGAACGGCAGAAAAAGGGCCCGGAGCCGTTCGGCTCCGGGCCTCCTCATGCGTCTCAATGCGTTTTACACCTGGTGTTCAAACCGGTTGATATAGTCGTTCTGGTCCGCTGTGGACATATGGGTGAAGTAGGCGGAGTAGCCCGCGATGCGGACGATCAGGTCCTGGTGGTCCTCCGGATGCACCTGGGCGTCCCGCATGGCGGCGGAATCCGCCACGGTGAAGTGGTACTGGATGCCGCCCAGTTTGAAGTAGGCGGAGATCAGGTCCTTCACCTTCCACCAGGCGTCGTCCCCCTGCACGGAGTTCATGTCGAAGCGGGAGTTGATGGCGCCGCCGCAGCGCAGCTTGGTCCAGGGCATCTTGGCCACGCTCTTCACGTAGGACAGAGGTCCGTTCTTGATGCAGTCCTGCCGCGGGTCGCTGGAGATGGACAGGGGATCGCCGGACTTCCGGCCGTCGGGAGTGGCCCAGGTGAACTTGCCGCCGCCGACCCAGTTCAGGTCCAGGGCGCCGCAGTTGTTGGTTCCGCCGTTGACGCCGCTGCGGGAGTTGTAGTAATCCACCCACATGTTCGTCCACCAGACCACCTGCGCGTCGGCATAATCGTCGTCGTTGCCGTAGTGGGGCAGGGCGTTGAGGATGCGCTGGCGCAGGAGCTCCTGGCCTTCCCCTTCCCAGTTGTCCCGAAGGGCTTCGTACAGCTCCTTGGTGCTGACGATCTTATCGTCGAAGCAGAGCTTTTTGATCACCGTGAGGCTGTCCCCGATGGTGGCGA
>CAMZIY010000168.1 GCA_947307365.1 uncultured Clostridia bacterium
TGATCATGATGTTGGCGCAGGCGATGGAATCGCTGGAGCCCACCATGCGGAATTCGAATTTGTTGCCCGTGAAGGCAAAGGGGCTGGTGCGGTTGCGGTCCGTGGTGTCCCGGGTGAAGCGGGGCAGGCTGTCCACCCCCAGCTTCAGGGTCTTCCGCTCCGCCCCGGCATAGGGGCTGTCCGTCTCCACCGCGTCCAGCACGGCGGCCAGCTCGTCCCCCAGGAACATGGAGAGGACGGCGGGAGGCGCTTCGTTGGCCCCCAGGCGGTGATCGTTGCCCGCCGTGGCGACGGCCAGGCGCAGCAGATCCTGATATTCGTCCACCGCCTTCACCACCGCCACCAGGAACAGGAGGAAGCGGGCGTTTTCATAGGGGGTCTCGCCGGGGGAGAGAAGGTTTTCTCCCGTGTCCGTGGACATGCTCCAGTTGTTGTGCTTGCCGGAGCCGTTGACCCCCGCGAAGGGCTTCTCGTGGAGGAGGCATACCAGGCCGTGCTTCCGGGCCACCTTCTTCATGATCTCCATGGTGAGCTGGTTGTGGTCCGTGGCCACGTTGGTGGTGGCGTAGATGGGGGCCAGCTCATGCTGGGCGGGGGCCACCTCGTTGTGCTCCGTCTTGGCCAGGATGCCCAGCTTCCACAGCTCCTCGTTCAGCTCCTCCATGTAGGCCTGCACCCGGGGCTTGATGGCCCCGAAGTAGTGGTCCTCCAGCTCCTGCCCCTTGGGGGGCTTGGCACCGAAGAGGGTGCGGCCGGTATAGATCAGGTCTTTCCGCTTCAGGTACATCTCCCGGTCCACCAGGAAATACTCCTGCTCCGGCCCCACGTTGGTGGTGACCCGCCTGACCTCCGTGTTCCCGAAGAGGCGGAGGATGCGCAGAGCCTGCTTGTTCAGGGCCTCCATGCTCCGCAGGAGGGGCGTCTTCTTGTCCAAAGCCTCCCCGCCGTAGGAGCAGAAGGCGGTGGGGATGCACAGGGTATTCTCTTTAATGAAGGCATAGCTGGAGGGATCCCAGGCGGTATAGCCCCTGGCTTCAAAGGTGGCCCGGAGGCCGCCGGAGGGGAAGCTGGAGGCATCCGGTTCGCCCTGGATGAGCTCCTTCCCCGTGAGTTCCATGATCACCCGGCCGTCCGGGGCGGGATTCAGGAAACCGTCGTGCTTCTCCGCGGTGATCCCCGTGAGGGGCTGGAACCAGTGGGTGAAGTGGGTGGCTCCGTTCTCCACCGCCCAGGTGCACATGGCCTCGGCCACGGAATTGGCCAGCTTCTGATCCAGGGGCTGGCCGTTATCGATGGTCTTGCGCAGGGAGCGGTAGACCTTCTCCGGCAGCATGGCACGCATGACCTTGTCGTCAAACACCTTGCTGGCAAAAATCTCCGGTACGGATGACATGATGATCTCTCCTTTCGATCGGTAAAACAAAAAGACAAGGACGCCCGGGCAATGCCCGAAAGACGTCCTTGTCTCTGACGCGGCCATATTACTCCCGGCGGGAAGAATTGTCAACCGTCAATTTGCAAAAAAACGAACAGGCCCGGCGGAGCGGTTTTTTGTCAAAATTTCATGGCGCCTGCATTGACAAGCCCGAGCCGTTGGAGTATGGTATGAACAGAGCAAAGGCGCTCTGCTTGGGTTTTTATGCCCAAACGGAGGCCTTTGCTTTTTTTGTTTTGATGGGAGATGAAGTCCATGCGCCAAAAAGAAGGCGAATTCCGCAACCCCTCAGGCTGCGCCATCGCGGCGGTGATCTCCAGAAGCGGCGAAAGGATGAGCGGAGAGAAGATCATCGAGAGCATGAAACCCATGCACGAGCGCTCGAACGGTCTGGGCGGCGGTTTTTCGGGATACGGCATCTATCCGGAATATAAGGATCTCTTCGCACTGCACCTGTTTTTCACCGATAAGGCAGTGCGCCACGAATGCGAGACCTATCTCCGCACCGAGCTGGAGCTGGTGAAGGCAGAGGTCATCCCCACCCGCACCATCCCCGCCATCACGGACGAGCCCCTGATCTGGCGCTATTTCGTGACCCCCCTGCGCAGCGTGCTGGCCAGCATGCAGATCGACGAAAATGAATACATCGCCCGGGTGGTCATGCATATCAACACCTCCATCAAAGGGGCCTACGTCTTCTCCAGCGGAAAGAACATGGGGGTCTTCAAGGCCGTGGGCTTCCCGGAGGACGTGGGGGAATTCTACCGGCTGGAGGAATACGGGGCCTATTCCTGGACGGCCCACGGCCGCTATCCCACCAACACCCCCGGCTGGTGGGGCGGGGCCCATCCCTTCGCCCTGCTGGACTGGACCGTGGTCCACAACGGGGAGATCTCCTCCTACGACGCCAACCGCCGGTGCATCGAAATGCACGGCTACAAATGCACCCTGCAGACCGATACGGAGGTCATCACCTATATCGCCGACTATCTCCTGCGCAAGCAGGGCCTCACCCTGGAGGAGACCGCCGGCGTCATCGCCGCCCCCTTCTGGGAGACCATCGAGCGGAAGCCGGAGGAGGAGCGGGAGCAGTTCACCTATCTGCGTACCGTCTTCCCCAGTCTCCTGGTCACCGGGCCGTTCTCCATCGTTCTGGGCTTCCACGGGGGCCTCATGGCCCTGAACGACCGGCTGAAGCTGCGAAGCATGGTGACGGCGGAGAAGGGCGATAAGGTCTTTATCGCCTCCGAGGAGGCGGCCATCCGGGCCATGGAACCGGACGCTGAGAATTTCTATGCCCCTGCCGGCGGGGAGCCGGTGATCGTCCGGGTGAAGGAGGGTTGTTACTGATGAGCGGCGTGGATTTCCTTTTTCCCGAATTTGAGGTCGTCCGGAATGACGACCGCTGCATCCGCTGCCGGGTCTGCGAGCGGCAGTGCAGCAATGAAGTGCATTTCTACGATGCTGCCCGCGACCGGGTCTTTTCCGACGAATCGAAATGCGTGAACTGCCAGCGCTGCGTCTCCCTCTGTCCCACCAGAGCCCTGAAGATCATCCGCTCCGACTGCCGCCTGCGGGAAAACGCCAACTGGGATTCAGACACCATCCGGGAGGTCTACAAGCAGGCCTCCTCCGGCGGGGTGCTGCTGTCCAGCATGGGCAATCCCAAGCCCCTGCCGGTGTACTGGGATAAGCTCCTCATCAACGCCTCCCAGGTGACGAACCCTTCCATCGACCCCCTGCGGGAGCCCATGGAGACCCGGGTCTTTCTGGGAAAGAAACCGGAGAAGATGGAACGGGACGCCGATGGGAAGCTGAAAACGGACCTCACTCCCCAGTTGGAGCTCAGCATGCCGGTGATGTTCTCCGCCATGAGCTACGGCTCCATCAGCTA
>CAMZIY010000169.1 GCA_947307365.1 uncultured Clostridia bacterium
CCCACGATGTCGTTGGTGGGAAGCACCCCCTGCCAGATGTCGATGCCGATCTCCGCCATATCCTCCGCGATAGGCTCGCAGAACGAATCCGCATGGTGCATCACCAGCACGCCCTGGCTGTGAAGATAGCTGTAAAGCCTGCGGAAAGGTTCTTTAAAGAACTCCCGCCAGGTGTCCGGATGCATGAACATAGCGTGTTCGCTGCCCCAGTCGTCATGGGAACAGATCACATCCGGGTGCAGATTCTCCACGATGAGTTTCATGTACTCCAGGCGAAAATCCGCGACCACCTCGATGAGCTCATGCATCTCCTTCGGATACAGCAGGAGATTCATCAGCGTATCCTCAAAGGTCATGAGCATATGCAGCTGCTCAAAGATCCCGGTGCCCATGACGGTCATGGACAGGTACTCCTCCGGGATCGCCTCCTTGTTCTTCCGGGCGGTCTCCCAGCCCTGGGAACAATTGGCCCGCAGATCCGGCACCGTCACATACTGCCGCCATTCCTCGATATTCCGGATCACCTGGTTTTCCGGCGTGACGATGGGGATAGCTGCGGGCTGATCTTCGGGAAAGGAAATGTAGGTCCCCCAGCGGTCATAGGAGTTGGTGCCGCGTACCCGATTTCCCCGGACGAACTGGAAAACGGGGTCGCCGCCGATGGGACGAAAGGGCGTAAAGCATACGGGCAGCCGCTCCGGATGTCCGCCCCTTCGGATGGTTTCCAACAGGTTCTCTTTTGGACTGAGCATTAAACCTCCACCTCGCTTCGCTTATCTCTATGATTCCTCCCCGGTCTCTTCGGCGCTGCGTGACCGGGAGACGTCTGCGATTCTTTCCGCTATCCGGATGAAAGCTTCCCTATCCTCCGCGCCCAGGGCTTCGGCAACGGCGGAGGCCCGCCAAGTCCTCCGTGCGTCGAATGCGATGTGTTTACGGACATTTGCGTATCGGCCAAGTATTTTAGAATACTATACAAGCAAGATGCATGCCGGAATTGTGCGGTATTGTCTTAATATCCAACACTCGTTAATGATAATCCGGACAAAGGCACTTTGTCAACCCGGAACGGCCCGCCCGGCGAGAGAACAAACTGCGTCAGCGGATGATCGAATGGCGATCAGCGGGCTCCCCGATCATGTTCCCGCTTGCGCGAAAAGACGCCGCCATATATAATGTAATCAGAATTCAGCTGAGCGCATTGTCTGCGGCAGTGATAAACGGGATTTGTACCGGGAGGATGCTTTATGTTCGATTTTCATTATTATACGCCAACCAAGGTCATCTTCGGCAGAGGAGCCGAGGGCAGTGTCGCAGCCCTGATCCGGGAATTCGGGGGCAGCAAGGTATTGGTCCATTACGGGGGCGGGAGCGTTGTCCGCACCGGGCTTCTCAAGAAAACCACCGACCTGCTGGAAGCTGCCGGGATCCCATACGTCACCCTTGGCGGCGTGGTGCCGAACCCGCGCCTGAGCCTTGTCTATGAGGGCATTGCGCTGTGCAGGAAAGAAAACGTCGATTTCCTGTTGGCTGTGGGCGGCGGAAGCACCATTGACTCCGCTAAGGCCATCGGCTATGGCGCCGCCAATGAAGGCGATGTTTGGGATTTCTACGATTACAAGCGGAAAGCAGCCGCCTGCCTTCCGATCGGCGTGATCCTTACCCTTGCCGCTACGGGAAGCGAGATGAGCGACTCCTCTGTGATCACCAGGGAGGAAGGCCGGATCAAGCGAGGCTACAACAGCGATCTCTGCCGGCCGAAGTTTGCGGTCATGGATCCTGAACTCACCATGACGCTGCCGGACTACCAGACCGCCTGCGGCTGCGCAGACATCCTGATGCATACCATGGAGCGGTACTTCACGAACGGCGGGAATATGGAGATCACCGATGCGCTGGCGGAGGGGCTTCTCCGCACCGTGATGCGCAATGCCGAGATCCTCGCGGAAGACCCGCGCAATTACGATGCCCGCGCCGAGGTCATGTGGGCGGGAAGCCTGTCCCACAACGGGCTCACCGGCTGCGGAAGCGACGGGGGCGACTGGATGACGCACAAGCTGCAGCATGAGCTTGGCGGTCTCTATGACGTGGCGCACGGTGCGGGACTCACCGCACTCTGGGGAAGCTGGGCAAGATACGTCTATCGCAACTGCCTGCCCCGGTTCAAGCGATTTGCCCTGCACGTGATGGGCGTAGAGCCCGCCGGATCGGAGGAGGAAATCGCGCTGAAAGGGATCGAGGCCATGGAGGATTTCTTCCGCAGGATCCACATGCCCACAAACCTGCGGGAACTGGGCGTCAACGCCACGGAGGAAGACCTCATGACCATGGCGCATAAATGCGCTGTCGGCGTCGGCGGGGCGAAGGGTTCCGCCAGGCTTCTCAGGGAAGAGGATATGCTGGCGATCTACAGAGCCGCTCTGTGACGGAGCGTCCGGTTATGGGAAACGCGAAACGGGCGCCGTTCGGAGCAGCCGGTATGGCGGAGGAGATATATGTCGTATGATTTCTACGTGCGGACCTTGCAGGATCTGATCGATGCGGTTCAGGAATACGGCATCGTTCCATATTTCTCAACCATGATCCCCGGCTTTTCTTTGGAGGACCATTGCCATCCCCAGACGCTGTTCAATGATTCGGAGGACAACACCTGGTTCTGGAAGGGTCCGGTGATCCGGGCAACAGGCTGCGCTTACGGAAAATTCTTCGGGAAGAAGGCCGCCTATGTCCGGAAGGACCTCTTCCTGGACCTTGCAAATTACCGGCGTGACGGTTACGATTTCGACGCGAGATATGAGGAAGGGCTGGCCCGGTATCAGGACAAGCAGCTGTTTGATCTGATCGATGAAAATGCGCCCGTGACCTCGAAGGAGCTGCGGAAGATCGGGGGCTATGCCTACCACGGGCGCTGGCAGAAAACCGAGGGAGTCAAGGGCTTTGATACGTCCGTCACCCGCCTTCAGGAGCAGTGCTACGTGCTTACCAGCGGCTTTGTCTTCACAAGGGACAAGTCCGGACGTCTGCGCGGCTGGGGCGCTGCGGAATACTCGACGCCGGAACGGTTCTTTGGAAATGAGTTTTCCGACAACGTGTATGCGCGGACGCCGGAAGAATCCTATCAGCGGTTGATGGCGCACATGCGCGCCCTGCTCCCGGAAGTTCAGGAGGAAACGATAAAGAAATTCATTCATTAGCAAAGAGCGGACCGGAGAGAACATCTGTCAAAAGGCAAATGGTCCCTCCGGTCCATGCTTTCTCGGTTTACTCATACTAATACCTGATAGAAATCTAGGATCGAGCAGCGAGCAGAAATCGTGTC
>CAMZIY010000170.1 GCA_947307365.1 uncultured Clostridia bacterium
GTGAGGGAAAGACCCGGGAGGATCACGCCGGCACCATGAACCAGCTCTTTGCCGCCTACAGCGCCGGCAAGGACGCCGCCGAGCTGATGACCATTCTGGGCGAAGCCGCCCTCTCCGACACCGACAAGCTCTACGCCAAGTTCGCCGGCGAATTTGAAAGGCTATACATCGGCCAGGGCCAGGAGACGGACCGCAGCATCGAGGAGACCCTGGACATCGGCTGGAAGCTGCTCAGCATCCTGCCCAAGAGCGAGCTGAAGCGCATCAAGCTGGAGTATATCGAGAAGTATCTCCCCAAGGAGGACTGAGCATGGCCGTCATGTCGGATATCAAGCCGACCCGCATGGAGCTGAAGAAGACCAAGGCCCGTCTCAAGACCGCCACCCGCGGCCACAAGCTGCTGAAGGACAAGCGGGATGAGCTGATGCGCAACTTTCTTCAGATCGTGCGGGAGAACAAGGCCCTGCGCCAGAAGGTGGAAAAGGGCCTTGAGGAAGCCATGGCCCGCATGGCCGACGCTTCCCGGCTCATGAGCCCGGAGATCCTGGAGCAATCCCTCCTTTGTCCCAAACAGGGAGTGGAAGTGGATATCCAGCTGAAAAACATCATGAGCGTCAACATCCCCGAATACGGCTTCCGGACCCGCACCGACGCCGCCGAGGATATTTACCCCTATGGCTACGCTATGACCTCCGGCGAGCTGGACGAGAGCATCGACCGGCTCAGCGAAGTTTTCCGGGATATGCTGGAGCTGGCCAGGGCGGAGAAATCCATGCAGCTCATGGCGGCGGAGATCGAGCGTACCCGGCGGCGTGTCAACGCCCTGGAATACGTCATGATCCCCCAAATGCAGGACACCATCCGCTATATCTCCATGAAGCTGGAGGAGAACGAGCGCAGCACCACCACCCGCCTGATGAAGGTGAAGGACCAGATCCTTCAGGATGCTCACGATTACGATTACTGAGTCAAATCGGACCCGCTCCGCTGGGCTCCGATTTGAGTGGGATTGCCGCTCCGCTACCCGCACTCGCTTCGCTCGCACAGTCCGCTCCGCGAGAGGTATCTTGGGACAGAAGTGAATTCCGCCCCAAAATGATTCCGGTTTTTTCGCGCCTGCGGGCGCGAACTCTGCGAGGCAAATTCCAAATTCAGACGGACGCCTGCTTCTGCAGGCGTCCCCTTCTTTTCGCCTGACGTTTTATTATCATTGCATCGCAAAAGGGTTTGCGCTATAATATAATAAATCATTATTAGGAGAATTCATATGGCACTTGCTTTTGTGATCGACGCGGCCAAGTGCAACGGCTGCTACAACTGCCAGATCGCCTGCAAGGATGAACACGTGGGCAACGACTGGAGCCCCTACGCCCGGCCCCAGCCGGAGGTGGGCCAGTTCTGGATGCGGGTGGAGGAACAGGTGATGGGCACCATCCCCAAGGTACGCATCCACTATCTGCCCCGCCTCTGCAACCACTGTGACAAGGCCGCCTGCCTGGAAGCCTGCCCGGAAAAGGCCATCGTCCGTCGGGAGGACGGGCTGGTGCTCATCGAGCCGGAGAAGTGCACCGGCTGCGGAGTCTGCCGCGACGCCTGCCCCTACGGCGTCATATACATGAATGCGGAACTGGGGGTAGCCCAGAAATGCACCGGCTGCGCCCACCTGCTGGACCACGGGGCCAAAATGCCCCGCTGCGTCGAGGCCTGCCCCACGGAGGCCATCAGCTTCGGCGAGGAGGCCGACCTTGCCGACGAGATCGACGGCGCGGAGGTCTGGCAGCCGGAGACCGGGCTGCACCCCAGGGTCTTCTACCGCAACGTGCCCGGCTGCTTCATCGCGGGGACCCTCTATGACCCGGAAAAGAAGCTGATCGTGGAGGGGGCCCGCTGCCTCCTGAGCAGCGGCGGCAAAAATTGGGAAGCCACGACGGATTCCTTCGGGGATTTCTGGTTCCGGGACCTCAGGCACGGTATCTATGAGCTGCTGATCCAGGCCGAGGGTTATACCCCCAAGCGCATCGCCCCCATCCGGAATAAGAATTCCGTAAATCTTGGGGATATTCCTCTGGAACGGGCATAAAAGTCTTGTACTTTTTCGGAAAATCCGCTAAAATAAAGTATCAACATAAGTAAAAAACTGTGAAAGGATGATCTACCTATGGGCTCCAAGTATTCCCACGTTTTCCAGCCGATTCGTATCCGCGGTATCGACTTCAAGAACCGCATCACCCTGGCTCCCCCCTCCCCCAACCTGGCCAGCGAGGACGGCCGCGTGACCCACGATTTCGTGGACTGGTTCCGTCAGTTCGCCCGCGGCGGCGTCTGCACCCTGTACGTCGGCAACTGCTCCATCGACATCACCGAGTGCAAGGACGAAGCCTATCAGCTGGACATGATGAACGAGAACGGCGTCCTCCCCATGACCTGGTACGCCGACATGTGCAAGCAGTATGCCTGCCATGCCTCCTTCGAGATCAACCACAACGGTGAGAACACCCGCTATGAGACCGTTGGCCACTGGCCCTACAGCTCTTCCTCCTGGATTTCCGACAACGAGCGCCGGGCTGCCCAGCAGAACAACCGTGAGCCCCATCCCTGCATCGAAATGAGCATCGACAAGATCCACGAGACCGTGGAGAAGTACGGCGCTGCCGCCGGCAAGATGAAGAGGGCCGGCATGGACATCGTCCTGGTCCACGGCGGCCACGGCAACCTCATCAGCCAGTTCACCAGCCCCCTGTACAACAAGCGCACCGACGAGTACGGCGGCGACACCAAGGGCCGCGCCCGCTTCGCCATCGAGGTCTGCGACTCCATCCGCCGTCACTGCGGCGAGGACTTCGTCATCGAGTACCGCATCTCTGCCGACGAGATCGCGCCTGCGGGCATGCACTTTGACGAAACCCTGGAGCTGATCGGCTACCTGAAGGATCACATCGACATCCTCCACGTCTCCGCCGGTCTGCATTCCGACTTCAACATGGCCTACTTCAACAACTGGTGCCAGAACTACCTGATGGACCACTGCTTCAACGTCCACTATGCCGCCGACGTGAAGAAGCGCTATCCCGATCTTCTGGTCAACACCGTCGGCTCCATCATGAGCATCGACTACGCCGAGAAGATCATCGCCAACGGCTGGGCGGACTTCGTGTCCATGTGCCGTCCTCTGATGGCCGATCCCGACATGCCCAGGAAGTATGCCGAGAACCGTCCCGAGGACCGTCGTCCCTGCCTGCGCTGCAACACCTGCATGAACCACCTGATGATCCC
>CAMZIY010000171.1 GCA_947307365.1 uncultured Clostridia bacterium
CCAGGACCACCTCGTCCGCCAGGCGGATGATCCGCTCCTGGTGGGAGATGACGATCATGGTGCTCTCGCTCCGCTTATGGATGGCCTCGAAGGTCTGGGTCAGGCGGGAGAAGCTCCACAGGTCGATGCCCGCCTCCGGCTCGTCAAAGATCATCAGGGAGGCGTTCCGTGCCAGGAGAGAGGCGATCTCGATGCGCTTCACCTCGCCTCCGGAGAGGGAGGCGTCGATCTCCCGATCCAGATAATCCTCGGTGCACAGGCCAACCTTGGTGAGATAATTGCAGCAATCCGCGGCGCTGAGCTTCTTCCCGGCGGCGATGCTGAGCAGCTCCGTCACCTGCAGGCCCTTGAACCGGGGCGGCTGCTGGAACGCATAGCTCACCCCCAGCTTCGCCCGCTCCGTGACGCTCAGGCCGATCAGCTCCTGTCCCTGATACACGATGGAGCCGGTCACATTCTGCACCAGGCCCATGATGGCCTTGGCCAGGGTGGTCTTGCCGCCTCCGTTGGGACCGGTGATGACGATGAAGCGGCCGTCCTCCACGTCCAGATTCACGTTCTTCAGGATATCCTTGTCGCCCCCGTCGTCATGGACGTGGTAGGTCAGATCCCGTATACTAAGCATGTTCTTCCTCCTCAGGCTTCAGGATGCGGATCGCCCGATGACAGTTCCTCACCCGGGCCTCCGCCGTGGTGCCCCCCATCTCCCCGTCCACCGTCCAGGCGATGGGTTCGCCGCTCTCCACCGTGACCTCTCCCGCCTTGAAATACAGGATCAGATCGGAATCATAGTGGTGGGTGGCCAGATCGTAAAGGATCTTCTGCAGCTCCGCCAGGTTCTGGGGATACCGGATCATCAGGATCTCAAAGAGTCCGTCCGACAGATCCACCATGGCAGAGTCGAATTTCACCATGCCGCCCACGCTCAGGGCATTGGACACGGCGCCGAAGATGAATTTCCCGGTATACTCTTCCCCCGCTGCCCGGATATGCAGATCGTATGGCTTCACCTCGGACAGGGACTTGATCCCCTCCAGCAGATAAGCCGCATAGCCCAGAATGTTCTTCGCGTCCTGGGGAGCGGAATAGGAGGCCTGGGTGAAGGAGCCGAAGGAGGCCACATAGGAGAAATACCGGTCTTCGCAAAAACAGCCTACGTCCAGTTCCCGCACTTCTCCCTCCAGCACCGTGACCGCCGCCTTCACCGGGTTTTTGGAAAGGCCCAGACCCGCCGCGAAATCGTTGGTGGTCCCGGCGGGGATATAGCCCAGCACCGGTCGCTCCGGCAGACGCATCAGGCCGTTGATGACCTCGTTGAGGGTACCGTCCCCCCCAAAGGCGACGATGCAGTCGTAATTCGCACCCTCCTCCGCGACGATCCTGGTGGCGTCGCCCCGGCACTGGGTGCTGTATACATACACGTTGTAATCGCTTTTGAAGATGACCCCCGCGGCCTCCAGAAAGGTGTTCTGGCTGATGAAGCTTCCCGCCCGGGGATTGCGCACAACGAGCATACGCCTCGACATAGCAGTATCCTTTCCCCATGGGATCGCGCCTGTCATCCAGGCGCGGCAATACACCGGGCACATTCCCGGCGGTTTTCGTATTTTATCACAGGTAGACCGGAAATACAAGCGCAGAAGCAGTTGACAAAAACGCTGCGGCAAATGCTATACTTTATTCAGCGGAAAGAAAGGCGGCGATCGTTTTATGGCGCTGGAACCCATGGGTGCGTTCTTCGCCCGGCGGCTGGAGGGGTACGACGAGCACATGCTCCGGGACATCGCCGGGGCGCGGGAATTCTACCCCGCCGCGGCGGCCCTGCTGCCGGAGTTCCCCGGCTGCAGGATCCTGGACCTGGGCTGCGGCACCGGTCTGGAGCTGGAATTCTATTTCCCCCGGAATCCCGCCGCCCGGGTGACGGGGATCGATCTCTCCCGGGAGATGCTGGAGGCCTTAAGACGCAAATTCCCGGACCGGGACCTGGACCTGCGCCGGGGCTCCTACCTTGAGCTTTCCCTGGGAGAGGCGGAATATGACGCATCGATCAGCGTCGAATCCCTCCACCACTTTACCCCGGAGACGAAGCGGGAGTTGTATCGCCGCCTCCGGAGGGCCTTGAAGCCCGGCGGACGTTTCATTCTCGCGGACTATTTTGCCGCCGATGACGCAGAGGAAGCGGCGTTCTTCCGGGAACTGCGGGAGCTGAAGCGGACGGAGGGGGCTGCGGAGGATGCCCTGGTGCACTTTGACACGCCCCTCACCCGGGAGCATGAGCTGGCCCTCCTCCGGGAGGCGGGCTTCCCCGATCCGGAGATCCTGGGGAACTGGGAGGCCACCGCTCTGATCCGGGCGATACGGTAAAAGTCGAAAAAACGCGGGGCCCGCAAATGCGGGTCCCGCGTAACTCATCCGGGAAAAGGTTATCCCAAATTGGCCAGGATCTCGCTGGCAGCGCCGGCATCCATAGGACCGTAGCCCAGGGCGCCGGAAATGAGAGGCACCGCAATGGCCACGATGACCACGAACACAAGGGATGGGACCCAGCCCTCCTTGACCATGTCCGTGATGGTGTAGTACCGGAAGCTGTAAGTAAACATGGGCACGGCGTCCGTGGGGAGCAGGAAGGTGACGCCGCTCCAGAAGGCGGTGATGATGGCCAGGGCCACCGGGGAAGCGCCCGCCTGCAGGGCCAGGATGATGATGGGCGCAACGGCAAAGCCCGCAACGGCAGGGCCGGAGGGGCACAGCCAGTGCAGTACGCAGATGAGGGCGGAGACCGCCAGGCAGACGACCAGGGGAGACCAGGCAGCCGCGCCGCCCAGAGTGGTCTGGACGATCCAGTTGGCCGCGCCGGTGGCGAGGCATGCGTCCGCCATGGCGCCGACGCCGCCCACCAGGAACGTACCGTCCCAGCCGCCGTTATCCATGTAATCGTGCCAGGAGATGACGTCGATGCCGGGGACCATGAAGAGGCAGGTGCCGCAGAGGGCCACCACGGTGGTGTTGAAGATGGGGATCCAGGTGCTGAGGATCCAGGTGATGAACATCAGGCCCACCACGCAGACGCACTTGATCTCCCGGGTAGTCAGGGGGCCGGAGCCGGAGACCATCTCATGGGCTACGGTGAGGGCGCTCTCGTCGATCTTCTCAGGCTTGTAGAAGAGGCAGATCCACAGGGCGAAGAGGATGGCGCAGACAATGCCGATGGGGTAGCCCACGATCATCCAGTCCAGGAAGGTGACCCGGATGCCGATA
>CAMZIY010000172.1 GCA_947307365.1 uncultured Clostridia bacterium
CACCCGACTCTCAGCAGCGCGGGCTCTCTGTAGGGGCATGACCGCCTTTACTTCCGCATCAACGGTTTCTTCTATGAAATTTGGGTGGATTATAGCATGGGCGTCCCGTCGTGTCAATAGGTATTTTTGGAAATTTCTCAGCCGGTCGCCGCCGATCTTTGCCCGGAAGAGCGGTCAAAGGCTCAGCCGCATGATCCCCCGGCGTCAGACTTGGGGGTACTCACGGCTCCGCATCTCCTCCAGGAAGCGCCGGAGCCCCTCCGGGTATTCCCCTTCCCCGCCCAGCCCCGTATCTCCCAGCTCCACCAGCTTGTTGCGCCCGTGGTAGTCGCTCCCGCAGGTCACGTACAGCCCATACCGCTCCGCCAGGGACAGCATCTGCCGGGAGAGCTTCCCCGTGAAGCCGGAATAGAAGCATTCCAGTCCCTTCAGCCCGTATTCCATCAGACGCCGGACGCGCTCGTCCATCTCTTCCCCCAGGATCAGCTGATCCCCGTCCCCGTAGGCGGGGTGGGCCAGGATGGGAACGCCGCCGCTCTCCAGGATCCCCAGGATGGCGGCCTCGGGACGCAGGAATCCCCCGGCAAACTGCGCGCGGTCGATATACTCCCGGATGGCCGTCTCCCTGGATCCCGCAAAGCCGTACTTCACCATCAGGTTTCCGATATGGGGTTTTCCGGGGTTATCCAGGGCCATGAGCGCTTCCAGCTCCTCCGGAGGGAATTCGAAGCCGAATTCCGACTTCAGATAATCCAGCCTGGCCGTCACCTTCATGATGCGCAGCCGGTGGGCGTATTCCACCACGTCCCGGATGGCCGCCGCCTCCGGATCATAGCCGTACCCCAGGATATGGTATTTGCCTTTTTCATCCTTGCAGGAGAACTCCGCCCCGGACAGGAACCGGGGATCCCCCTCCCTCAGCAGCGGCGGGATGATCAGGCTCCCCTTGAGGGCGTCGTGATCCGTGACCGAAAACAGTCCGATCCCGGCCTCCTTTACATGGAGAAGGATCTCCTCCGGACTGTCCGTCCCGTCGGAGATCGAAGTGTGCATATGCAGGTCGACGCCTTTTCTCTCCATCCCGTCCTCCAAGCTCCCGGCTCGGATCTCCCTTCGGGCAGGGCATGCCGCCCTTCCCCGGGATCCGCCGCGTCCATACTCTCTCTGGAGACAGGATAAGGCAAAACGCCTCAAATAGCAAGGCATTTATCCCGCTTTCCCCCGGGGATCGGGCCGAACGGGAGGGCTTTCCCGCCTTCCCCTGTACAAACACCGCCGAAGAGGGTACAATAGAGATCAACAGACGGATCAGCGGAGGGGAAGCGGATGCAGGAGCTCAATCTCGAAGCCTCGGTGGCCAATATCCAGGCGGTCACGGACTTCGTCAACGCCATACTGGAGGAGCTGGACTGCCCCATAAAAGCCCAGCTGCAGATCGACGTGGCCATCGACGAGCTGTTCAGCAACATCGCCCAATACGCCTACGCCCCGGGGACCGGTCCCGCCACGGTGCGGGTGGAAACAGAGGAAGACCCCCGGGCAGTGATCCTGACCTTCATCGACCGGGGCATCCCCTACGATCCCCTGGCGGCGGAGGATCCGGATATCACGGCTCCGGCGGAGGAGCGGTCCATCGGCGGCCTCGGGGTGTTCCTGGTGAAGAAGACCATGGACGACGTACGCTACGAATACCGGGAAGGCCGGAACATCCTGCGGATCCTGAAGCGGATCTGACGGGAGCCTTCCCATACGGAAACGGAGAGAAACAGTCATGAAACGGATCCTATCCCTGCTCCTGGCCTTTGTGCTGGTTATCAGTCTTTCTCCCGCCGCCCTGGGGGCGGGAGGAGAGGAAGCCGCGGCGGCGGAAGCCCTGCACAGCCTGGGCCTGTTCAACGGCACCGGGACGGGCGCGGACGGCGCCCCCATCTATGAACTGGACCGGGCCCCCACCCGGAACGAGGCGGTCACCATGCTGGTGCGCCTTCTGGGGAAAGAGGAGGAGGCCCTGGCCGGGGCCTGGCAGACTCCCTTCACCGACCTGGCGGACTGGGCGGCCCCTTACGTGGGCTATGCCTACGCCAACGGCCTCACCCTGGGCGTCAGCGACGACGCCTTCGGCGGCGGCGGTCTGGTCACCGCGTCCCAGTATCTCACCTTTGTCCTCCGGGCCATGGATTACGTCAGCGGGACGGACTTCCAGTGGGATACGGCATGGACCCTCTCCGACGAGCTGGGGATCACCCGGGGGGAATACGGCAGGGACGACGGCCGGATCTTTCTGCGGGGGGACGCGGCCCGAGTCAGCTTTTTTGCCCTGGGCGCTCCGCGGAAGGGGGACGCCGGGACCCTGGCCCAGCGGCTGATCCTGGAGGGGGTCTTCCCCGCCGCGGCTTACGACGGAGCCTGCACCGCCTTCTCCGCCCGGCGGGAGGAACAGGACCTCTCCCCGGAGGCGGTATATGCGGGGCTCATCGCCATGAAGGCGGAGTATCCGGAGGGAACTCCCTGGACGAACCTGAACGAGTACGTCCGCTACGATATGTTCGGCTATTCCTCCTATACCGGCTGCGGCTGCGTGGGATTCGCCATGATCCTGAGCGACGCGGTGTTCGGGGATCTGCCCTATCGGGAGATCCAGGCGGGAGGATTCTCCTACGACTCCATCCGGGTGGGGGACATCCTGCGGATCAACCGGGATACCCACAGCGTGGTGGTCCTGGAAAAGCGGGAGGACGGCTGCGTGATCGCGGAGGGGAATTTCAACAGCTCCATCCACTGGGGCCGGGTCATCTCCCGCAGCACGGCGGAGAGCGCGGATTTCCTCTGGACCCGGTATCCGGAATGAGACGCGGGCCGGAACTGTGAGAAAAAAACGGAAAGCAAATAAACACGGGAGGAACGGAAAATGCTGAATGTTTCCAAGCGTTTCGACGCGGACGTGGTGGTCTGCGGCGGCGGTCCGGCGGGCTTCTGCGCGGGTCTGGCCGCTGCCCGGGACGGGAAGCGGGTCATCCTGCTGGAATGGCGGGAATCCCTGGGAGGACTGTACACCAACGGTTATATCACCGGCATGGCGGGATACGTGGACGGCTACGCCCTGGAATTCCTGCAGAGGATGGA
>CAMZIY010000173.1 GCA_947307365.1 uncultured Clostridia bacterium
AGGATTCGAACCCTCACAGACGGAGTCAGAGTCCGGCGTGCTACCTTTACACAATTCCGCTAAACGCAAAATAATTATAATGGGGCATATGTTCCTTGTCAAGTGTTTTTTATCAGATGAAGAGAGGAGCGTTTTTTACAGGCGGTACAGGTCCTTGCCCGGGCCGGGATAAAACAAAGCGAAGACCTGCCGTCGATGCCGCCGGGTCTTCGCTTTGGTGCTCCAGCGGGGATTCGAACCCCGGACACCCTGCTTAAAAGGCAGGTGCTCTGCCGACTGAGCTACTGGGGCGAATGGCAGGGATGGCGGGACTCGAACCCACGAATGACGGAGTCAAAGTCCGTTGCCTTACCGCTTGGCTACACCCCTATGCGGAGGACGCGCTGAGTTTAGATAGATACCTGCAGTCCTTTCAGCGAAAAGGACTGCAGGTAATGGGGTGGGTAAAGGGACTCGAACCCTCGACACCCGGAACCACAATCCGGTGCTCTAACCAACTGAGCTACACCCACCATATGGCACGCCAAAAGGGATTCGAACCCCTGACCTACTGCTTAGAAGGCAGTTGCTCTATCCAACTGAGCTATTGGCGCATGTGGAGCGGGTGATGGGAATCGAACCCACGCGACCAGCTTGGAAGGCTGGGATTCTACCATTGAACTACACCCGCATATACTGGAACTTGGCGCCCCAACAATATATCATCTCGTCTGGGGCTTGTCAACTGGTTTTTTCCGGCGATTCCTCCGCGTCCGGAGCCGCCTCTGGCACGGCTTCCAAGGCTTTCGGTCCGCCCTTTTTTGCGGCAGGCGGCGTCATTCCGGCCAGCGGCGAGCGCATGGCGGCCTCACGAAGGCTCTCGTTCTCGACGTGGGTATAGATCTGGGTGGTGTTCAGGTGCTCATGCCCGAGCAGTTCCTGCAGCGTGCGCACATCCACTCCGTTCTGCAGCATCAGCGTGGCGGCGGTGTGGCGGAGCTTGTGGGCGGAATACTTGGAACTGTCCAGACCGGCCTCCTGAAGATGCTTCTTGACCAGACTGTGGACGGTGCTGCGGCTGATACGCTCCCGGCGGGAGGAGATGAACAGGGCGGGGGTGTTGGCGGCGGAGGCGGCCCGTACGGGGAGATAGGCGTTGATGGCGGAGGCGCAGGCGCCGTTGAGGAATACGATGCGCTCCTTGTTGCCCTTGCCAAGGACGCGCAGACTGTCTTCCCTGACATCGGACAGGTTCAGTCCGATCAGTTCGGAAATCCGGAGGCCGCAGTTGAGGAACAGCGTCAGGATACAGTAATCCCGCAGAGAGTTCTTGCCGTCCACGTGTTCCAGGAGGCTGACGCTCTCCTCCAGGGAAAGATACCGGGGCAGGGTCTTCACCAGTTTCGGGCTGTCCAGATCCTTGACCGGGTTTTCATCCAGCAGTTTTTCCTTGGCGTACAGATACTTGTAGTAGCTCCGTATGGTGGCGATCTTTCTGGCGCGGGAAGCGGCATTTAGACCGTAGGAAGAGTTCCTGCTGTTGGCGTGCACCGCTCGGTCCCGGCTGAGGAAGCCGAGGAAATCATAGATATCCGACAGGGTCACGCTTCTGACAAGGGCAAGATCGACGTCATCGATGGGCACGTCCTCCAGTTCGGTGGAACGCGGGACCATTCCCCGGCTGAGCTTCAGATAGCGGAAGAAGGTGCGCAGATCCAGATAGTACTCCTCCACGGTCTTTTTGCTGTGGCCTTTGATGGTCTCATGATAGATCAGGAATTTCCGGATGATCTCCGGCGCTTCTCTGCGATAGTCCATGGCGGTTCCTTTCCTGAAACGACGGCCTGCCGGGGATGCGGCAGGCCGGGGATCTGCGTGTGAAGCGGTCGGTCAGAGGATGGCTCTGCCCTCGGCGACGAGGCGGTCGAAGTTCCTCCTGCCGGCTTCGTACACTTTGGCGCGGATGGCCGGAGGACAGCCCATGGTGTCGACGAACACCCGGTTGTCCTCGCCGATGGTGCGGAAGAATTCCGCCACCGCCGCGTCCATCTCCTCTTCGGAGGCGTCCTGGGGACACCGTACCACATCTGTGAAGATGATGCGGTCGCCGTACAGTTTTTTGAGTTTATACTTGTCGTTCAGCGGCTGGCCGCCCCAGCTGTCATAGCCGACCTCGTGCCAGAGGGGCACGAAAGCCTCCACGAAGCCGCAGCAGTGCAGGTCCCAATACATGCCCAGTGAGTGGACGTGGTCCACCAGTTCCTTGATGTAAGGCATCAGCATCTCACGGGCGGTGGGCACGGAGAAGAACTCCGCCCGCTGGCTGCCCCAGTCATCGTTGAAATTCACGACGTACGGGTCGAACCATTTCTTCACGTTGGTATAGAACTTTTTGTGCACTTCCGTGACGACGCGGAAGAAGCGGTGGACCGCCTCCTTCTGGTCGTCGTCGATCAGTGCGACAGCGGCGTTGGCAAAGTCCAGCACGGCGATCAGACGTTCGAACAGACAGCCCGGAACGGCGATATAGGTGAGTTTGTCGGGCTTGATCCTGTCCTTGTTGCGCTCATAGCAGCCGGCCCAGTCCCACGTGTCGGGATCCGGGATCGTGACGTACTTCTCCCACTCGTTGATGTCCGGCACCTTCGGGTTGCCGGGCTTGACCATGGCGCCGCCGGCGATCTCGACAAACTGCCACTCCACGCCCCAACCGTCGATCCTGGCGGGCGGGTTTCCTGGGCTGCGGGCAACGTTTTCCGGGTCGCAGTCCACCATGATCTGGTTCCATTCTCCGCTGGAGAAGGGGGCCCACAGGGGGGTCTTCCCCTCGTACAGGCGCTTCATGTTCTCCCTGCGGGTGATGGGATAGCTGAACACCTCGATCTCAGGCCCGAACATGGCGGGTTCCCTGGCGACGACCGTCAGCTCGTCGGGGGTGAAATGATCCCTTGACATAGACGATTCCTCCTGTTCCGGCAGGGCCGGACTCCTAATCTTTGACGTTCAGATTATAGTCTGTTTTGACCTGCGCGTCAACGGCGCGAAAAAGGCGCGGGACCTCATCCCGCGCCTCAGTGGGCAGTGTCTGATATGGTGCGCCCCTATCCGCGTCCCTGAATCTGCTTCTGCGAAGCC
>CAMZIY010000174.1 GCA_947307365.1 uncultured Clostridia bacterium
CCGATGCCCAGGGGAACGGTGTAGCGCTCGTAGACCTCCCGGGAGCGCAGAAGGATATCCGTCACCGTTTCCGTCACCCGTGGATCGTCTCCGAAGGTGAGCCGCGTCCACTCCCGGGCCGGGACCGCCGGGTCCGTATCCGGGTCCCAGGCCAGACGGCCGAAGGCATAGAGGTTGGCGGCGGCCAGATCATGGCCCGTCCAGTTGAAGTCCGCTCCGGTGTTGCTCACGGCGCAGACGGCGGAGAGCCGGTCCTTCACCCTTCCCGCGGGACCGGAGAAATCCAGCACCTCCTTCATCATGGGGGCCAGGTAGCACACGTGCCGCTGCTGACCCGTATACTCCTGGGCCAGCTGGAATTCCACGATGCTCTGCGTCCTCTCCAGCCGCACCAGCAGAGGGGAGACAGGCTCCCGGATCTGGAAATCCACGGGGCCGTTCTTGATCTGCAGATAAACGTTTTCCCCGAACTGCCCGTCCAGGGGGGCGAAGGTGTCGTACTGGGCCCTGGCCCGGTCCGTCTTCTGGTCCCGCCAGTCCTGGGTGCAGTTGTATACGAAGCAGCGCCAGAGGATGCTGCCCCCGTAAGGGCGGACCGCCCCCGCCAGCATGTTCGCTCCCTCCGCCTGGGACCGGCCGTAGGTCTGGGGACCGGCGCGTCCCTCGGAATCCGCCTTTACCAGGAAACCCGCCAGACCGGGCACCGCCCGGAAGAGGCGGCCGCAGGTCTCCCGCCACCACCGGCGCACCTCCCCGTCCAGGGGATCCGCCGTGGGGAGGCCGCCCTGTTCCATGGGGGCGGCAAAGCTGACGCAGAGCCAGAGGGATACCCCGTATTCTCCCAGGGCCTCCTCGATCTCCCGGAGCTCCCGGTCGTACTTCCCCGTGAGGAGATACAGCGCTTCTCCGTCCACGTTTACGTTGTTCAGGCAGCAGCCGTTGAGTCCCACGGAGGCCAGCAGCCGGGCGTAATCCCGGGTGCGGGCGCTGCATACCGGCTTCCCCTCCGAGAAGAAGAAGGAGGGGCCGGAGTACCCCCGCTCGATGCTGCCGTCCGCATTGTCCCAGTGGTCCAGCATGCGGATGGGCCAGGCGGGAGCGGACTCGCCGAAGAGGATCTCCTCCCCCAGAGCCAGCTGCCGCAGCAGGGAAAAGGCGCCGTACAGGAGGCCGCGGCCGGGACCGGAGAGGATCAGACTCTCCCCTTCCGGGCGGAGGCAAAAGTTCTCTCCGTCTCCGGGCTCCTCCTGCAGGCGCAGAAAGGCTCCTGCCTTTTGGTATTCCCCGGCGGCCGCAAGGCATTCCCGCAGCTCACGGAGGGCCGCCCGGCCCTGGGGGGTGCAGACTTCCCCGGTTACCTGTCCTGCCCAGGCGGGCAGTTCTCCCTCAGGTTTCCGTTCCAGCCATAGCATGGAATAGTCCATAGGCCCCTTCCTTTCCAAAACAGGACAGCCGCTAAGCGGCTGTCCTCAGACTGTAAATAAAGTTTCCAAAAGCCTCGCAGAGTTCGCGGCTCGCAAGCCGCAAAGAAAACAGAATCAAGAAGTGGAAGAATAATGCCTATCTCTAAAAAACGAAGCACTCGGTTGGGAAGCTCCGGGAGTTGCCGCCTGTGTTATCCCGATTGGTTCATACTGATCTTGTAAATCTCCAAGGAGGTAGTCTACCCTTTTTGCTCCGACACATAGAACGGTTTCTCGGTAAAAACGGATGCCGTTAGAACCAGTCCTGCAGAACCGGCTTTTCGACATGATAGGAAAATTCAAAGCGAGTTTTCTGGCCTTTGATGGCGTCAAATCTGCAGTTCGGCATGGCTTCTGCCAGCCGCTCGCGGACCACCGTGGTCCATAAATAGCAGACACGTTCCACCGGAACGGTCTTTTTGCCGTCGGCACTGGTATAGCTGTGCAGCGGATAATAACCGATATCCGTGTATTTGAGGCTGACATGCCCGAGGATCTCCTTCTCCAGGCAGCCTGGATCAGCGGCGAGGTCAAACTGATACCAGGTGATCTCGAAGTTGTCGGGCTCCACAGTGATCGTACGCACACAAAGGTCATAGTAACTCTGGCTGGACCACAGCCAAGGCTCGTTCTCGTCCTGTGTGATCTGCTCGATCAGGACCGGCAGCAGCGGTACCGCCGACAGCTTCTGAAGGACCTCATTGTCTACCGATCCCGCTTTGTCTTTTCCGTCAAATAGTGCCATGACTATCCTCCTTTACCCCTTGGGATCCCACCGTTGTTTTCATCACGCCGTCCCCCCTGATTTCAGGCAAACTTGATCCCAGCCTCGCAGAGTTCGCGGCTCGCAAGCCGCAAAGAAAATTGGATCATTTTTGGCGGAATTCATTTCTGCCAAAAATCCCTCTCACGGAGCGGACTGTGGGTCCGCAAGGGCCTGCGGGGAGCGGTGCGCAAGCCTTTTCAACTCCGAGCCCGGCGAAAGCGGGTCCGGGTTGATGGATTTATTCGTCCCGGAAGGAGTTCAGCAGCTCCCGCTTCACCAGCCAGAGCTTCTCCGAAAGGTCCACGTAGTAATTGTGGGGGTTCTGGAACCGCTTCACTTCGTCCCACAGCAGCTCCACCTGGGATGCGCAGTAGCTGCGGATCTCTGTCAGGCTGGGCTTCTGGTACACCAGCTTGCCGTCCTTGAATATGGGCTTCAGCAGCTCCTTGGCGACGAAATCCGTCAGCTTCTTGGTCTTCCAGACTGCCAGGGGGTCGAAAATGGTCAGGGGCTGGGAATCGTCGATCTCCTCGTCCCAGACGCAGATCTGATCCGCCAGAGCTTTCCCCGTCCCCCGGTCAAAGAGACGGTAGACCTTTTTGAAGTGGGGGTTCGTGATCTTGGCGGTGTTCTCGCTGATCTTGATCTTGGGGATGATGGTCCCATCCTGGTCCTCCACCGCGGCCAGCTTATACACGCCGCCGAAAACGGGAGCGCTGCTGGCGGTGATCATCCGCTCGCCTACGCCGAAGGAGTCGATGCAGGCGCCCTGCATCAGCAGGTCGGAGATGAGCCGTTCATCCAGAGCGTTGGAAGCGGAGATGCGGCAGTTTTCCAGACCCGCCTCATCCA
>CAMZIY010000175.1 GCA_947307365.1 uncultured Clostridia bacterium
AGGCCACCGCCTCCGTGGACGTGGAGACGGAGCGGCAGATCCAGACCGCCATCGCAGGCATCGCCGGGCAGCGGACCATCGTGGCCATCGCCCACCGACTGTCCACCATCCGCAACGCGGACATGATCCTGGTGATCGAGGACGGCCGGGTGACGGAGTGCGGCACCCATGCGGAGCTGGTGGCCCTGGGGGGCAGCTACGCGAGGATGGACCGGATCCAGGCCAGCGCCGCCGGCGGCATCGCCTGATCCCGGGACAGAGATCGATTCAGAAAAACAAAGAATAAAACGAAGGATCGCGGGTCCGGCTCATGCCGAAGGGTCGCCGCGATCCTTCGTTTTTCATTTCCTTTATCGGCGTCACTCCACGACCAGTTCGTCCCCGGCCCAGCGGAGACGGGCGTTCAGCCCGGCCTCGGCGGTGATCCGCCGGAGGTAGTCCGCCGTGGATCGTCCCTTTTCGTCGCAGCCGTGGACGCAGGGGGCCCCGTCCTTTTCCACCAGCATGGGCACCAGGCGGTATTCCGCGATCTTCCCTTCCCGGATGATCAGCTTGGCGCAGGCGCAGTGGACGCTGTCCGGATGGAAGGGGTAGGTGGGGTATTCCGGATCCGGCACGAAGCCGAAGCGCTCCACCCGCTTCTTCACCCATTCCGCGTTGTGGCTGGTGGCGGTGTCCTTCACCTGCCCCTTGTACAGGGGAGAGAGCTGGGGGGTATACATGATGAAGTTGTTCAGCCCGTGGTATATGGCCCGGCCCTTGTACATCTCCAGCCCGTGGAGGATATGGGAGTGGGTGCCGATCACCGTATCCGCGCCGTTATCCACGGCCATATGGCTGAGGAGGGTTTCGTATTCCCCCAGCCGGACCACCTGGTGGACGTAGCCCTTGTGGAAATAGGCGATGAGGATATCGCATTCCGCCTTCGCCGCGGCGATCTGCGCCGCCATCCGGTCCAGGCTCGCCGGGTCCGGAAAATTCCGGCCCAGGAATTCCCCCTCCAGCCGGAAGGGCTTTTTCAGGGACCAGATATCGTTCTCCAGCCGTCCCGGATCTTCCTCCTCCAGAGGGACGTAAGCCCGGGTAAAGTTTACATAAGACGTCCCGCCCCGGGTCTCCGAGGCGAAGCTCATCTTCGGCCCCACGGCGTTCCAGGCCAGGACTCCCACCCGGACCCCGTTCTTTTCCGCGAAGGCGGGCTTTTCCGCCTCCGCCAGGGTCAGGCCGCCGCCGCAGGCGGCGATCCCGTTCCGGCGGCACCAGTCCAGAGTATCCCGCACTCCGTCCTCCCCCAGATCGTAAAAATGGTTCCCGGACAGGGTGACCAGGTCGATCCGCCCCTTCAGGGGGGCCAGGGCCGCGGTGGTCCGGTCCGGCCCCGCCGCCTCCGTTTCCTTCGCCACGAAGGGTTCCTCCAGCTGGACCATGCGCAGGTCCGCCGAGGCCAGGAGCGGGTCCACCCCCCGGAACATCCATTCGCAGTTCACGCCGATGCTGGTATCCCCTCCGAATACCAGGGTAAGCTCCCCCTTGGTCATACGGTTTTCCTCCCGCCGTTTTTCTTTATGGTAGTCTTCTTTCGCCGGACTTGTCAATGGTCCCGGAGCTGCGGTATACTATAAAGAAACGGGAAAGAAAAAGGAGGGATGTCCATGCTGCGGGAATGCGCCCTGGAAAACCCGGCCTTCCTGGAGCTGTACCGGGTCTGGCTGGACCGGGGGAATGCAGCGGCTGCCGCCCATCGTGCCAAGGGCGGCAGGGTTGTGGGCTGCCTGGGGGCGGACGTGCCGGAGGAATACCTGCTGGCGGGCGGCCTGCTGCCCATCCGCATCGCCCCGGATCCCGGGAGCGGTCTGGAATACGCGGACCGGTATCTGGAGGCCTGCTTCGATCCCATGGTGCGGAGCCAGTTCGACCGGATCGTGCGGCCGGGGGAAAAGCCCTGGGACTATCTCGCCGTGTCCAACTCCACGGACGTGCTGGTACGGGCCTACCTCTATCTCCGGGAGCTGCGGCGCACGGAGCCGGACTCCCCGGTGCCGGATACGGCCTTTATCGACTGGCTTTTCACCCCCTCTCCGAAATTCCGGCAGTATAACGAAGCCCGGGCAGAAGAATTCCGGCAAAAGGCGGAGCAGTGGGCGGGCAAGCCCATCACGGACGAGGATATCCGGGAGGCCATCCATACCCTGAACGGCCAGCGCTCCGCCATGGGCCGCATTTACAGTCTGCGGCAGGCCCGGGAGCCCTGCGTCAGCGGCACGGAAGCCCTGGTGATCGCCGGGGCGGGCTTCTATATGGACCGGGGCCTGCACCGGGATCTTGTGAACGCCGTCGCGGCCGAGGCGGCGGCCTGGCCCATCCTCAAGGGGCCGAGGCTGTACGTCAGCGGAACGGAGCAATATGATCTGACGGTGTATTCCGGCCTGGAGAAGGCCGGAGCGGTGATCGTGGGGGAGGACCAGGACTGCGGTCAGCGTTACTATGAACGGCTCACGGACCGGGAGAGCCCCGCCGAGGAGGCGGTCGCCGCCCGGTATATCCGCCGCGTCCCCTCCCCGAAAAAGGCCACCGTCTCCCGGCGGGTAGAGGCCCTTTGCTGCGAAGCGGAGGAAGCGGGGGCCGCGGGCGTCGCCGTATTCATGGACTGGTTCGAGGAGGCGGCCAGCTGGGATTTCCCGGAGGAGAAGGCGGCCCTGGCGGCCCTGGGCATCCGGGCGGCGGAATTCTGCAAGCTGCCCTACCCGGCGGAGAAGGACGAGACCCTTCCGGCCAGGCTGGAGGCCTTTGTGGAGGAATTGAAGGGAGGGGCGGCGAATGGCTGAGGAACGCAGGGCGGTGAAGACCCTGAAAGCGGCCCAGGAATCCGGGGCCTACCAGAAGGAATGGTTCCGCTCCCTCCACGGCCGGGTCGCGGCGGGGGAGGATTTCGCCTACCTGAACGCGGACGTGCCCATGGAGATCTTCCGGGCCATGGACATCCCCTTCTGCGTGAACCAGTGGTGGGCGGCCATCTGCTCCGCCAAGCGCATGACCCCCCGGTA
>CAMZIY010000176.1 GCA_947307365.1 uncultured Clostridia bacterium
GACGCCTCTTTTCTTATGAACACCTTTTAATTCTTGCGTTGAGCAAGTCATCGATAGGAAACAGGGTGGTCAAACGGCCCCCCCTGTTCCTACATCCTAGCACAGAATAATGATGATGCAGAAAAGATCCGGGAGATGGGCGTTGAATAACCTCATAAAACGTATTTCCTTACATGGACATTACCCCGGCATCCGGCTCATAGCTGATCTGCATGCGGCCTGTGCGTTCGTTGCGGGTGATGTGGGTATCGATGTGAAACAGGGCCCGGATCCGTTCTTCCGTAAATGCCTCCTCCGGCGTGCCGGTGGCAACGATGCGCCCCTTTTCCATCATCACGACCTTGTCGCAGTAATAGGCGGCGATATTGAGGTCATGCATGGCGGCAAAGATAGTGACCTTCTGCCGCTTCAGGATGGACATGATGAGATATTGGTAGCCGATGTCAAGGTGGTTGGTCGGTTCATCCAGGATGATGAATCTGGTGTCCTGCGCCAGGGCGCGGGCTACCAGCACCCGCTGCTTTTCCCCGCCGGAGAGGCTGCGGAAGCTCCGTTCCTCAAAATCAGGCAGGCCAACCTCCGCCAGGTATTTTCTGGCGATGGCCAGGTCCTCCTTGGAGGTGTCCTGGAAGTGCTTGCGGTGGACGTATCGCCCCAGCATGACCATTTCGATCACCGGCATGTCGAATTCCACGGAATTCTCCTGCACCATCACCGCCAGCTCCTTCGCCAGGGTCGTGTTGCTGACGCGGAGCGCATCCAGCTCCCCCAGGCGTATCTCCCCGCAGTCGGGCTTATAGACCTTGTAGATGTTCTTCAGCAGGGTGGATTTCCCGCAACCATTGGGGCCGATCAGCCCCACGAACTCCCCGTCAAGCACGTTCACCAGGATCTGATCCAGGATCTTTTTGTTGGAGATGGTATAATCCAGCCCCGAAACTCTCAGTTCGCTCATATCCCGTCATCCTCCGATCTTTCCGCCTCTTCGCAGCATGAAGAGGAAGAAGGGTGCGCCGATACAGGCGGTAATCACACCGATGGGGATCTCCTGCGGCGCGGCGACGATTCGGGAGATGAGGTCGCACCAGAGCATGAACACACCGCCCACCAGCACGACGCCGGGGATGGTGTATTTGTGGGTAGAGCCCACAAACATCCTTGTCAGATGGGGGATCACCAGGCCTACAAAGCCGATCACTCCGCTCATGGATACGATAGAGCCCGCCAGAAGGGTCGAGCCGATGATGATGAGCAGCTTCAGAACGCCCAGGTTCACTCCCAGGGTCTTGGCGGCGTCATCCCCCAGAAGCAGCACATCCAGGGATTTGCGGATGAGGAAGAAGATGATCAGGCAGGGAATGAAAACCACCGCCAGGATCTTCACATCCGTCCAGTTGGCCCCCGCCAGGGAGCCGATCATCCAGAACATGGCGGTCTTCTGCTTGCTGGATTCCGAGGAAGTGTAAATCAGCACATTCACGGCGGCGGAGAAGAGAGAGGAAACGGCCACCCCGGCCAGCACCAGCTGTACGGCT
Source organism: uncultured Clostridia bacterium (assembly GCA_947307365.1). Lineage (GTDB taxonomy): Bacteria > Bacillota > Clostridia > Oscillospirales > Oscillospiraceae > UBA1774. The sequence continues at coordinate 1,536 of CAMZIY010000176.1, forward strand.
GTCATGCGTTTTCGGATCGTTGCACAGCGCACGGCGAGGATGATGGCGATCACCGCCCCGACGAAGCCGCCCAGCATGACCCGGTAGCCGGGCAGGAATGCAAGAACTCCGGTCATGATGACGAAGACCGCGCCTGCGGAAGCGCCGGAGGAAATACCCAGCACATAGGGATCCGCCAGGGAATTCTTTGTCAGGGCCTGCATTCCCAGCCCGGCCAAGGCCAGTCCGGAGCCGATCATGAAGGATTCGATGACCCGTGGCAGGCGGATATCCCAAACGATGGAGGCGATGTTTTCCTGCCATTCCGGTGTGATCAGCTCCCGGCCGAAGACACCGCCCAGGGTCTTGTTCACCAGGATCGCGCCGATCCAGTCCGGACGGATCTTCACCGCGCCGAACCAGATGGAGATCATCGTGGTCAGGACAAAAAGGACCAGGGCGATGATGAGGAACAGCAGGAATTTCTGCGGTCTGCTCAGTTTTTTCATGGATTCCTTTCCCCGTTGCGGAAAAAGGGGGAGGGGGCCAGCTCCGCCTCCCCCTCTCTCCTTATTTCAGTGCCGACTTATTCGAATTTGTCCGGGTGGAGGAACTTTGCCAGCTCACGCACGGCAATGGCGGAATCCGCAGAGCCCTCCATGGGATCCAGGTTCACGCTGAATATGCGTCCCTCCTTGATGGCAGTGGTGCTGGCCAGGGCTGCCTGGCCCATGAGGAACGCGGTGGTCTCATCGGCTTCCTCCTGGGTGCAGCTATAGTTGTTGAGCACGATGGTGTCGGGGTTCCGGGCGACGATCTCCTCCCAAGAGACGTGGGCCCAACCCTTTTCGATGTCGTCAAAAAGGGAGATGCCGCCGGCCAGCTTAAAGCAGTTGCCGGGCATGCCCTGGCAGCCGGTGAAAACGTCCTCCTCTCCGGAGTCATAATTGAGGATGGTGATGGTCTCCGTCCCGGCGATACGCGCCTGCACATCCGCGATGATCTCCTTCATCTCCGCGACCTTCTGGGCAGCAACCTCTTCCACGCCGAAGATGCGGCCCAGCACCTCATAGTCCTTGTAGATATCCTCAAAGGTGGCGGCGTCGTAGCAGCAGTAGGGAAAATACATGTGGATGCCGTATTGATTGCAGAATTCCGGGTTGAAATTCTTGTCGGAGAAGAGGGAATCCCAGCCCATGAGGAAGTCGCAGTTCAGGGCTACCAGCTGTTCCTTGGATACTTCGTTGGTTTTGCCCAGACGGGGAATACTGTCGGCCAGGGCGACCAGCTCGGTTTTATAGCAGGCGCGGCTCGTGGTGCCGGGCGCTGAGAGCATCCCGGCGATGCGGTCCTGCAGGCCGAGATCCAGGAGGATGTAGAGCATCTGGAAGCCGGAGCAGACGATATGCTCAGGGGCCTTGTCGTAAACGTCCTCAAAGGTAGCGGCATCCAGGGCCCGGTTCGTGGTCATGACGACGGTATAAGGATAACTTCCTGCCGCAGGATCCTCGGTGGCC
>CAMZIY010000177.1 GCA_947307365.1 uncultured Clostridia bacterium
GACGAACATCTCCTCCTGGTTGCCGGAGCAGAGGGCGTCGTTGGTCTTGCGCAGGATCTCCGCCGGGGAGCGGCCCAGCATGGCACAGCTCTGGAGGATGACCTTGGAGATCATCATGAACAAGGCCGCGGGGATGCCCTTGCCGGACACGTCCGCGATGACCAGGCACAGGTGGTCCTCGTCGATCAGGAAGAAGTCGTAGAAGTCGCCGCCCACCTCCCTGGCCGGGTCCATGGAAGCATAGATATTGAATTCCTTCCGGTCCGGGAAGGGCGGGAAATCATGGGGAAGCATGCTGGCCTGGATGCGGCTGGCCATCTGGAGCTCCGCGGTGATGCGCTCCCGGTTCTTTTCCTCCTGGTGCTTCTTTTCCAGGCTGCGGATGCGCTTGCGCAGATAGAGGCGGATGCTCAGCATCACGGCGGCGATCAGCGTAAGACCGGCCGCGATATAGAACCAGGTCTCCTCGTAAAACGCCTTTTCCTTCACGATCTGGACGGAGACCGTCTTGCTCCCGCGGCCCAGGGAATCCCGCAGCTGCAGCACGAAGCGGTAGGCCCCGCCGGGCAGGTTCGTATAGTCCACGGGTGCCAGCTCGCTGCGGTTGAGGGAGACGGCCTCCCGGTCGAAGCCCTCCAGCTGATAGGTCACCTGGGGGTCCACCAGGGAATAGTTGAAGACATAGCTGTGGATGGTCAGCTTCCGGACCCGCGTCCCCACCTTGAAATCCCCCTCCCCGTCGGGATAAAGGCGGACGCCGTCCGCCTCGATATAGGGGATGGACACCTTCAGGTCGCTGACATTCACCATCGGCTCCTCGATGTTCACCTTCGTCACCCCCGCCTTGCCGGGGATATAGAGGTCGCCCGCTTCCGTCAGCTCGCTGTAAGAATTGGCGGTGGTGATGCAGGGCAGCCCGTTTGCCATGCCGTAGTGGATGGGGTTCAGATCCCGGTCGGCCAGCAGGTCCGCCGTGGGGGCGACGTAGATGCCGTTGCTGCTGAGGATCCACATCTCGTCCAGGCTGTTCTGATACAGGTCGAAATTGTTGGAGTAGGGGAAGGAGCGGACCGTGGTCACCTTGTAATCCGGCGTCAGGTAGGAGATGGAATTGCTGGTGACGAGCCAGAGGATGTCCCGGCTGGCGTCGGGCTTGATGCGCATGACGATCTCCGAGCTCAGACCGTCCTCCTTGCCGATGTGGGTGACGCCCTTCGCCCCGATGATGAAGATGCCCCCGCCGTCCGTGCCCAGGACGATGTCGCCGTGGAAGCCCTCGGAGACCGTCAGGCTTTCGGAGAAGGCGATGCCCTCGTTCATGCTGTAAGAGGCCGTCACCCGGTTCCCCTCGATCACGTTCACGCCGCCGGTGAGCGCCACCAGGATCGCGCCGTCCTTCCGCTCATAGACCGCCCGGGGCGTGTCCGACAGAAGCCCGTCCTCCACGGTGAAGGCCATCAGCTCCCCCCGGGCATAGCGGAGCAGGCCGTGGGTGCGCCAGGTGGAGATCCAGAGCCGCCCCCGGTGGTCCCGGATGATGGAACGGATGCGGCAGCCGTCCAGCAGCTCCAGCAGGTCCCCGGCGCGCAAGTCCACGCCGGAGGCGGTGACGGCGCGTTCCAGCGGCAGCTTTGTGACGACGCCCTGCTTATCCACCACCTTCAGGCCCGTGTCCGTGGCGATGAAGAGCTGCTTGCCGTACATGCAGGTGGAATTGACCACCTCGTCCTCCAGCCCGTAGCGCTCGAACAGGTCCAGGAAGCGGTTGGGCACGATCTTCATCACGCCCTGCCGGGTGGAGGTGAACCAGAGGTTGCCCTCATAGTCCGACATCACCTGGCCCACGGAGTTGTTCATGGGGACGTTTTCCAGCTTGTGGAAGCCGGTTGAGTCCAGGGCGCCGATGCCGTTGCGGGTGCAGATCCAGAGCTTGCCGCCGATGATCTCCATCTGCTGTATGTAAGCCAAAGGGGAAATATCGTAGATCTTCCGATCCTGAAAAGCGTCGTCCGGCCTGCCGTAGCAGATCTGGGAATTGCCGTATTCCAGATAGACCCAGCCGGGATGGTCCGGGTCCGGGAGTATGCAGGCCGCGCCGGAAATGCCGAAATCCTCATGGGGGTAATAATCGACGACTGCGCCGTCCCGCATGGTGAAGATGTCTCCGGCGGCGGTCAGCCCGTAAAGGAGCCCGCTGGGGCCCATGCGCATGGAGGCCACGTCCGCATCCCTCACACGGCTGTCCTCCACGCTGCGCAGGCGCATGTCCCGGTCCACCAGGTCGATGCCCTCTGTGGAGCCGACGTAAATGAGCCCGCCTTCATCCTCCGCGATGAAACGGATGTTGTCCGCCTTCAGCCCGTCCGTTTTGTCCCAGTGGCGGAACTGATCCTTCTCCATCAGCACGAGGCCGCTGTCGTTGGTGCCGATCCAGAGCCGGTCCAGATGGTCCGCATAGAGGGACTTGACCCCGGCGACGCCGGTGGAGGAATCCACCCGCTGGAAGGAAGCGCCGTCATAACGGATGAGGCCGCTGTAACTCCCGATCCAGATGAAGCCGTCCCCGGTCTCCGCGATGGCGTTGGATTCAGAGGTGGGCAGCCCGTTTTCGTTGTCGTACAGCACCGCGGAAAAGCCCTCGCTGTGGTCGATGGGGTCCACGGCGGAATCGCGGTTCAGACCGCCGGAGGCGTTCACCGCCTTCCCGAAGGCCATGCCGGAGCCACCGGCCCCGGCCGCCCCGGCCGCCCCGGCAGCCGTCGCCAGCAAGACGGCCAGCATCAGGCAGACAAGCGCCTGCAAAGCCTTGAATTTTCCTTTCGTTTTTCTCATTCCGGGCACTCCGCTGTACCTCCATGACCCATTCGGAAACGAAGGCGGTATCCCTTCGCTGATCGCATCTTTTTAATATTGTATGTCAAGGCAAGCGGGCCTGTCAACACCAATCGGGCAAAATGCAGCCCGGGTTCCGGGACAGGAAAAGGCAGGCCTGCCCCGAAGGGCAGGCCT
>CAMZIY010000178.1 GCA_947307365.1 uncultured Clostridia bacterium
GATCCCGGGATCCGGGTGCTGCTGGCCGCCGTCATCCTGCTGCTCGGCGCGCTTTATGAGCTCAAGTCGGAACAGGAACGGATGATCCGGGACAAGGGCTATATCGAGACCGATCCGCAACCGGGATGAGATCGGCGCGCTGGCCGCATCCATCGACACGATGGAGGAGCAGATACAGGACGATGCGGAGAGTCTGACGCGGATCACCGCGGAAAAGGAACGCGTCAGTACGGAGTTGTCCCTGGCCGCAAGGATCCAGGCAGCTATGATGCCGCATAACTTCCCGGCCTTCCCCCGGCCGCAGCAAGTTCGATATCTGCGCGGGCATGGATCCGGCCATAGAGGCGGGCGGCGGATGGTTTCGTAAAGGATGCGGAGCAGTTTGATGACCTGACCATGCTCTGCTTCGAGTATCGTGGTACGGGAGAAAACGGGTGACGGATTAACTGCCCTGTACAGCTTTGGCAGCCTGTCCGACGCGGGCAAAACCGCCGGAATGTCTGAAGGAAAGAAGGAAGAGAATATGTCAATGAAACTGACCGGCCGGATCGATTCGAACAATGCGGCAATTCTGGAAAAGGATCTCCTGACGGAGCTGGAAGGGCAGACCGGCGCGCCGGTGGTCCTGGACGCCTCCGGCCTGGAATACATCTCCTCCGCCGGGCTGCGGGTGCTGCTGCGCATCCGAAAACAGCATCCGGATATGAAGATCACGGGGGTTAGCTCTGAGGTCTATGAGATCCTGGATATGACGGGCTTCACAGAGATGATGCAGGTGGAAAAGGCTTACCGCGTGGTATCCATCGAGGGCTGCGAGGAGATCGGCCGGGGTGCAAACGGAACCATCTACCGGATCGACCAGGACAATGTGGTCAAGGTCTACAACAATTCCGATGCTTTGGCAGACATCCAGCATGAACGGGAGGTGGCCAGGCTGGCGCTGATCCTGGGCATCCCTACTGCGATCTCCTACGATGTGGTGCGGGTGGGAGAGAGCTACGGTTCTGTGTTCGAGCTCCTGAATGCCCGGTCCTTCTCCAAGATCCTGGCCACCGAGCCGGATAAGCTGGACTGGTGCGTTCAGGAATACGTGGCGCTGCTCAAAAAGATCCATGGAACGTTGGTGCCCGAGGGAAAGCTTCCGGATTCACGGAAGTGGTGGATCGGCGTGGTGAACCAGGTCAGGAACGAGCTGCCTGAGGAAGCGGGAAATAAACTCCTGAGGATGGTAGAGGCCATCCCTTATGACGACCATATGATCCACGGCGATTACCACACGAAAAACGTGGAACTGCAGAACGACGAGGTCCTGCTCATCGACATGGATACGCTGGAGGTCGGGCATCCCATCTTTGAGCTGGCGTGCATGTTCAACGCCTTTATCGGGTTTAACGAAATGGACCATCAGGTCATTCTGGATTTCCAGGGGTTTGATTATGAGACGGCAAGAATCTTTTGGCGCAAGTCGCTGGCGGCCTACCTGGGAACCGGCTGCGAGACCAAGCTCCGGGAGGTGGAGGACAAGGCGCGCATCCTGGGCTATACCCGGATGATTCGCCGCTCCATCCGAAGACATGGCCTGGAAACGGAAAAGGGCAGAGCGGAGATCGCTCTCTGGAAGGAACACCTGCTGGAGCTTCTGGAAAAGGTGGACACGCTGATATTTGCACGAAACGAGATGGAGATCGAAGCGACGGATGAAAACCTGTCGGAAGTGCAGACGTTTGTCGAGGACCAGCTGGGCGCTGTGGACTGCCCGCCCAGGGCACAGATGCAGATCGGCGTGGCGGTAGAAGAAATATTCATCAACATTGCGCACTATGCTTACGCGCCGGACAAGGGAAAGACTGCGGTACGGGTGGAAGTGTCCGACGACCCGGTGACCGTATCGATCACCTTCGTGGACCACGGCGTTCCCTACGATCCGCTGGCGATGCCGGACCCGGATGTGACCCTTCCGGCCGGTGAGCGTCCGGTGGGCGGCCTGGGTGTTTTCCTGACGAAACAGCTCATGGACGATGTGAGCTATGAATACAGAGACGGGCAGAACATCCTGACCCTGAAGAAGAAACTGTGACCCGCCGCCGTTATTCCGGGGAAGAGCGGGAGACGAAAGCACCACAGGAACAGAAAAACAGTGCCGGCAAGCTCCGGGGTCATGGAAACCGGTGCCGATATACACAAACAGAAGAGGAAGAATGAGATGAAAAAACTGATTTCTATTGCCATTTGCGCGATCATGCTGCTTGCCTTGGCCGCCTGCGCAGGGGACCGGCCGACGGACAACGCCGGGGAAACGACCGTGCCCCCCTCTGAGCCTGCGCCGACGGAAGCCGGACGGACCGAAACCGAACCGCCTGCAGCCGAATGGACGCGGAGCGGTTACTTCCAGGATGACAGCGGGAATATCCTTTCGATCACCTGGATGGATGACGTTGATGAACCCGGCTGGTATGTGGGCTGCATGCTGGGGGAGGACCTGATGGAAGACTCCTGGAGCGGCATGCTGCCGCAGGAGGGAAATGTCCTGCGCGGCGTTCTTCCTCCTTCCGGCAGCAAGGACGATCTGACGGTCACCGTTTCGGAAGAGGGGGCGGATGGCGTCCTGCTCACCGTCGAGGGCGGCAGTACGTATCACTTCACACCCTATGATATACCGGAGGCCACCATTTTCGTCACCATCAACACGGAGGGCTGGGGCGGCATGATCGAATATGCCGAGGGAGAAGAAGCCCCTGTGATCGATCCGGAGTGGCCCTATCAGTCTGCGCAGATCAATCTGGCGGAGGCCGCGACGTATACCTTCGCCGCTGCTGCTGAGGCGGGAAACCGGTTCGTGAAGTGGACGAAAAACGGCGAGGACTTTTCCGCAGAGCCGATCATCACCGTGCTGCTGGATGAGAGCGCGGACTTCGTCGCCGTGTTTGAGGAAGATCCCGACTGGCAGAACCCGGTGATGAACTTCATCGGCGAGTATCAGAGCGGCCGGGCGCA
>CAMZIY010000179.1 GCA_947307365.1 uncultured Clostridia bacterium
CGTTGCCCACGGTGATGATGGAAGCGCCGCCCCAGGCGATGCTCCGGTTCAGATCCACGAATTCCTCCGTCACCAGATGGTCCGCGCTGCACAGGTTCAGAGAGGGGGGAGCCAGCTCGATGCGGTTCTTGAAGTCCACCCCCCGGATGCGGATGGGGGCGAATACATGGGGATACTTGGTACCCATTGGCGATTCCTTTCTCCGGGCAGATCCCGGTCTTTTATATTTCGTTTCTGATGGCATCATACCATGGATGGGTCCGGGTGTAAAGCGGCGGCGGTCCGATCCCGGAAAGCCCTTGACAAGCGGGAGAAAAACACTACCATAGAAGACAGGAGAACCGAATAACGAAAGGAGACTGACCCATGACAGACGTTCTGGCTTATACCAACTACGGCAAGATCCGCGGCGTATATTTCGACGGGGTATACCGCTTCCTGGGGGTGCGGTACGCCAAGCCGCCCGTGGGGAAACTGCGCTTCATGCCCCCGGAGAAACCCGACGTGAGCGACGTGATCGTGGACGCGAAGGAATACGCCCTGAAATGCTGGCAGACGGATACCCCCCGGATCGAGGTGCCGGAGGTGGCCAACTCCAAGTGGAATATTTCCAACCAGAAGATCGTCACCGGGAATATGGAGATGGGCAAGGGCCCCATGAGCGAGGACTGCCTGGCTCTGAACATCTGGACCCCGGACCTGACGGAGGGGATGGACCTGCCGGTGCTGGTTTGGTGCCACGGGGGCGGCAACCTGGCGGGCACGGCGGAATGCCCCCACCAGGACGGCTTCAACATGGCCAAGAAGAACAACGTGGTCATGGTCTCCTTCAGCCACCGGCTGAGTCTTTTCGGCTACATGGACCTGACCCACCTGGGGGTCGAAAAATATGCGAACAGCCGCAACCTGGGGAACCAGGACATGGTGGCGGTGCTGGAATGGGTGCGGGACAACATCCGGTATTTCGGCGGCGACCCCAATAACGTGACCATTTTTGGGGAATCCGGAGGCGGCGGAAAGGTCTGTCAGCTCCTGGGCATGCCCGCGGCCAAGGGCCTCTTCCACAAGGCCATCGTCCAGAGCGGCGGCTTCCAGGCCATCGACCCGAAGCTGGGACAGAAGGATACGGACGCCTTCCTGGCCCACCTGGGGATCACCAGGGACAATCTGGATGAGCTGGAGACCATTCCCCCGGAGGATCTGATCAAGGCCATGCGGGAGATCAACGCCACCCGGGCCAACGGGGATTATCTGAACTTCCCCACCACCTTCGACCACGACGTGATCTGCTACGATCCCTTCGACGGGGGCGAGGGCAGCGAATACTGCAAGGATATCCCCCTGATCATCTGCTACTGCAAGGAGGATATGGCCCTCCTGGCCCTGTTCAATCCGGAGATCTTCGATACCACCTGGGAGACCCTTCCCGCCCGCCTGGCGGGCTTCGGGTACAGCCCGGCGGAGGCGGAGGAGATCATCGCCACCTATAAGGAGATCCTGCCGGATCCCAGCCCCGTGGACATCGTCGTCGCCCTGATGAACGACGCCCGGCAGCTGAAGTTCGTGGAGGACGTTTCCCGCACCAAGGACGGAAAGGGCGGCGCGAACTTCTACAACTGCATCTTCGCCTTCGAGAGCCCGGATCCGGTGCAGAAGGCCTTCCACGGCACGGACGTGCCCTATTTCTTCGATAACGCCTACCTGGCCCCCTGCACCTACACCGCGAAGAACAAGGCGGAGGCCTTCAAGGTCTCGGATACCTGCGGCTCCGCCTGGGCGAATTTCGCCCGCACCGGAGATCCCACGGGGCGGAACATGCCCAAATGGCTCCCCTATGAACAGGGCACCCGGTACACCATGCTCATCAAGGGGGAGAGCGAGCTGGTCTCCAACTACCGGGCCAAGGGCCGGGAGCTGGTGTACCGCATGGAGGGCAAGCGGATGCCGGGATTCGCCCGGAACGACGAGCAGGAAGACTGATGGAACGGGCGACCCTGGGCGAGCTGGGCTTCGCCTCCCGTGCGGATGCGGCGGCCTTTCTGAAACGCCTGTGGCGGGGGGAAGCCGCCGGCTGCCCCCTCTGCGGCCGGGAGCTGGAGCTGCTGCACCGGAAGGCCAAGAAAAGCGACTGCGACTGGCAATGCCGCTCCTGCGGCAAAGTCTACCGCACCATCCGCCTCCTGGACGAGCTGAACGAACAGATGCCGGAATAAAGCAAAAGAACACCCCGAAGCCTCGCTTCGGGGTGTCGTCCGTTTTTACGGCTGGGACTCTTTGCTTTTGGGTTTCCGGCTTCGGTAGAAGGGCTTGCGTCCGGATTTCTTTCCGGCGCCCTGGCTGCCCTGCTGGTTCTGGCTGCCCTGGGGCTGCTGCCCCGTCCGGAGAGTCTGGGGCTTTTTCCCCTCGCCCTGGGGCTTTTTCTCTCCCTGGGGTTTTCCGCCGCCGCCCTGGCCCTTCCGGCGCGGCTGCTGGGTGCTCTTCCCCGCATCTCCGCCGGGCTGCTTCGGGGCGCTCTCCCCAGCCTGTTCGGGCTTGGGGCCGGGCTTCTTCCGGTTCCGGTTCCGGGACCTTCCGCTCTTTTTCGGCTGAGGTTCCTCCTCCGGCGTCAGGCTGATGGGCTTTCCTTCCTCCAGCCAGCCCAGGAGCCGGAGCTCGGATTTTTCCTCCTCGGCCTTGGGCTCCTCGGGGATGGGCTCCTTGTACTCCCCGTTCAGGGTGTACCCCAGGCGGTCCACGTTCCAGCTCTGGAGGGAGGTGGTATCCGGGCCCTCCGCCAGCCGAACCTTCACGGTGCGGCGCAGGAGGTTCACCTCCGCCACGGTGCCCTTTCCCTTGGGAGTATCCACCTGGGCGTCCTGCTTGGGCATATTGCGGATCAGGTCCTCATAGGCCTCCTGCTCGTATTTCAGGCAGCACATGAGCCGGCCGCAGGTGCCGGAGATCTTGGTGGGGTTCAGGGACAGGTTCTGGGTCTTGGCCA
>CAMZIY010000180.1 GCA_947307365.1 uncultured Clostridia bacterium
GGAGCACAAGCGGACGGTGGTGTTCGTGACCCACGACCTGGACGAGGCCATCCTGTTGGCAGACCGGATCGTGGTGATGTCGCCGGGAAAGATACGAAACACCCTGCCGGTCAGTCTGCCCCATCCCAGGGTCCGGGAGGAGTTGATCCGCACGGAGGAATATGAAAAGCTCCACCGCCAGCTCATCATGGCCTTCTACGACCAGGTGGAGGAGACCATCGACGCGGGGGTGGCGCTGTGAAAGACATCTTCAAAAAAGGCGGCAGGCAGTGGCCGGAATTCACCCTGGCGGCGGCCCTCTTTGTTCTCAACGTGATCCTGGCCCTGACCCTGCCTTACTACTCCGTCCATTCCCGGTACTATGACGGCGGGGCCTACATCGTGGTGCTGTCCGCCGCCTTTGTGACCTACACTCTGTATCTCCTGGCAGCGAAGAAAAAGAGCACCTCGGATATCGCCGTCATCCTCTTCGGCTTCTTCCTTTTGTGGGAGCTGTCCTTCAAGCTGGGGCTCGTCCACAACGATCTGCTGATCCCGTCGCCGGAGGGCCTGTTCCACGTGTACGTGGAAAAACCGAAGGAGATCCTGGCGGACGTGTGGGGTTCCCTGCGGCTGCTGTTCTGGGGCTTCCTCATGGCCGCCGTGTTCGGAACGGTCCTGGGCCTGCTGGCCGGCTGGGTGCCCCGCATCCGGGAGGTGCTGCTGCCCATCTCCAAGATCATCACCCTGATCCCGCCCCTCATGTTTTCCGCCTATCTCATCATGCTGCTGTCCACCTTCCGGCAGGCGGCCGTCGCGGTGATCTTCTTCGCCGTGTTCTGGCCCACCTTCCAGGGCACGGTGAGCCGGGTAGGTCAGATCGACCCCTCTATCATCGAGGCGGCCAGGACCATGGGCGTCGGCACCGTGGGGATGCTCTTCAAGGTCATCTTTCCCTACTGCCTGCCCGGCATCATCCAGAGCATTTCCGGCAGCCTTCGGGGCGCGTTCATGTGCCTGAGCGGTGCGGAAATGCTGGGCATCAACCTGGGCATCGGCTACTTTATCGAGAAATACAAGAGCTTTGCGGATTACCGCTGCGTGCTGGCCGGTATCGTCGTGGTCGGATTTGTCACGACGCTGATCGACATCCTGGTGAACCGGGTCAAAAAGAGCCTGATCCACTGGACCTATTGAGGAAGAAGGAAACATCATGGGAATCGAAATCAGAAAAAGCATCTGCCGCGTCTGCTCCCGGGGCTGCCCCATCGACGTGGAGATCCGAAACGAAGAGGCGTATCAGATCACACCCTCCAATCCCCAAGCGGGCGGGCAGCTCTGCCCCCTGGGCTATGCCTACAAGGAATATGTGACCCGACCGGACCGTATTAAGACCCCGCTGCGCCGGGTGGGACCTCGGGGAAGCGGACAGTGGGAGCCCATCACCTGGGAGGAGGCCTACCGGGAAATCGGGGAAAAACTGTTGAAGCTCAAGGCCGAGTATGGAGCGGACACCGTGGCCTTCTTCACCGGCTATACCAAGTGGTACCGGCCTGTGTTCCAGCGCTTCGTCCACTCCTTCGGCACCCTGAACTACGGAACGGAGTCCAGCACCTGCCACCAGTCCTACCGCATGGCCAGCGAGCTGAATTTCGGCGTGCTGACCTCGCCGGATATCCCCAATTCCGACCTCTTCATCGGCTGGGCCTACAACCCCTTCTACAGCGGCAACTCCCAGGGCAACCCCCTGGAGGACTTTAAGGAACGGGGCGGCCGCGTCATCATCGTGGACCCGAAGTACACCCCCGCTGCGAAGTTCGCAGATATCCTGCTCCGCCCCGACCCGGGCACGGACGGCGCCCTGGCTCATTTCTTCGGGAACTATCTGATCGAGCACGGCAAAACGGACGAGGAGTACATCGCTGCCTACGTCCACGGCTTCCCGGAGTATAAGCGCTATGTCAGGAAGTTTACCCTGGAGAAGACGGCAAAGATCACTGGCATCCCGGAGGACACGCTTCTCGCCGCCGCCGAGCTGATTGCGGATTCGCCGGTGTTCAGCGTGAGTATTTCCGGCGCCGCCATCCCCCACCACACCAACGGGATGCAGAACTGCCGGGCGATCCAGGCGCTGCTGGCCATCACCGGCAACTTTGACCGGGAGGGGGGCAACCTGCCCGTGGAATACCCGGTGGACGCCCTGAACCTCAAGGTGGAGTGGGACAAGTTCGTGGACGAGACCCGTCCCCTGTCGGAGGACGGCAGCGGCTACCAGAATTCCGTCGCCTGGCACCGGCGCAACCCGGATTTCCGCAGCGCGGGTCACCCTGTCTGCAAGCCCAAGATCGGCTCAGGGCGCTTCCCTCTATGGTCCCAGGTGGTGGATGAATTCCAGAGCATGGACCTGAGCCGCCAGATCCTGGAGGGTACGCCCTATCCCATCCGGGCGGTCTTCGCCCTGGGAATGAACCGACGGATGTTCATCGACAACGAAAAGCTCATGGCAGCCCTGGATAAGCTGGACTTCTTCGTGGACACGGATATCTTCTGGACCGACGCGGCCCGGAAAGCTGACATCGTCCTGCCCGCCTGCACCTCCCTGGAACGAGCAGAGCTGGTCGCCTCCGGCCCCAGCATCCGCTACGTCAGTCCGGTCATCAAGCCCCTGTATCAGTCCAAGTCGGACGTGGACATCCTCTGCGAGCTGGCCGAGGCGATGGAGCTGCCTGACCCTCTGCTGCGCCGGGGCTATGAGGCCATCGTCCGCCATGTGATGATGAAGATCGGCATCACCTTCGACGATCTGAAATCCTCCGGCGCGGCGACGAAGATCCCCGGGAGAGAACCCTATCGCCCCGGAAAGAGCCTGCAGCTGGGTCTGCGGACGCCCACGGGGAAGATCGAGCTCTATTCCGAGACCATCGCAAAGATCCCGGCGGA
>CAMZIY010000181.1 GCA_947307365.1 uncultured Clostridia bacterium
TGCGGTCCTCCCAGGTCTCGGCGCCGGCGGCTTTCGCCATCTCGCGGAGCTTTTCCAGCTCGGCTTCCAGGCGTTCGTAGAGGGGGTTCTGAGTCAGATCCATAGCGCGAAGTTTCTCCTTATATCAATGATGTTTTCAGATTCGAGATAGAAAAAATCCAACTTGTATATACATGTCAACCTTTTGGATTATAACTGTTTTCAGTGCGGATGTCAATGCAATCGGGACAGTTTCATAAATTGGAAGAAAAACTTGTAAAAAGTGACAAGGGAAGGGGAACGGAAGGGGGAAGATACGGGCAGTTTTACTTCGCCGGAGCGGGGCCGGAGGCGGCCAGCAGGGGCCCGTATCGGGGGGTCAGATATTCCAGACCGAAGCCGAGGCGTTCTCCCTCCGGGGAGAAGATCAGCTTTTCCAAAGTGATGAGCTTCTCCCCGCCGCAGCCCAGGGCGCTGCGGGTCCGCTCGGGGGGGGAGGAGGTGAGGATGCGCAGCTCCGTGCGCAGGGAGACGGAGGCGAAGCGGTCGGAGAGCAGATCGGTGAATTCGCTGAAATTCAGCTCCCTCTCCACGATGGGCCTGCCCCGCTCGTAAGGGATATACTTTTCGTCATAGGCCACCGGGGCGCCCTCCCGTTCCAGGACGCGGCGGATGGCGATGACCAGCTGCCCCGCCCGGAGCCCCAGGGCCTGGGCTACCTCCGGCTCCGCCGGAAGAATGCTGACTTCCAGACAGCGGAAGCGCCCGGAACCGGCTTCCTCGTCGAAGATCATGGTGTAGACGGTGCTGCGGGGCGGCTGCACGATGTAGCCCTTGCCCTGCTTCGCCACGACGAGACCTTCGCTCTCCAGGATGTGGAAGGCCTTGCGCACAGTGACCCGGCTGGTGCGGTAAGCCCCGGCCAGCTCGTTTTCCGAGGGCATCACGTCCCCCACCGCATGGCCGCCGGAGAGGATGCGCTGACGAAGGGAGGCGGCGATCCGCTGATACAGTGCCTGGCTCATGTCCTGTCCCCCGCGGCCTGGGCCATGAACTCGTGGCAGATGCGCAGGCAGTCCAGCACGCTGTCGCTCCGGGCGTCGGCCCCCAGCAGGCGGGGGCTCCGGTCCTTCACCGCCTGGCCGCCCACCAGGATGCGCACCGTTTTCCGCAGGCCGCTGGCCTCCACGGTGCGGATGGTGCCCCGGATGCTCAGGGCGGAGGCCTGGATGGTGCCGCTGAGAATGAGGATGTGGGGCTTGTGGCTGCGGATGGCCTGGACCACCGTGTCCGGCGCGGCGTCCACCCCCAGGTCGGTGACCTCGAAGCCGTTGTGCCGCAGGACGTCCGCGATCACCAGCTTGCCCAGGTCATGGATGTCCCCCTGCACGGTGCAGATGAGCACCTTGCCCATGCTGGGGAATCGCTCCCCGTCCGGGATGTTCAGGGCCGTTTCCAGGACGCTGCGCATGATATGGGCCGCCATCAGGAGGTCCGCGATGAAATATTCCCCGGCCTCATAGCGCTTGTCCACCCGGCGGATGCCTTCCACCAGCGCCTCATAGATGGCATAGCCGGAGGCGTCGCTTTCCGCCAGGTCCAGGGCGGCGGTGAGGGCTTTCATTTCATTCAGCTCCCCCACGGCGGCGCTGAGGGCCTCGAAACGCGGAGCATCCACGGCGCACACCTCCCTGTAACTAAGCCTTAGTTGCGCGGGCCATCCTCTTGTGCCCAAATAACAATTATAATATAAACAGCGCTGTGCGTCAAGGTTTGGGGATGGCGCGGTTGTGCTTTGCAGAAGGACGCGTCTGTGCTACAATCGGGTTAGAGAAAGGAAGTGTGAAGATATGGATCTGGCCGCTTTTGATGGAAAAATGGTGCGGATCAAGGCCGTATGGGGGGAGATCTTCGAGGGGGAGGCCGTCCACGACTCCCAGGATTACTGCGAACACGAATACGGCTGGGCGGAGGAGAGCCTGAATCTGAACCACTGGCTTTTCCGCCGCAGCGATATTGAATCCGTGGAACTGCTGGAGGGAGAACCCCGGATCTGGATGAGCCGCCGGATGCACTTCATGCACCTGGACCACCCGGCCTACGACCTAGTGGAGGATGGGCGGAAGACCATCGAGCTGCGCCTGAACGACCCCAAGCGGCGGGAGATACAGGTGGGGGACATCATCTGCTTTGAAGGCGTGGAGGAGGATAACGAATTTCTCCACATGGAGGTGAAGGAGCTGCTGCCCTTCCCCTCCTTCCGGGAGCTTTACGCCGCCCTTCCCCTCTCGGAGATGGGCTATTCCCCGGAGGAGGAGAAGAAGGCCTCTCCTGCGGACATGGACAAGTATTACACGCCGGAGGAGCAGGCGCGCTGGGGCGTCCTCCTGGCCATCCGGGTAGCGGAACCCTGAAAGGCTGAGGTGGTCTGAAATGCGTGTGTTTGCACTGGAGCTGGATAACGGCCCCAAGGGGGCCGGGGAACGGAAACGCTATATCGAGGGGCTGATCGAAGCGCTGCCCGCACCGGAGCTGGTGGTGCTGCCGGAGCTGTCCCTCTGCGGCTATATGGCGAGCCCGGCTGTATGGAACTATGCCGATGAGGGCGGGCGGGACGCCGCCGAATGGGCTGTGGATATGGCAGGGAAATACGGGACCTGTATCGGCGTGGGCTACCTGGACCGGGAGAACGGGGATTATTACAACCGCTATCTCATCGCCTCTCCTGAGGGGGTCTGCGGCACGGTCACCAAGTCCGAGGGGGAGGCCGCCGTGTTCAAGCGGGGGTCCTTTGGCAGCACCATCCCGACGCCCTTCGGCCTGGTGGGGGTCGCCATCTGCTACGATTCCCGGCGGAAGCATTTCTACGACAATGTGAAGGACGAAGCCCTGACCATGATCC
>CAMZIY010000182.1 GCA_947307365.1 uncultured Clostridia bacterium
CCTCCCGGACCACCAAGCCGTTGGTATCGAAGGTGGAGGGGAACAGGAACAGGTCCGCCCGGGTGTTCCAGGCCCGCAGCTCGTCCCGGTCATAGATGGGCCCGGTAAAAAAGCATCTGTCCGGCCCGCCGGCGGAGCCCATAAGGCCCAGGGTCCGCGCCTTCTCCTCCAGCAGCTCCTTATCCGGCCCCTTGCCCACGAACACCATGCGGAAATCCCCGCCCCGGTCCAGGAGGAGCTTCAGCGCGTCCAGGATCAGGGGCAGGCCCTTATAGGTCATCATGCGGCCCACGAACAGGAATACGGGCACGTTTTCCGGCAGATCATAGGCGGCCGTGACCTGGCGCACCTTCTCCGGCTCCACCCGCCCTTTCTGAAAATCCACGCCGTTTGCCATCACCCGGTAGTCCCCCCGGTAGCCCAGGGCTTTCAGGCTTTCCCCCGCTCCCCGGCTGACGGTCCAGACTTCGTCGCAGGCTTCGATATTGGACACCATGACGCTGATGGCCTCTTTGGCGGCCAGGCGGGCATGGACGACCCGCTTGATGTCGATGTCGTACTTGGTGTGATAGGTGAAGACCACCGGTGATGCGGTCTTTTCCCGGAGGAGCCGGGCGATGACGGTGGCCGAGGCGGGACAGTGGGAATGGATGATGTCCGGCCGGAAGGCGGCCAGGGCTTCCAGCGCCTCCGCCGCGAAGGGATTGCCCGCCCGGTAGCCGCCGGCAGCGCCGGTCATGTCGAAGCTGGGATAGGCCACCACCGGGTAGGGATACTTCTCATAATCCCCGTCGGGATAGCGGGGCGTGCCCACGATCACGCCCGCAGCGTGATCCCGGGTCAGGTGTTCCGCATAGTTCATCACCACATTGGCAACGCCGTCGATCACCGGCGGAAAGGAATCATTGAGCAAGCAGATATTCATGCTGCGCCTCCCTGGAATTCTGGTCCTTCCCGGACCCTCCGTACAATAGCACAACTTGCAGAATCTGGCAATCATCCCAGCCCGCCGGTTTTGCGAAAAAATGCCGGGAGGCGCATTGTGCGCCCGGGCGTCCTATGGTACAATCGGCATAGACAATACTCTTATGGGGAGGAAGAAACCATGTTCACCGAGGAAATGATCGCCCCCTGCGGGCTGGATTGCAGTCTTTGCATGTTCGCCCACGCCAAGGAGAAGCCCTGCCGCGGCTGCAACGCGGACGACGACTCCAAGCCTGTCTTCTGCGCCAGCTGGTGCAAGATCATCCCCTGCGAGAAGCGCGTGAAGAACGGCTATAAATTCTGCGACGAATGTCCCGACTATCCCTGCGAGGACATGATGGAGCGGGAAACGCGGTACACCACGGCCTATCCCCTGAAGGAGTCCCCCATGCAGAACCTGCGGGACATCCGGGAAAAGGGCATGGAGGCTTTTCTGGAGCAGGAGCGGAAAAAGTGGTCCTGCGAAAAATGCGGCGGCCCGATCTGCGTGCACAACGCCCTGTGCAGGGACTGCGGGAATAAGCACACCCCTGCCGGGGCGGAAGGCTGAAGCGGAAACGGCGGAAGGGAAAGAGCATGGACAAGAACACGCCATTGTACGACACTTCTCTCCCCGTGGAGGAGCGGGCCAGATGGCTCGTTTCCCAGCTGACCCTGGAAGAAAAGTTCGGCTGCTTCTCCGTGGGGATCCGGATCCCGCGGCTGGGGATCGCGGCCTCCACCTGCGGCGGCGAAGGCGCCCACGGCGTCCAGGCCAGAGCCGGGCAGGGGGAAGCCTTTCCTCCCACCCCCACCACCTCCTTCACCCAGCCCATCGGCATGGCCGCCACCTTTGACCGGGAGCTGATCCGCCGGGCCGGAGACGTGACCGGCAGGGAATCCCGCGCTTTTCACAATGCCGTCAGCAAGGGCGGGCACAGCCGCCTGGGGCCCACCATCGACCTCTGCCGCGATCCCCGCTGGGGCCGGAACGAGGAGGGCTACGGTGAGGACCCCTATCTCACCGGCAAGATGGCCTCCGCCTATGTCCTGGGCATGCAGGACGAGCACAATTACGACGGCTCTCCCCTGGCCCCCGGAGGGCGGGGCGACCGGGTGCGGACCGCCGCGGTCCTGAAGCACTTTTATGCCAACAACCAGGAATGGCGGCGCTGCTACGACAATTTCGACATCAGCGACAAGGTCAAATACGACTACGAGCTGGAGCCCTACCGCTACTGCGCCCAGGAGGGGCACGCGGAGGGGGTCATGACCTCCTACAACGAGATCAACCACATCCCCGCCATGCTGAACCACGAGGTACAGGACATCCTCAAGGACCGCTGGGGCATCCGCTACGCCATGACGGACGGGGGCGATTTCCTCCAGACCGTGGACTTCCATCACTATTACGAGACCCATGCCGAGACCCTGGCGGAAGCGGTCAAGGCCGGGGTGGACGCCATGCTGGACAATCCCTTCGCGGTCACGGAGGCGGCCCGGGAAGCCTATGAACGCGGCCTCATCACGGAGGAAGAGATGGACAAGTCCATCCTCTGCACGGTGACGCAGCTGCTGCGCCAGGGCGTCTTCGACCCGGAGGATCCCTACGGGGACCTGGACATGGCGGACGTGGGCACGGACGAAGCCAAGCGCGTTTCAAAGCTCATGAGCGAGGAATCCAACGTCCTGCTGAAGAACGAAAACGGCTTTCTCCCCTTCCGGAAGGAGGACGACATCGCCCTGATCGGCCACATCGGGGACCGGTGGTACATGGACTGGTACGGCGGGAAGCCCACCTATGCCGTGACCCTGAA
>CAMZIY010000183.1 GCA_947307365.1 uncultured Clostridia bacterium
TCCGGCTCATCCACGGATGCAAATTCCTTGAAGCACTTGTTACAGGCGATCACGAAGAGCTTGTCCTTGCCCTCCAGCAAGGCGGTCAGTTCCTCGTTCCCCTTCAGCCTGTACTTGGTATAGTTCTCCAATTTCTCACCTTCCTTAACTATTGATCGACAATACTCAGCTTTTTATTTTTCCGCCCCCGATACAGAGGAAAAACAACAAAATCCGCACGCAGCGCGTACTATATGAGTATAGCATATCCCCTTATGATTATCCAGCATTATTTTCCGGTGATTTGCCCGGTTTTTCCTTGCTTTTTTGGGTCCGGCAGATTCATGACGCCGATGGAGACCAACACCAGCAGGATGCCGAGCATCCCCCAGAGTCCCAGGCGATCGTGGTACAGCGCCATGCCGACGGCGGCCGCCACCACCGTTTCCACCGAAGCGATCACCGGCACCCGGCTGGGCTCCAGGATCCGGCTGAGTCCCCGGTAATACAGGACGTAGGCGAGGACCGTGGGGATCAGGGCAAAGAGCGCGCCCCACAGCAGGATTTTTCCGCTGAACGCCGCGCCGCCGTTCCAGGGTCTGAGGCGCAGGAATAAAAACAGGGCGGCGAACAGGAAGCTGTACAGGGTCATGACCCGGCTGTCCATGCGCTTTGTCCCGAAATGGCCGAAGACGGGGGTCAGAGAATAGCAGAATCCGGCGCCGATCCCCGTCAGGATCCCGGCTACGGACAGGGCTCCGGGCTCCAGCCTGCCCCCCGTGGCGGTCAAGGCGCAACCCAGGATATTCAGCAGCACGGCCAGGAGCTTCCGGGAGGTAAAGGGTTCCCGGAACAAAAGCACGGAGAAGAAAAGGGTAAAGACCGGCGCGGTATACAGCAGGACCGCGCCCACAGAGACCCCTACCATGGTCACCGCCCGGCTGTACATCATATTGAACAGGCCGTAGCATACGAGACCCTGGGCGGCGCAGAACAAAAGCTCCTTCCATTTGATCCGCAGGCTGCCCGGACCCGCTCCGGCAGCGCATAGAGGGAGATACAGGAGGAAGGCGCAGGCCATGCGCAGAAAGGCGGTCGTCTCCGGAGTGGATCCGTTGGCTTCCAGCTGCTTCACGAAGAGGCCGATGAATCCCCACAGGATGCCGGCCGCCAGGATAAACAAGTATCCGATCCGCCCGTTTTCCCGGTCCTTCTTCATTCTCCCCCTCCTTATCTTACAAAAAACCCGCGCGCCGGAAAAAGCGCGCGGGCGATCATCGATCATTACGCACCGATCAGATGGAGCCTGCCCAGGATATTCATGACTTCCGGCATCACGTCGCTGCCCACCATTCTGCCCAGGCCGCCCTTGCTGAACGCCCGTTCCCCGAAGGAGACCACCTCGTCCCGGCGCACGTGGGGGGAACAGAAGAGGATGGGGACGGGATCCGCCGTATGGGCCTTCAGCTCGCAGGCGGTGGAGTGATCCGCCGTGACCACCAGAAGCACGTCCTCCGGCAGATCCAGGAGCTCCGCGGCAGCGGCGTCGCACTTCTCGATGAAATCCTTTTTCCCGGCCCAGTTCCCGTCCTCCGCCAGGGAGTCCGTGGCCTTCACGTGGGTGAATACGAAGTCATAATCCCCCAGGGCCTTTTTCGCCGCGATGAACTTGGCCTTTACGTCGCTGTCCGGAAGGGCCGTGGCGCCCGGCACGTCGATCAGGTCCATGCCCAGGAAGGCGCCGATCCCCTTGTACAGGCCGCCTCCGGCGATGCAGCAGGCCTTGAGGCCGTATTTCTCCGCAAATTTCGGCAGGGTGGGATAGATGCCCGCTCCCCGGAGGAGCATGAAGTTCGCGGGGAACTCCCCCGCCGCCTTCCGCTTTGCGTTGGCTTCCATGGGATCCAGGATCTCATAGGCCCGTCGCATGAACTTGTTGATCACCTTCGCGGTGAAAGCCGCTTCGGGGCTGTCGTCCGCGGGTTTCACCTCCAGCACCGGCAGGCCTTCCGCATGGGGGTCCGCATCGGTGATATTGGCGGAAAGTCCCTTGCCCCGGAAGACCACGCCTGCCCGGTGGGCGGTGCCCGGCTTCACCAGCACCTGTACCCCGTCGATCTCCATCCCGTCCAGGGCGGCTGCGAATTCGTCCACCACCCGAATGCGTCCGGCCCGGCGGTCCAGAATATTCCAGTTCTCGTCCACGGTGCCGAAATTGCCCCGGAAGGCGATATCCCCCTCCTGCAGGGCGATCCCCAATCCGGCTACCTCTATGGGTCCCCGGCCGGTATAATATTGCTCCATGGGATAGCCGAAGATGGCCAGATGGGAAACATCGCTTCCCGGCCGGATCCCCCGGCCCAGAGCATTGGAAAGACCGCAGATGCTTTTTGCGGCAATGGCGTCGAAATTGGGCGTCGCGGCGGCCTCCAGGGGCGTCAGATCCCCCAGCTCCGGCACGGGCCGGTCCCCCAGACCGTCAAAAACGAGAAACAGAACTTTTTTCGCGACAGACATCGGCATATCGTCCTCCGTTTCCTCCGCCGCTCCCCGGCGGAAATCCTATTCAGCATAGTAACACCGTCCCGGACCGCCGTCAAGCGGAACGGCCCACACCCTTTCCTTCCGATATCCGGTTCAAAGGGAATCTCGGAAACAGGCTGGCCGCTTCATGGGCTTCTGCCTTGCCGGGATCGGTCCGGTGTGCTAAAGTACTGCATGCAAACCCGGATCGGAAAAGGCCCTGACTCTTGTGAACAGGCCTCGGTCGATCGGCCCGATGGGAAGGGGG
>CAMZIY010000184.1 GCA_947307365.1 uncultured Clostridia bacterium
TCATCGGACCAGGCTTTCCATTTGAGGAAGTCTGCCTCCGTATCGAAATCGGCGCGGGTCAGACGGATGATTCGTCTGTCGGCGTCAGTGTAAACAATAGCCTCCGGGTCCTTTTTGTTTAGTGTATAGATGCTCCTTTTGTCAGGCATCTTATGTACCTCCAATCAGATTTCTTAGGCTGGATCTGATCGGAGATGCGGGGGACCTCTGCAGCGCACCAGGTTGCTCGAGTCTTTCTTGAAAAAATAACAAAAAACTGCATTTCCTGACGTCTTTCCATCGCATATCTTGTATTTCGTCAGGATTCTTCGACACTTTTCCCGGTTTTTCTCTCGGTTTCGATAGGGAACCATCGGGAAAGGTGTCGAAGAAAAAGAAGGTGCAGACAGCCTTTCGGCTGTCTGCACCTTCCAATCAGGCGGTGGTCTTGTTTCTTCCTCCAAGCTCTCAAGAGTTGGAGGGCCGATACCATGAATCAGTTACATCACCTGTCTTTGTCTACAAAGGAGTATGTTTAATCCAGTAATCCATACTTGGTTTTTATGCGGTCCAGCTTCTCCAGCATAGGCTCCGCGGCAAACCAGAGAAAAAGGACCGTGGCCGTGGCATGGACTAGATCTACCGGGATGCCGGAGACATAGTAGGTGAGAAGCAATTGCCAGTTCAGGGTCCTGGCGTAGATCAGGGCTGCGGCGGGGTTCATGATGCCGCCATAGATCACCACCGTGGCAATGGCCCCAAAGATGCAGAGGGAGATCTTCGTCCGCCGCAGAAGGCCCTTGCGGAACAGCACACCGGCAAGGAAGCCGATGATCCCAGCAGCAAACATCTGGAAGGGCGTCCAGGGTCCCTGGCCGAAGAGGACGTTGGATGCTACCATAGTCATGGCTCCTACCAGGAAGCCTGCCTCCCCGCCGAAGGCTACGCCGGAGATGATCACCAGGGCCAGGACCGGCTTGAAGGAGGGCAGCATAAAGAAGGCTCCGCGACCCACCACGCCGATGGCGCAGAGGACGGCGATCACCACCAGCTCCCGGGCCTGGGGTTTTCGCCCCTCAAACACCAGGAAGAAGGGCAGCATGGTTTCCAGCAGGATCACAACGGCAATGAGATAGTATTGTCTTCCGCCCAGATAGTATGCGCCAATGAAGATGGTCAGGGGGATGAGCAGCAGGATGGAGATCGCGGCGGCCAGCGTCCGTTTGGAGAGCTTCCGTTTCTCCTTGGGCGTCTGCGCCCGCACCGGCTGGGGCGCTTTCCGGCTGAGGGAGAAGGCGCAGATCAGCAGGCATGCCACCAGAAGGAGATAGAGTGGGATATCCTGCCACGCCGCTGCCGTCAGGCCGTCTTTTGTGATGAGAGAAGATAGATCCTGGTGGGAAAGAGTATGGATGAAGAGAATGATTGCCCCGATGCCGCTGAAGGATGCCAGAAGGATGCGCCATAAGGGCAGCTTTTTCGGTTTGGCGTTTGCGCTGTCCTCATCCGGCTCCGGGAGCGGCGGCACTTCCTCCGGCAGCTCAGGCTCCTGGGACAGGGTTCCTCCGCAGGCGGCCATGATGTCCCTGAGCGTCACGGCTTCAGGCAGCAGACTCCGGGCCATGCGGTTGGCGGAGGTGGTATAGAAGCTGTTGCCGGAGAAGAATTCTCTCGGGCGTCCCTGGGAGACGATATTCCCGTCAAAGAACAGGGCACAGCGATCCGCGTGCTCGGCACAGAATTCCACATCGTGGCTTACCATGAAGATGGTCACGCCCCGGCGCTGTAGTGTCTTCAGGATCACGGCGAATATCTGCTTGAACTCCGCGTCCAAGCCCTTGGTGGGCTCGTCCAGCAGGAGGATCTCCGGGTCCAGAAGCAGCACCTTGGCCAGAGCCGCCCGCTGCTGTTCGCCCCCGGAGAGATCGTAGGGGTGCCGGTCCAATAGCTCCTCCAGGCGGCAGAGCTGCACCGCCCGCGCCACCCGATTCTCCTGGTATTTCTTTTCCAGCCTCACACCCCGGAAGATCTCAAACAGATCCTCCCGGACCGTCTTTTTCACAAAGAGGGTCTGCGGATTCTGCGGCAGGGTCCCTACCCTGCCATTCAGATTGACTTCTCCCCGATAGGGCTTCTGCAGGCCGCCGATGAGGGAAAGCGTTGTGGTCTTGCCAGTGCCGTTCCCGCCCAGCAGGGCCAGAAACTCTCCTTTCTGCACGGTGAGGCTCACACCCTTTACCACGTCCGGCAGGTCCTTTTCGTATTTGAACCACACGTCCTCCAGGGTAATGGCGGTTTCCTCCGATGCAGCTGCTTCCTTTTCCTCCGGGATCATACCCAGGGGATGCCGCTCTGCGTAGTCCGTCAGCCAATCCCGCCCGTCCCGGACCGTAATAGGACAGGGAGTATCGTCCTGAACCGAAGCCCATACCCGCATGGCAGTGGGCATTGCCAGGAACATCCCGTGACCGCTGCCCCGGAGCAGTTCTCCCACTTCGCTGGGCGTCCCGTCCGCGATAAGCCTCCCCCTGTCCATCACCAGAACACGGTCAGAGAGCGGGAACGCTTCCTCCAGGCGATGCTCCGTCAAAAGGATCGTGGTGCCCAATTCCCGGTTCACCTTGCCGATGGTGGCCAGGAAATCCGAGGCGGCAATGGGGTCAAGCTGGCTGGTGGGCTCGTCCAGAATGAGGACAGAGGGCTGCATGGCCATGATGCTGGCCAGGTTCAGCAGCTGCTTCTGGCCGCCGGATAGCTCCGTCACATTTTTATAAAACCAGGT
>CAMZIY010000185.1 GCA_947307365.1 uncultured Clostridia bacterium
GGGCAGATCAACGTCATCGTGGTGGGGGACCCCCAGGGCTCCAACGTGGTGCAGGGCTGGAGCCAGTACAGCCCCCACAGCACCTCCATCGACAAGTGGAGATGAGCGGGCGGCCCCTGCCGGGATAACGCAAAAAACAGGATGGGAGGAAACAGCAGAACGTTATGAAAATCGAACCGGTCCACTTCGATATGAAACGCCCCCCTGTCCCCGCGAAATGGTATCTGATGCCCCTGGAATGGCTCCTCAGCATCCCCGCCACCATCCGGCACCGCACCGTCATCACCCGGGTCGGGACGGAGAAGCTGAAGCCCCCCTACCTCCTGCTGTGCAACCACAATGCATTTATGGATTTCAAGGTCGCAACGAGGGCGATCTTCCCCCACCGGGCCAATTATGTGGTGGCCATCGACGGCTTTATCGGGCGGGAAGGGCTGCTCCGCAGCATCGGCTGCATCTGCAAGCGCAAATTCACCAGCGACGTCACCCTGATCCGGCAGCTGAAACAGGTCGTCACCAATGGGAACATCGCGGTCATCTATCCCGAGGCCCGCTATTCCCTCTGCGGCACCACGGCGGTGCTGCCTGCCTCCCTGGGGAAGCTCTGCAAGCTCCTGGGGGTGCCGGTGGTCACCCTGATCTGCCGCGGGCACCACGTCAATTCCCCCTTCTGGAACCTCCATGAGCGGGGGGTGAAGCCCACGGAGGCGGAAATGCGCCTCCTGTTCACCGGGGAGGAGCTGGCGGCGGCCTCCGCCGGGGAGGTCAACGAAAAGCTGGTGGCGGCCTTCCAATACGACGACTTCGCCTGGCAGAAGGCCCGGAATATCCGGACGCCCTACCCGAAGCGGGCGGAAGGCCTGCATAAGGTGCTGTACCAGTGCCCCGCCTGCGGCACGGAATACCGGATGAACTCCTCCGGCGCGGTCCTCCGCTGCGAAAGCTGCGGGAAAAGCTGGACCATGTCGGAGCTGGGGGAGCTCTCCGCGGACAAGGGCGAGACGGAATTTTCCCACATCCCGGACTGGTATGAGTGGGAGCGGGGCAACGTCCGCCGGGAGGTGGAGGCCGGGACCTATTCCACCGGGCCGCTGCCGGTCCATGTGGATTCCCTGCCCAACGCCAAGCGCTTCATCCCCCTGGGAGAGGGGACCCTGGTCCATGATGGGAACGGCTTCACCGTCCGGGGCGTGGATGGGGACGGGGACCCCTTCGAGATGATAAAGCCGGTTCCCAGCCTCTATTCCTGCCACATCGAATACGAATACCTGGGGAAGCACGGGGACTGCGTGGATCTGAACACCCTGGAGGACACCTGGTATATCTATCCCCACGACTGCGATTTCTCCGTGACGAAGATGGCCCTGGCCACGGAGGAGCTCTATTTCGCCCACCGCCGGGCCATCGGCCGCCCCTGCGAAAAGGGGCTTGCCTAGGGCGTCAACGGAAAAGAAGAGCCGGACCGCATCGGTCCGGCTCCTTTTGTACGTTATGGTTTTTGCTTGCCGCACTGGGGACAGAAGCCGCCTGTGGATTCGGCTCCGCAGTCCGGGCAGAACCACCGCCCGGAGACCGGCGCGGGCTCCTCCTTTTTCGGCTCGGGGGGCATGCCGAAGAGGGTGGCCGCCCGGCTGAGACGCCTTAGGTCCGCCATGTCCTCCCCCACGGGGGTGAGGCTGCTGATGCCCACAGCGGCGATCTCGATGCCCCGCTGCCCCAGCCAGCCCTTGTCGGCGGTCTCTCCCAGGGCCTGGGCGAGCTCGGAGGTATGGGCGGGGATTTCGGAGGGACGCACGCCCCGGCTGCACAGACTGTTCAGCGCCGGGCCCAGGGCCGTCAGAAATTCGGAGGTGATCTGGCGCGTCAGGTCCCGGCGGGTATAGGAGCCCGCCACGTTGCCCGCCAGCAGCTTGTAGAAGAGCGTGGGGTCCTTGATGCGGTAGGAGAACACGCCGCTGCAAAGCACCTTGCCGTCGAAGCCGTATCCCCCGGCGGAGCGGAGGGAGAGAGACAGGGTGGCGGAAAAGGGGTTATTCATGCTCTCCTTGACGTTGATGTAGTAGACCCGGTGCATCTTGGGAGGCGCGTCGCCGCCGAAGGCGATGCGCTGCCCCGTTTCCTGGAGCAGCCCGCCCAGCCCGGGGACGTGCTTCGGGTCATGGAAGGTATATTCCCCGGGTTCCATGCAGCTGTCGATCACCTTGCCGCCGGAGACCACCAGGGCGCATTGGCCGTCCGATACCACGATGATGGAGCCGTGGGTGATGATGTTGGGGTCTCCGTTGTTGGCGCTGCGGTTGGAGACCCGCTTGTATCCCCGCACCATCAGCACGTCCGCGGGGATGGAGTCGCAGATGAACATCTCCTTCCAGATGTCCTCCATGGTGCCGGAAATGGCCGCAGCCGTCGCTTTGATGAGGCCCATTTGTGTTCGCCCCTTTCAGGGAAGCGGCAGGGGGATGGCCCCTGCCGCAGAATGGATTATTTCCGGATATAGGGGCGCAGCCGGAAGGCCAGCTCCTTGCCCATGCGCAGATGGCTCTTCATGGAGGGATGGCCGCCGCCGCCCGTGCCCTCGGACATGTTGTTCATGGGGAGATACTTGAAGGCAAACACCTTCTCGTCCCCGGAAGCAGCCTTGTATTCGTTCACCGCGGCCACGATCCGGTCATAGAGGAAGTAGTCCATGCTGCCCAGGGAGCAGACGATCCAGGGCTTGGGCCCGTT
>CAMZIY010000186.1 GCA_947307365.1 uncultured Clostridia bacterium
TGACCCCGGCGGGCAGCGTGATCCGGGGGGAGGAGCTGCATCCCGATCTGAAGGCTCGTCTCCGGGCCGCTTGGGCTGACCTGAGAGAAGCGGAGGACCAATGCAGACTTTGACTCTCATCCCCATTGGCCACGACCCCCGGATGGACCTCGTTAAAAGCTGCATCCGCGGCAAAGCCGTAATACAGGAGCTTTCCCCCGACGTCTTTTTCGAGGACATTCCGGCCGCGCCTGAGACCGGCTTTGCGCCCCTCTTGTTCCTGGCCGCCGTGGATGATCTGGGCATGGGGGAGGACTTTGTTCGCATCCTGCGCCGCGTCCGCGCCCTGGGCGATGGGCTCAGGGGATACGCCGCAGGCGTGATCCTGCTGGGCAGCACGGAGCTCGACACCAAGAACGCCGCCCGGGAGCTGATCTTCGCTCTCGATATGGCCGGCTGCGCCTTCCCGGAACGGCCTCTGGCGGAGGCCACGGGCTCCATGCGGAACCTTCGGGTCACCCAAAGGACCCATGCCCTGAACGATCCGGAGGAAGCCCTGGCCTTTTCCGTGGAGAGCCTCGCGGACAGGCTTCTGTCCTTTGCGCCGCCGCGATTTGCTGCGCCCCGCCTGCTGGTGCTCCACGCTTCCGACCGGCCCACCTCCAACACCCTGGCCCTGGGGGATCTGGTGCTGGAACGATTGGACAAGCGGTTCTCGATCAGGACCCTGTCCCTCCGAAACGGCACCATCGAGGATTGCCGGGGCTGCGCCTACACGGTCTGCTCCCACTTCGCCAGCAAGGGCTCCTGCTTCTACGGCGGCAGCATCTCACAGGAGGTCATCCCCGCCGTCCAGGACTGCGACGGGCTGCTGCTCCTCCTCCCCAATTACAACGACGCGGTGGGCGCCAACATCATGGCCTTCATCAACCGCCTCACTAGCCTCCACGTCAGCGGCGGACTGTCGGGCCAGCGGCTCTACGCCGTGGTGGTCTCGGGCTACAGCGGCGGCGATATCGTGGCGAAGCAGGCCATGGGCGCTCTGTGCCTCAACCGGTCCTTCCTGCTGCCGCCCCGTTTCTGCCTCATGGAAACGGCCAACGATCCCGGCGAGGCGGTGCAGCTTCCCGGCATCCGCCAGCGGGCGGCCTCCTTCGCTGCTCAAATCAACCGGAATCTCCTGGCGGATCAACTGTAAATTACTGCCATATCCCGCCTTCGATCAGCCCATGATCTTTCCAAAAAAGAATTGACAAAGAACGCGCCGTTTGCTATACTTTTGCTCGTGTTTTTTGTATATTATATATTGTTTCAGCCAACGCTGAAACGAACAACTGCAGAAAGGGCCCGCTCAGGGCGGATGAAGATGAACGACGGCGTTCATTCGTAGGGGATACTCCCCTCGGATGGGCGCCTTCCCCTTTGATACGGGGGATACCGGACTGAGGACGAGCGCTTCGACGACTTTGGAACCATAAGGAGGACAGCATGCAGTACAGCGCGATCGTGGGGATCAACTGGGGAGATGAGGGAAAAGGCAGGATGGTGGATCTGCTGACGGCGGAGTACGACTGTGTCGTGCGGTATCAGGGCGGCGGGAACGCCGGCCATACGGTGGTCAACGATCACGGAAAGTTTGCCCTGCATCTGATCCCGTCAGGTATCTTTCGGGACGGTGTCGTCAACATTCTGGGCAACGGCGTAGCCCTGGACCCGGAGAACCTTTGGCAGGAGATCGAGACGCTCCGCCTGGCCGGCGTGAAGATCACACCCGACAACCTGATGATCAGCGACAGGGCAAGCCTGCTGATGCCGTGGCACCGTCTGCAGGATGAACTGGAGGAGCTTCGCCTCCGAGATAAAAAGTATGGATCTACCAAGCAGGGGATCGCGCCGTTTTACGCGGACAAGTATCAGAAGAAGACGCTGCTGGCGGGCGAGCTGAACTATCCGGACAGTCTGAGGGAACATCTGAAAGAGATCCTGGGATGGAAAAACCTGACGCTGACCGGCGTCTACGGCGCGGAGCCGGTCAGGGAGGAGCAGATCAAGGCGTGGATCGAGGAATACGGCGAAAAGATCCGGCCCTTCATCCGGGATACAGCGAAGATCCTGCGCCGGCTCAGGGATGAGGGAAAAAGCATCCTGTTCGAAGCCCAGCTGGGCGCGCTTCGGGATCTTGATTTCGGCATCGTGCCCTACACCACGTCCTCCAACGCCCTGGCTGCCTATGCCCCCGTGGGCTCGGGGCTGACCGACCTGCGGCTCGACCAGGTGATCGGCGTCGTCAAGGCCTATTCGACCTGCGTGGGGGAAGGCCCCTTCGTTTGCGAAATGCTCGGCCCCGAGGCGGCGGCCCTTCGCGAGGCAGGCGCGGAATACGGTGCCAAGACCGGCCGTCCCCGGCGGGTCGGACCGGTGGACCTGGTGGCGACCCGATATGGCGTTAAGATCCAAGGCGCCACCGCCATCGCGCTGACGAAGCTGGACGTGCTGAGCTATATGGAGAAGATCCCGGTCTGCACGGCCTATGAGATCGACGGGGAGCGGACGGAGGAATTCCCCTTCCCAGTGCTGCTGGACAGGGCCAACCCCGTCGTGGAATACGTGGACGGCTGGCATTGCGATATCTCCGGGGCACGCATCTGGGCGGATCTGCCGGAGGCGGCCAGGAACTACGTGGAGCGGATCGAAAGGGCAGTGGGCTGCCCAATCCGGTACGTCTCGGTGGG
>CAMZIY010000187.1 GCA_947307365.1 uncultured Clostridia bacterium
CGCCCGGTGCAGAACTGGAACGACGGCAAGGCCCAGGAATTCAAGCAGCGCCGGGTCTATGACATCGAGCGGAGCCGCTTCACCCCCGTTTCCGCCGCCGCCGTGGTAGCCCCCGCCGCCGCGGAAGCACCGGAGCAGAAGGCCGCGGAAGCCGCCGTACAGGAAAAGGCAGCGGCGAAGCCGGAGGAGATCCTCCTCTTTGCCCGCCTCACCTGTCCCAACTGCCGGGCTGCGGAGGCCCAGCTCACCAAAGCGGGCATCCCCTTCAAAAAGCTGATCGCAGAGGAGCACAAGGACCTGGTGGAGGCCTACGGCATCAAGGGCGCGCCCACCCTGGTAGCCCCCACGGAGGCCGGCTTCGAGAAGTTCTACGGCGTGCCGGAGATCAAGCAGTTCCTGGCAAAAGCGTGAGCTTTGCGCAAAACTAAATGGTTCCGGGCGGCGAAAACCGCCCGGATTTGCGTATCACCCCATATTCTGGAAGGAGACCACGGACATGACCGATATCATCGTCGTCGGCGGCGGACCCGCCGGCATGACCGCCGCCCTCTATGCCCGGCGGAACAACAAGACCGTGCTGGTGCTGGAAAAGAACGGCTTCGGCGGCCAGATCACCTACTCCCCCAAGGTGGAGAACATCCCCGGCAGCCTTCAGATCAGCGGCAACGAATTTGCGGAAAAGTTCCTGGACCAGATCCTGGCCCAGGGTGCGGAGATCGACTTTGCCGCCGTCACAGGCCTCACCAAGACAGAGACGGGCTTCACCGTCCACACGGACGGCGGGGATTTCGAGAGCCGCGCCGTGATCCTGGCCACCGGCGTGAAGCACCGGATGCTGGGCCTGGAGGGCGAGAATGAGCTGGTGGGCCAGGGCATCTCCTTCTGCGCCGTCTGCGACGGGGAATTCTACCGGGACAAGACCGTGGTGGTGGCCGGGGGCGGCAACAGCGCCCTGCAGGAGGCCATCCTGCTGACGGAGAACTGCAAAGAGGTCATCATGGTCCAGGACCTGGATTTCTTCACCGGGGAGAAAAAAAGCCAGGACGTGCTCTTTAGCCGCCCCAACGTGAAGGCGATCACCGGCACCACCCTGAAGGAGCTGCGCGTGGAGGATGGGAAGCTCACCGGCGTGGTGACGGAGAAGACCGCCACCGGAGAGCGGAATACCATCCCCTGCGACGGGCTCTTCGTGGCCATCGGCCTCATCCCGGAAAACGGGGCCTTCGCCGACTTGGCAAGCCTGAACGACTGGGGCTACTTTGACAGCGCGGAGGACTGCCTCACCAAAACGGAGGGGCTCTTCGTAGCCGGGGACTGCCGCTCCAAGAGCCTGCGGCAGGTGGTCACCGCCTCCGCAGACGGGGCCATGGCCGCCGTGGCGGCCTGCCGCTACCTGGAGTGAGCGGCCCGCTTTACAAGGGCGGAGAAGACCTGTAGGATAAGCGACGAAAGGATACTCTTTTCATGAAGAGCGTGATCGTCCGGCCCTGCGCCGGTTATGGAGAGGCCGAGGTCCGGCAGGCGCTGGAAGCGGTGCTTGCTCCCCTGGGCGGGCTCGGCTGGGTCCTTCCGGGCATGAAGATCGCCCTCAAGGCAAACCTCATCACCGCCCTGAAGCCGGAGGCCGCGGCCACCACCCACCCGGCGCTGCTGGGGGCGCTGACGGAGCTGCTGGTGGAAAGGGGCGCCGTCGTCACCATCGGAGACAGTCCCGGCGGCGTCTTCAACCGGGTCTATCTGGAGCGGGTGTACGAGGTCTGCGGCCTGAAAGCCCTGGAGGCCAAAGGGGCGATCCTCAACCGGGATTTCCGCCAGAAGGAGCGGTCTTTTCCGGAGGGGAAGGTCCTGCGGAAATTCACCTATACCGCCTGGCTGGACGAGGCGGACGCCATCATCAATTTCTGCAAGCTGAAGGTCCATGCCA
The DNA here is from genome assembly GCA_947307365.1 of uncultured Clostridia bacterium. Classification (GTDB taxonomy): domain Bacteria; phylum Bacillota; class Clostridia; order Oscillospirales; family Oscillospiraceae; genus UBA1774. Next base: position 1,925 of record CAMZIY010000187.1, read on the forward strand.
TGATGGCTATGACCGCCGCCACGAAAAACCTTTTCGGCACCATCCCCGGCAGCGTGAAGGCGGAATACCACTACCGCTTTCCGGAGTACCGGGATTTCGCGGACATGCTGGTGGACCTCAACGAATGCTTCCGACCCCGGCTGAGCATCTGCGACGCCGTGGTGGCCATGGAGGGCAACGGCCCCACCCAGGGCACGCCCCGGCAGATCGGCGCCCTGCTGGCCTCGGAAAGCCCCTACTGCCTGGACCTGGCCGCCGCGTCCCTGCTGGGCCTCCGGAAGGAGGACGTGCCCTATCTGGAAGCCGCGTTCCGCCGGGGGCTGATCCCCGCGGAGGCAAAGGAGCTGGCCGTGGACGGGCCTCTGGCTTCCTTCAAGCCGGAGAATTTCAAGAACATTGCCGGGCGGCACGGGCTCACCCAGCTCATCGGCGGCAGGAATCCCATCAGCCGCCTGGCGCAAAACACGGTGGAGACCATTCTCCAAGCCAGGCCGCAGCTGAAGAAAGAGGCATGCGTGGGATGCGGCGTCTGCGCCGGGGCCTGCCCTGCCTGCGCCATTACCATGGTGAACAAAAAAGCCGGCATCGACCGCAAAAAGTGTATTCGCTGTTTCTGCTGCCAGGAGTTGTGCCCCCGCGGCGCTATGGGCGTCCATCGCCCTCTGGCCGCCAGGCTCGCCGGCAGACTGTAAAAACGGAGGCTGTAACATGAGTAAATTCGGAGCGTTTCTGAAGCGGAAAAACGTGGTGTTTTCCGGCAAACGGTATGGGATCGACGCGC
>CAMZIY010000188.1 GCA_947307365.1 uncultured Clostridia bacterium
CGGATCGTCGATTTCAAGTCCGGCAGGAGGATCAATCACAAGGAAGACGATATCGCCACCTGCCTGCAGGTGCTCATTTACGCCTATATGATGGAGCAGTCCGGCTATGAGATCGCGGGATGCGAGTATCGGTACATCCGCAGCAGGAAGACCGTGACATGCCGGTACGACGACGAGATGAAAGTGAAGCTGGCCGAGCGCCTCGCGGAGTTCCGCACCGCGCTTCTTTCCGGGGATTATCCCTGCGCGGAATCTGAGGACAGCTGCCGCTGGTGCAAGCTAAGTTCGATCTGCGGCAGGAACAGAAAAGAAGCCGAAGAAGGGGAGGAGGACAGCGATGAATGACCTGATCCAAAAGGACCTGACGGCAAGGGACCGCATCGTCAGCGATATCGCCTCCAATTTCTTCGTGGAGGCCGGGGCCGGTTCCGGCAAGACCACGGTGCTGGTCAAGCGCATGGTCGCCATGGTGGAATCCGGGATCGACGTCAGCCGGATCTGCGCCATCACCTTCACCAAGGCCGCGGCGGGCGAATTCTACAGCAGGTTTCAGAAAGCCCTCATCGAGCGGAGCACTGCGGAAACGAAGGGCGGCGCAGCACGGGCTCCCGGCGAGCTGGGCGATCCCACGGATGAGACCCGGAAACGCTGCCGGGATGCGCTGACCAATATCGACCTGTGCTTCATGGGGACCATCGACTCCTTCTGCAACATGGTCCTGAGTGAGCATCCCGCGGAGGCGGGCGTGCCTTCCAATGCGCGGGTGCTCTCCGACGATGAAATGGCGGCGCTTTACCGCAGGGAGTATTCCAGGCTCCAGAACGGTCAATACGGCGCGGAGCTGCAGCAGATGAACCGGACCTTCCGGTCACTGCACAGCAAGCCGGACGATGTATTCCTGAAAACGCTGAAAATGCTGATGGAGCACCGAAACGCGGAGTTTCAGTTCCCGGAGCTTCCTGCCGGGGTCCCGGACGCGGTGTTCTCTGAAGAAAAAGCAGAGCTTCAAAGCCTGATAAAAGCCCTGCTTGCCCACCCGGAGTATGCATATGACGGCAAGAGCCAAGAGAACAAAAAGGCATGGGCGGCCCTGCTGGAATGCGGCGAACAGTTTTTCGATTCCTGGAATGAAAGCATCCCGGAGATCATCCGCGCACTGGGCAGCATAAAAAACCTCCGGCTCCTCCCGCAGTTGGAACTGGACAAGCTGGGCCCCTTTGGAAGTTCGTATTTCACTGCGCACATAGCCTGGAAGAAGGTGTCCTGGTACGAGTTTGACTCGGAAGCCTTTTCTGCTGTTCTGAACCGGCTGAAGGACTATCAGTACAGCCTGACGGTGAACTTCATCTCCCGGTGTGTAAAGCGTATCTCGGATGAACTGAAGAAAGAGGGAGCCCTTTCCTTCTTCGATTACATGCTCTATCTCCGCAACATGCTGAAGCGGGACGCCGCCGGGGAGGGGCGGCTGATCCGCCATATCTATGATCGGCACAGCTATTTCCTGATTGACGAATTCCAGGACACGAACCCCATGCAGGCGGAGATCTTCTTCTATCTGACCGCGAAAACGCCCTGCGCGGAATGGCGGAAATGCGTGCCGCAGCCGGGCTCCCTGTTCATCGTCGGGGATCCCAAGCAGTCCATCTACCGCTTCCGCAGCGCCGACGTCGCCTCCTACCTGAGCGTCAAGGAGCTGTTCCGGGGAGAGGTGGGAGAGGTCCTGTATCTCTCCCGCAACTTCCGCTCGACCTGGGGGATGAACGCCTGGTTCAACCGGGTCTTCCGGGAGCTCCTGCCGGAGAACACGCCGGACCAGAGCCGCTTTGAGACGATCCCCCTGCCGGAGGAAAAGCCGGAGCCGGACGGCTGCTTCGGCGGCGTCTGGAACTATGCCTGCGGAAGCGGAAAAAACACCCCTCCGGAGGATACGGCTCCTTATCGGGTGCTGGAGATCGTGCGGAGCCTTGTCCGCAATCCGGCGCGGCGCATCAAAGGGAAGGGGGACAGCGAACCGAGGGAGATCCGCTATGGCGACTTCATGCTGATCACCTACGGGAAAGGGAAGCTCGCGCAGTACACGTCCCTTTTCTCGGCTTACCGCATTCCCTTCCGCGTGGAAGGCAAGGTGGTATTCCGGGAGTGCCCCGCGCTCTGTTCCCTGGTCAACGTATATAAGGCCGTCGCGATGCCCAACGAATCCAGATACCTCTATGGGGCGCTGACGGACCCTCTGTACCGCATGAGCGAGAAGGAGCTTCTTCGGCTGAAGGGGCAGGGGCTGGTACTCAGCGTCTTTTCGGAGAACGAAAAGCTCGACGAAGCGGAGCCCATCCGCAGGACGCTCGCAGAATTGAAGGAGCTGTATTTCCGTTCACAGGAAATGACGCCTGCTGCTTTGTTCAGCCTGCTGCTGGAACATTATGAACTGTTCCGGATCGCCGGGACCGACAATCTGGAATACGTTTATTTCGCGTTGGAGCTGCTACGCTCAGCGGAAAGTGCAGGCGAGATCCTGTCGCCCCAGGACGGCGCGGTCTACCTGGAAAACCTCATTGCGGATGAGAGCGCGGCGGAGCGATGCATCATGCTCGGCAGGAAACAGGACTGCATCCATATCGCAAACCTCCATAAGGTCAAGGGCCTGGAAGCGCCCATCGTGATCCTGGCCGC
>CAMZIY010000189.1 GCA_947307365.1 uncultured Clostridia bacterium
ATTCCGGCATCTCCCCGTGGTACATGCGCAGGATATTCTCTCTGTCCGTGATCATATCTGTTTCCTCCGGTTCCTCCTGTAGTAACCAATGATGAAATCATCGCGCACGTCTTGCCGGCATATTTCCCGCCTGATTTTGTCAAAAATCTTGCAATAAATAAAGTATTCCTGCGTTTTTTAGCCTTCATCAGGCGAAAAATCTGCTCGACAATCCGCACACGCCGATTTAATCATCGGTTACTGAAACGCCGGGGACCGCCGGCGCCTGTGATGTTATATTAAAAAGATTATAGCACCACGGCTATGACGATGCAAACAGAAAATGATTGCGAAGTGCCGGGGGATATGATACCATCCAATCAGAGGCGGGCCGGACCTGGCCCGCAGAAAGAGGAGCCTGGAGCGAATGAAGAAAGTCATGCTGGTCTTCGGCACGAAGCCGGAGGCCGTGAAGATGTGCCCCCTGGTGCTGGAGCTGAAAAAGCGCCCCGGGGAATTCGAGACCGTGGTGTGCGTCACGGGGCAGCACCGGGAGATGCTGGCCCAGGGCCTGCGGGCCTTCCGGGTGACGCCGGACCATGACCTGGCGATCATGAAGGACCGGCAGACCCTCTTTGACATCACCGCCGCCATCCTGGAAAAGCTCCGGGCGGTGCTGGCAGCGGAGAAGCCGGACGTGGTCCTGGTCCACGGGGACACCACCACCACCTTCGCCGCGGCCCTGTGCTGCTTTTATCTCCAGATCCCCGTGGGGCATGTGGAGGCGGGCCTGCGCACCTACAACATCGCTTCCCCCTATCCCGAGGAATTCAACCGGGAGGCGGTGGGCATCATCGCCCGGTATAACTTCGCCCCCACGAAGCGGGCAAAGGAAAACCTGCTGCGGGAGGGGAAAGCGCCGGAGAGCGTGTTCATCACGGGCAACACCGCCATCGACGCCCTGAAGACCACGGTGCGGCAGGACTATTCCCACCCCCAGCTGGACTGGGCAGCAGACAGCCGCCTGGTGGTCATCACCGCCCACCGGCGGGAAAACCTGGGGCAGCCCATGCATCAGATGTTCCGGGCCATCCGGCGGATCCTGGAGGAGCACCCCGACGTCAAGGCCATCTATCCCATCCACATGAATCCCGCCGTGCGCCAGGCGGCGGCGGAGGAGCTGAGCGGCTGCGGGAGCATCCGCATCATCGAACCCCTGGACGTGCTGGATTTCCACAATTTCCTGGCCCGCAGCCACATGATCCTGACGGATTCCGGGGGCATCCAGGAGGAGGCCCCCAGCCTGGGAAAGCCGGTACTGGTGATGCGGGACACCACGGAGCGGCCGGAGGGCGTCGCCGCCGGGACCCTGCGCCTGGTGGGCACGGAGGAGGAGGCCATCTACCGCAATTTCAAGGAGCTGCTGGAGGACCCGGGCGCCTACGACGCCATGGCCCATGCCTCCAACCCCTACGGGGACGGCTTCGCCAGCCGAAGGATCGCGGATATCCTGGCGGAGGGGAAGACCGACGAATATGAATAAACAGGAGTATAAGATCGGGGTGCAGTTCATTTGAACTGCGCCCCGATTCTTTCTGTATCTATCCTTCCTCCGGCCACGGATGCAGGACCGCCAGGCAGAGTTGCGGCCTGTTCAGGAAGCGGGGGATACCGTTGGTGCCCGCCAGGCCGGGGGAGACCAGCAGAGCGCTGCCGTCCCGGTAGAATAGCCCGGCGTCGTATTCCCCCATTTTCCGGGCGGGAGGGATGAGCCCGCCGTAAAAGGGGAGGCGGATGACGCCGCCGTGGTTGTGGCCGGAAAACACCAGGCCGCAGCCCCCCTCCGCCAGCTCCGGGAAGAGACTGGGCCTGTGGCAGAGGGCAATGACGAAGTTATCTGTGTTTGCCCGGATGACCTTGCACAGATCCTGTGCCTTGATCATGTCCGCATAACCGTTGGGGTCCTCAAAGCCCGCCAGCGCCACCCGGTCCCCGCTGCGCTCCAGGAGCACCCATTCGTTGCGGAGCACCCTTACCCCCGTGTCCGCGATCCGGCGGAACAGCGGCTCCGGCTCCAGGTCCGCCCACTCGTGGTTGCCGCTGACGTAGTAGCAGGGGGCGATTGTCGTCAGGTCCTTCAGCAGGGCTTCCAGCTTCGGCCACTGCTCCTCCGCGTCCGTGATATCCCCGGTGAGGAAAATAAGGTCCGGCTTCGCATCGCGGGTGTGCCGCAGGAGAGGCTCATAAAGCTTCTCGTTGCCGTGCAGGTCGCTGATCTGGGCGATGCGGACCCCGTCGAAACCGGGCGGGATGCCGCAGGGCACGTCGTATTCCTTGGTACGCACGGTGCGGTTGTCCACCCACAGGCGCAGCACCAGCAGCGCAACCAGCAGGAGGAACGTCCCCAGCCGCCGCATCTCCCTTCGGCGGCGGTAATCCTCACGCCTCCTTGTCACGGAGATAGATATGCCGGGTCTTGGTGGCGTCCACCACGCGGGCGTCCACCTCGAAGCGGGGCAGGCTGCGGATCAGGGGCGTCAGCTTCGTGAAGCCGAAGTTGCGGGGGTCGAAGTCCGGCTGCTTCTTCAGCAGCAGGCTCCCCAGTTCCCCCATGGAGGCCCAGCCGTCCTCGTCGGCGATGTCGGACACGGAGTCGGCGATCAGCTT
>CAMZIY010000190.1 GCA_947307365.1 uncultured Clostridia bacterium
TGCCCCTGTCCTTCTGCGTCGAACCCATCGGGGAGGAGCACACGGCACGGGATTTTGTGGAACGCCTCGAAGTACATCTTCAATTCCGCCCGCTGACCGGCGGGATCGGGCGGCGCATCCCCGTGAAGGGGACGAAAGTGGAGAACTGCCGCAAATTCACCCAGCAGGAGCAGGCGCTTCTCACCGGGCTTTACCGGCTTCTGGATGACAAAACACCCCTGGTGGGCTCGGCCAACGCCACCCTGGCCGCCAATTCCGGCGCGAATCTATGCTGGGCGGAGTGCGGCTACAATCCCCGAGATTTCAGCGGCCACACGGAGCTGGACGGCGTAGGCCGCTCGGTGGAAACCATCGCCCGCATCTATACGGAAACCGGCTGGGAGCTGCGAAAGGGCTATTCGCCGGGATGGAACATGGAATAATAACCGCATGGCGGTTATTATTCCGGCATTTATGGCGCGTCCGCCTCGCCCCTTGCGGGGCAACCGGCGGCGATGCCACTTATACCATGGCGCTGCGCGCACATGGTATAATGATCACCCTCCGCCGTGACGACTTGCGATCACAGCGGAGGGCTTTTTCTATATCTCTGGTTTCCGGCAAAATGGCAAGACTCAGTGCTGGGAAGAAAATCCTACTCCGGCTTTTTCAGCGTAGCGTTCATGCTTCCTGTCCGATAGCCCCGCAGGTCCAGGGTGACGAAAAGGAAGCCGAGGTCCTTCAGCTCCCGGTAGACCGCTTCCCGGATCTCCTCCGAAGCCAGCCGGGATATGTCCTTCGGCGGCACCTCGATACGGGCGATGTTCCCGTGGATACGCACCCGTTCCTCAAAGAAACCGTGCTCGATGAGAAATTGCTCTGCCCGGTCGATCATGCGCAGCTTTTCCTCCGTGATCTCCTCCCCGTACACGAAGCGGGAGGCCAGGCAGGCGTAGGCGGGCTTGCTCCAGGTGGGCAGCCCCAGGTATTTGGAGATCAGGCGGATATCCGCCTTGCTGAGACCGGCTTCCCTCAGAGGGCTTTTCACCGCCAACTCGGCGACGGCACGCAGTCCAGGGCGGTAATCCCCCAGGTCGTCGGTGTTGGAGCCCTCCGCCATATAGGCGATTCCGTTCTCCTCTGCGATTCGCTTCACTTCTGTGAAGATGCCGTGCTTGCAGAAGTAGCAGCGGTCCGGCCCGTTGTGCCGGTATCCCTCCTCCTTCAGGGGATCAACGGGACACAGGAAGTGGCGGATGCCGCGCTGGGCGCAGAACTGCTTTGCCTCTTCCACTTCCCGCTCCGGGACGGAGGCGTCCACCCCGGTCACGGCGATGGCCCGATCCCCCAGCACCTCATGGGCGACCGCCACCAGCAGAGAGGAATCCACGCCCCCGGAAAAACCGACGGCCAGAGAACCCAGCTCCCGGATAATCGTTTTCAGGGCGTCCAGTTTACCCTGCAATTCATTCGGCAGGGCTCCCGTTATTTGTTTTTCCATTGGTTTTCTCCCTCCGTTCCTCTCAGCCGGTCGATGTAATAGGGCAGGACCGACTCGAACTTCACCCCGTACCAGTGCGCAGGATCGTTCTCCGTGTTTTCCATGCATCGCAGGGTAAAGTCCGCGGCGATCCCGGCCGCCTCGCAGACACGTTTGCCCCGAAGATAAGCTCCTGCGAAGGCTGAAGAGAAAACGTCTCCGGTGCCGTGGCTGTCCCGTGCGCATCTGGCATGCCGGTAATAGCTGGGGCGTTCTCCCTCCAAAACAGCGACGCCGGTGCTGTTCGAGTCGTAACTGACGCCGGTAAGGACCACCGTTTTTGCTCCGATGTTTCGAAGGGCTTTCATTAGCCCGTCAATGTAGTCTTCGTCGTATGCTTCCCGGCACGCGGTGCCGGTCAGGAAACATGCCTCCGTGATATTCGGCAGGATGATGTCCGCCTCGGCGATCAGTGACCTCATCTCCGACACGAAATCCGGATCGAAGGCGGGATAGAGACTGCCGCCGTCAGCCATAGCCGGGTCCACGATACTGACAAAATCGTCTCTTCTGAGCTTGGTGAACATCTCCTTGACCAGACCGATTTGTCGGACACTGCTGAGATATCCCGTATAAATCGCGTCGAAGGTGATCTTTTCCCTTTGCCAATGGGCGATGATACCGGGGATATCCTCCGTCAGGTCCCGGCAGGTGTATCCCGTGAAGCCCGTTGTATGCGTAGACAGAACAGCAGAGGGAAGGATGGCCGTTTCCAGCCCTGCGGCGGACAGAATGGGCAGAGCAACGGTGAGGGAGCACTGCCCTACGCAGGAAATATCCTGAACGGTCAAGATCCGTTTATCCCCCATGATTCGATGGCTCCCGATGTTCTTTCCCATAAACACTCCTTTTCCGAGTCAGGCGTGTTCCGTCTGATACTGCCGGAGGTAGCGGTCCAGCTCCGCGATATAGAGCTCGGCCATGCCGCTGAGGATCACGTTTTTCTTCACGATATAGCCGATCTCCATCCGGCTGCCCGAGGCATCGTCTCCGGCGTCGAAGGGGACGGCAACGTAGTCCTCCCCGTTCAATTCCTCGCAGATCACGCCGGAGCAGAGGGTATAACCGCAGAGCCCCACCATCAGGTTCAGCATGGTGGCCCGGTCCGTGGCGTGGATCATGCGGG